>JADCJL010000059.1 GCA_020247055.1 Acidobacteriaceae bacterium | reverse complement strand
TGTCCACCGCCAGCTCCTCCACCACCAACCAGAACGGCGAAAGCTGGCGCGTGATCCAGCTGGCGCTCAAGCTGGCGTTCTAGCCCAGTAGCGTTCCGGCCGCGCGGCGAAACTCCGCGCCATCGCGGCCGGCGACGCAAACAGGTCCCCCAGCTGCGTGCCATACGCCCGCAGCGGCCACAAATCCGGCGGCGGCAGCTCCCGCACGCAGGTCAATCCAGCAAACGGCAGGGCGGTCCTCAGGGCCGCCTTTACCGTTTCCCGGGAAAACGAACCCAGATACGTCTTCACGTAATGCGCCCCGAAGTAGCTGCGCCAGTCCGGCGCCGGCCGCTCCCCCAGCGTGAACTCCACCTGCCCCCGCACCAGCGCGTACGGCCGGTCTTCGTAGTAGAGCAGCCGCCCCGGCTCTACCAGCGCCGTCGCCGCCTCCCGCAGCTCCCGGTGGTCCACGTGGTTGCCCACCCCCAGCGGCGCCAGCACCAGCTCCGGCCGCAGCTCGTCAAGCAGCGCCGCCAGCGCCCGTTGGCTTCGTTTCGTCACCGGCGTCGGCGCGCCGATAATCTCAACAAAGCTCCGGAACCGGTCGTCCCGCAAACCCAGGTGCCGCCACTCCGCCCCCAGCCGCCGGCACGCCTCCCGGTCCTCGGCCCGCCGCGCCGCGTACAGCCGGTCCCCCGCACTGAAAAACGTCGCGATCACCGGCCGCGCCGCCCCCGCCAGCAGCGAGGCGCAAGACAGCACCCCGTCGTCCAGATGCGGCGACAAACACAGCGTTACCCCCGCCTCAGGCCTTTTCGAGCACCTCAAACGCGTCCCCCCCGCAGATGCGCTCAATCTCGGCCTTGAACTCCCGGTCCGGCCGCACCTTCACCGGCACGTCCATCATCGCAATAAAGTCCCGCGGCTTTTCGAGCTTAAACCGCACCTGCGCCTTGCCCGGCTTCCGCGCAAACAGCTCTTTCAGCTCCACGGCCGGGTCGCTGTCGCCGGCCTCCCGAATCCTTACCCGAATCGCGATAATGCTCGGCAGCTTCACCAGCGCGTTCGCCAGCGGCACAATCTCCTGAATGCTCACCTTCGGCGCCGAACCCTCCTCCGGCATCACCTTGCACATCGCCATCACCGGATGATCGTCCGTCAAAAACTGGTTCAGCGCCTCAATCTTGCTGTTGAAGCACATCGCCTCCACGCTCCCCTTGTGGTCTTCAATCCGCATCGCCGCCCACAGCTTCCCTTCCTTGTTCCGCCGCCGCTGAATCCCCGTCAGAATGCCGCACAGCCGCACCTCTTCGCCCTTCTGACACTCGTCGAGCCCGTCGGTCTCGTGCGTCCGCAGCTCGCTGATCTTCTCATCGAAAATGTCCAGCGGATGCCCGGTCACGTAGAAGCCGATCATCTCCTTTTCGCCCTGCAGCTTCTCGGTCTGCGTCCAGTCCTTCACGTTCGGCAGCGGCTCCTCGGGAGCATCCTCGGCCGCCCCGCCAAACAGGTCCGCGAACAGCCCCGCCTGCCCGCTGTCCCGGTCTTTCTTGGCCCGCTGCGCGTGCTCTATCGCCCGGTCAATCATCGCCGTCAACTGGCTCCGCGTCCCCTCGAGACTATCCATCGCCCCGGCCTTGATCAGCGATTCAATCGCCCGCTTGTTCACCGCCCCCACGTCCACGCTCTCGCAGAACTGGAAGAAGGTCCGGAACTTACCCACCTCCCGCCGCGCCGCCAGAATCGACTCCACCGCCCCCTGCCCCAGGTTCTTGATCGCCCCCAGCCCGAAGCGGATCGCCTCGCCGTCCGGCGCAAAGCTCATGAGCGACGAAGCCACATCCGGCGCCAGCACCTTGATGCCCATGTCCTTGCACTCGTTGATGTACTTCACCACCTTGTCCGTGTTGCCCGTTTCTGAAGTCAACAGGGCCGACATGAACTCAATCGTGTAGTGCGCCTTCAGGTAAGCCGTCACGTAGGCCAGGTACGCATACGCCGCCGAATGCGACTTGTTGAAGCCATATCCGGCGAACTGCGCCATCAGGTCGAACAGCTTATCGGCCTTCTTGGCGTTAAAGCCCAGCTTGGTCGCCCCGGCCAGAAAGCGCTCTTTCTGCTGCGCCATCGCCGCGGCCTCTTTCTTACCCATCGCGCGCCGCAGCAGGTCCGCCTCGCCCAGGCTGTAGCCGGCGATGACGTTGGAAATCTGCATCACCTGCTCCTGGTACACAATCACGCCGTAGGTCTCGCCGAGCAGCGGTTCGAGCTCGTTGAAATCGTAGACCACTTCCTTCTTGCCGTGCTTGCGCGCAATGAAGTCGTCAATCATGCCGCCCTGAATCGGGCCCGGCCGGTACAGCGCGTTCAGCGCGCACAGGTCTTCAATCCGCTCCGGCTTCGAACGCCGCAGAATATCCTGCATGCCCGAAGATTCAAACTGAAATACCCCCGATGTCCGCCCCTTCCAGAAGATCTCTTCGTAGGTCTTCTGGTCATCCAGCGGAATCTCCTCCATCACCAGCTTCACGCCCCGGTTCGACCGGATCAGCGCCAGCGCGTCTTCGACGATCGTCAGCGTCGTCAGACCCAGAAAGTCCATCTTCAACAAGCCGAGCTTCTCGAGGCCCGACATGTCGTACTGCGTCACAATTTCGTCTTTGTTGGTCTTATAAAGCGGGACCAGCTCTTTCAGCGGCTGCGGCGAAATCACCACGCCCGCCGCGTGCACCGAAGCGTTCCGCGCCATGCCTTCAAGACGCAGCGCCACCTCCATCACCTCTTTCACGCGCGAGTCCGCCTTGGCCGCCGCATCAAAACCCGGCTCCTGCGCAAAGGCGTCCTTCAGCTTGATGTTCAGCGTCGGCGGCACCATCTTGGTGAGCTTGTCCACCTCGGCAAACGTCATATCGAGCACGCGCCCCACGTCCTTGATCGCCGCCTTCGAACCCAGCGTCCCGAACGTGATAATCTGCGCCACCTGCTCCCGGCCGTACTTCTCGGTGACGTACTGAATCACCTTGCCCCGCCCCCGCGGCTCAAAGTCGGTATCGATATCGGGCATCGACACGCGCTCCGGATTCAGAAACCGCTCAAACAGCAGCCCATACTGCAGCGGGTCGATATCGGTGATCTCCATCGCAAACGAAACCAGCGACCCCGCCGCCGACCCGCGCCCCGGACCCACCGGAATCCCCGCCTGCCGCGCGTAGCGGATGAAGTCCCAGACAATCAGAAAGTAGCCGGAAAACTTCATCTGCTGGATCATCTTGATCTCGCGGTCCAGCCGCTCCGTGTAGGCCTCGAGCGGCTGCCGCAGCGTGCCCCGCTCCCGCATATACTCAAGCCGCGGCCGCCGCTTCTCAAACCCCTCGCGGCAGACATAGGCGAAATAGCTGTCAATCGAGTGCTCGGGCGGCACATCGAACTTCGGAAACGGCTCCTTCACCTTCTCAAGCGCCACCTTGCACCGCATGGCGATCTCGTAGGGGTTCCGCAGCGCCGTCGGGTAGTCGCCGAACAGCTGCTCCATCTCGGCCTTCGACTTCATGTAAAAGGCCGGATGGTCCCAGTGCATCCGGTTCGGATCGGAAACCGTCTTGCCCGTTGAAATGCACATGAACAGCTCGTGCGCCCGCGCGTCGTCCTTGCGCAGGTAGTGCGAATCGTTGGTCGCCACCAGCGGAATGCCCATCTCCGCCGACAGCTTCGCCACCTCGGGAATCAGCCGCTTGTCCTGCTCGAGTCCATGGTCCTGCAGCTCGAGAAAGAAGTTGTCCTTGCCGAAAATGTCCGTGTACGTCGCAGCCAGCTCCCGCGCCTGGCCGTACTTGTCGTTGAGCAGCGCTTCGTTCAAGTCCCCGCGCAGGCACGCGCTCAGGCAGATGATGCCTTTCGCGTGCTGCGCCAACAGATCCTTGTCCACGCGCGGCTTATAGTAGAAGCCGTCGAGATAGCCGGTCGAAACCAGCTTGATCAGGTTCCGGTAGCCCTCCTGGTTCTCGCACAGCAGCACCAGATGGTTGTAGCGGTCGTTCTCCGTGCGCGACTTGTGGCCGTTCTGGTTGACGTACACCTCGCAGCCGAACACCGGATGAATGCCCTTGTCCTTGGCCGCGTTGTGGAACTCCACCGCGCCGAACATGTTCCCGTGGTCGGTCATCGCGACGGCCGGCTGCTCCAGCTCCGCCGTCAGTTTCATCAGCTGTTTGATCTCGCAGGCGCCATCGAGCAGCGAGTAATCCGTGTGGCAATGCAGGTGAACAAACGGGACGTCAGAACTGGGTGTGGGCATGTTTGGTGCGGCGGGCGGGGGAGACTACCAGTATACTTTCGAGGGGACCCGGAGGCCCCTCCCATGCGCGCTCTCCATTTTGAAAAACATCGTACCGACCGCATCGGCTGGCTCCGCGCCGCCGTCCTCGGCGCCAACGACGGCATCGTCTCCACGGCCAGCCTCGTCGCCGGCGTCGCCGCCGCGCAGGCCTCCCCCGGCGATGTCCTCCTCACCGGCGTCGCCGGCCTCGTCGCCGGAGCCATGTCCATGGCCGCCGGCGAGTACGTCTCCGTCAGCTCCCAGGCCGATACCGAAGCCGCCGACCGCCGCCGCGAAACCGCCGAACTCGCCGCCAACCCCGCCGCCGAACGCGACGAACTCGCCGCCATCTACACCCAGCGCGGCCTCGACCCCGCCCTCGCCCAACAGGTAGCCGAACAGTTGATGGCCCACGACGCCCTCGCCGCCCACTCCCGCGACGAACTCGGCCTCTCCGATGCCACCGCCGCCCGCCCCCTCCAGGCCGCCTTCGCCTCGGCCGCCACCTTCGCCCTCGGCGCCGCCCTGCCGCTCGGCATGGTCGTCATCGCCCCGCCGCCGCTGCTCATCCCCTACGTCACCGGCGCCTCTGTCCTCTGCCTCGCCCTCCTCGGCGCCCTCGGCGCCTACGCCGGCGGCGCCCCTGTCGGCAAAGCCGCCCTCCGCGTCACCTTCTGGGGCATCGCCGCCATGGCCCTCACGGCCTGGGTCGGCGCCCTCTTCGGAGCCGCCGTCTAACTCCGGCTATACTCCCCCTATGCGCCTCCTCCTGCTCCTCGCCTGCGCCACCGTCCTTCCCCTCTCCGCCGAAACCTACTACCGGACCTTCTTCCACAAACACCCCGTCAAGCAGAAGATCCGCCCCGGCGAACGCGTCACCACCCGCACCGTCGATTCGAGCGGCAAGGATCATCTGAGCCAGGAGGTCGCCGACGCCCCCAACCCCCTCACCGGGCCCTTCCACGTCGAAGGCGCTGAACCCGGCGACGCCATCGCCATCCACTTCCACAAAGTCCGCCTCAACCGCGACTGGGGCTACTCCGGCTACCGCCTCGGCCTCTTCGCCATGACCCCGGAGTACATCGAAAAAACCTACCCGCCCGTCTACAAACGCGACCTCGTCCGCAAAGGCTACGCCCACTACGTCCCCTGGGACCTCGACCGCGCAAAAGGCCTCGTCCGGCTCCGCGAACCCGGCAGCAAAGCCATCGTCATGGAGTTCCCCGCCCAGCCCATGCTCGGCTGCGTCGGCGTCGCCGCCGCCGGCGACTGGGCCCCCACCTCGAGCCCCTCCGGCCCCTACGGAGGCAACCTCGACTACAACCGCATCGGCGAAGGCGCCACCGTCATTCTCCCGGTCTTCCACCCCGGCGCCCTCATTTTCCTTGGGGATGGCCACGCCCTCCAGGGCGACGGCGAGCCCACCGGCAATGGCGTCGAAACGTCCATGGACGTCGAGTTCTCCGTCACCGTCCGCAAGGGCGCCAAGCTCACCGGCCCCCGTGTCGAGACCGCGGACGCCATCATCAGCATCGGCTCCCAGCCCGAGTTCCAAAGCTCGCTCGACCGCGCCCTCGAAATGGCCACCACCGACATGGTCCAGTATCTGATGAGCGAACATGGCCTTGAAGAGTGGGCCGCCCACCTCCTCATCGCCTTCCAGGGCAAGTACGAAGTGGTCACCGCTCGCGGCTCCATGGCCCTGCTGATCCCGAAAAAAGCGCTCCGCCGGCGTTAAAGCCCCGGATTCCGGTACACCTTCACCTTCGACTGCGCCCCCGCCGCCACCTCCACAAACCCGTTCTCCTCCGGCCACTGCCGGTCCCCCGGCGCCGCGAAAAACCACGCACACCCCGGCCCGCGCTCGTTCGGCACCATCTCCGGCGCCGGCAGCCGGTACCGCAGCCGGTAATACTCGAGCGCCGGCAACAGCGTCCACGTCGCGCACATCGGCCCCTCCTGCCCCGCCGCCACCCGCGCCAGCTCCCGGCTCTCCCCATCGCCCGGCCACTCGCCAAAATAGCTCCACCGCGCCGCCGCCAGATGGCTCCCTGTCAGCACGAGCCACATCACCACCACCCCGTACCGCACCCGCGGCACCGTCGCCAGCGCCGCCATCGCCAACAGAGTCAACACAAACAGCGGCAGTGCCGTCCGCCCCAGCGGATACCGCACCCCGGCCCAGCGGTGCGCCGCCTCCGTCAGTCCAAACGCCAGCACCATCGGCAGGGCCACGAACAACGCCTCCCGCCGCCGCCACAGCCCTGCGATCCCCAGCGCCGTCAACCCCACTACCCAAGGCGCCACCCGATTCGCCCAGATCAGCGCGGCCACCAGATCCCACTCCCCATGCACCGGCATCAGCGTCTGCCACACAAACTGATCCAGCGTCTGCGCCCACCGCTCGGCCCCGTAGTAAAAGTTATCCCGTGTGGCGTGCCGCAGCGCCGGATACAGAATCGGCCCCGCCGTCAGCAGCGCGCTCGCCGCCATCCCCATCGCGGCTTTCCCCCCGGCCCGCCCCCGCCAAACCCCATACGCCACCCCCAACCCCACCCCCGCGAACAACAGGTTCAGGTTCGCCGCCAACGCCAGGCCCAACAGCACCCCCGCCCCGGCCCAGCGCCCCCCGCCGCCCGCCTCTCCCCCGTCCAGCAGCACCCACAGCGCCCCCATCCACAACGCCAGCGCCAACCCATAACCCCGCCCCGCCACCAGATGATCCAGCAGCAGCGGGTTCGACCCCACCGCCACCCACGCCGCCACCGCCGTCCCACTCTCCCCCAGCAGCCGCACCAGCACCCGCGCCAGCAGCACCAGAAACGCCACCCCCGCCACCACCGCCGGCAGCCGGATCGCCCACTCCGCATCCCCCAGCGCCAGAAAACTCGCCCGCGACAGCAGCGTGAACAACACATGGTTGTTCGCGTCGTAGTACACAAACATCTCCCCGAGCGGCTTCGACGAGAACGACAAAAACGTCATCGCCTCATCAATCGTCAGCGACTGCCGCACGCTGCGCGTCACATTCAACACGCTCACGGCCGTAATCAACAGGGCAAACAGCAGACGAATCGGAGGCAAGCCCCAGTGTAGGCGATCCGCGCCCCCCGTTTCACCGCCCCGCCGTTGAGCGTACAGTAGATCCATGAAGGAATTTCTCTCGAAACGGCTCCCCCGCCGCGACGTCTTCCGCGGCTCGGCCCTCGGCCTGCTCACCGGACTCGCCCCCGCCGCTGCCGCCCCCACCGCCGGCCTCCAGCTCGGCTCCGGCATCTATGAATCCATCGGCGTGCAGCCGCTCATCAACGCCCGCGGCACCTTCACCATCATCAGCGGCTCCACCATGCTGCCCGAAGTCCGCACCGCCATGGCCGAAGCCTCCCAGCGCTACGTCCACATCGACGAGTTGATGGCCGCCGTCGGCGCCCGCCTCGCCGAAATCACCAAGGCCGAATGGGGCATGGTCAGCTGCGGCTGCTCCGCCGCCATCACCCACGCCACCGCCGCCTGCATCGCCGGCGGCAACGCCGACCTCCACGTCCGCCTCCCCAACCTCGAAGGCTTCGCCAAAGACGAAGTCCTCATCCCCAACCACTCCCGCAACGTCTATGACGCCGCCGTCCGCGCCGTCGGCGCCAAAGTCGTCGAAGCCGGCACCGTCGACGAGTTCGCCGCCGCCCTCGGCCCGCGCACCGCCATGGTCTATATCCTCGCCGGCCCCAACGCCGATAAAAGCCCGCTGTCCACCAAGGTCATCTGCGAGATGGCCAAAAAACACAACGTCCCCGTCTTCGTCGACGCCGCCGCCGAAGGCCTCACCGTCCCCAACGTCCACCTCCAGGCCGGCGCCGACCTCGTTGCCTACAGCGGCGGCAAGTGCATGCGCGGACCGCAGACGGCCGGCCTCCTGCTCGGCCGCAAAGACCTCGTCCAGGCCGCCTGGGTCCACAGCTCACCCCACCACGGCTTCGCCCGCGGCCTCAAGATCGGCAAAGAAGAGGCCATCGGCATGCTGATGGCCGTCGAAATGTGGATGAAGCGCGACCACAAGGCCGAATGGAACACCTGGATGGCCCGCCTCGACCACATCGCCAAACAGGTCTCCACCGTCCCCGGCGTGACCACCTCCCTTCGCCAGCCCGAGGGCCTGTCCAACAACACCCCGACGCTGGTCATCCAATGGGACCCGGCCAAAACCGGCGTCACCGGCCGCGCCCTCGCCCGCCATCTGTTCACCACCGCGCCCCGCATCGCCCTGCCCACCGGCGCCAGCGAAACCGCCATTCAGGTCGTGCCCTACATGATGGCCCCCGGCGACGAGAAAGTAGTGGCCGACCGCATCCTGGCCACGCTCAAAAACCCGCCCCCCGCCCCGCCCGCGACCAACGCCCCCGCCGCCGCCGACCTCTCCGGCCGCTGGGATGTCGAAATCGAGTACAGCGCCAGCAAGTCCACCCACGTCCTGCACCTCAAGCAGACCAACGGGCAGATTGAAGGCACCCACCAGGGTGAGTTCGTCTCCCGCGACCTGATGGGCCAGATGGAGGGCAACCGCGTCCGCCTCTCCAGCAGCTACAGCGAACGCCACGGCGACTCCCTGCAGTTCGAGTTTACCGGCCAGCTCACCGGCGACCAGATCACCGGCACCCTGAGCATGGGCGAGTATCTGGACGCGAAATGGGTGGCCCGCCGCCACGTCCGCCGCGGGCGCCGCGGCTAGCCTTTCTTCCGGTTCTTCTTCCCCTGGGCCCAGCTCTCCCACGGCGCGACGTTGGCGCGCTGGGCCCAGGCCTCCCATTTCGCCGCCATCGCCTTCACCCGCTCCGGCTGCGCCGCCGCCAGGTTGTTCAGCTCCGTCCGGTCGGCCTCGATGTCATAGAGCTCCCATTCGCCCTTGTGGACTTTCACCAGCTTCCATTGGCCCATGCGAATGGCCTGGTTGCCTTCGTGCTCCCAGTAAATCGCCTCGTGCGGCGTCCGCCGCCCGGCGCGGAACACCGGTTCCAGGCTCTTGCCCTCCATCGGATGGATCCGTTCGCCCTTCCAGCTGGCCGGGTACTTCGCCTTGGCGAGGTCGACGCAGGTCGCCATGAGATCAATCAGGTGCCCCGGCTCGCTCGACATGGCGTTGCGGCGCTTGATCACGGCCGGCCAGTGCGCCACCAGCGGGCTCGAAATCCCCCCCTCGTGCACCCAGTGCTTGTACATGCGGAAGGGCGTGTTCGAAGCGTTGGCCCAGGGCGTGGCGTAGCTTGTGTAGGTGTCCTCCGGGCCGGGCAGAATATCCGGTGTGTTGCCGTAGCGCACGGGGCGTCCGTCGCGCGTGGTCAGCGGTTTGATGGAGGTGTTCGGATTCTGGTTGGCCGGCGGCGCGTTCATGCCTTCGGCGCATCCCCCGTTGTCGGCGAAGAACAGGATCAGCGTATTGTCGAGCATCTTCTTTTGCTCGAGCGTCCGCACGACGCGCGCCACGGCCCGGTCCAACCGGTCGATCATCCCGGCATAGACGGCCATCCGCCGCGCCTCCCACTCTTTATCCGGCGCGTTCTCCCAGGCCGGCACCTCGCGGTCGCGCGGCGTCAGCTCCCAGTTGCTCTTCACAAGGCCCAGTTTCTTCTGTTTGGCGAACCGCTTCTGCCGCAGCGCGTCCCAGCCGTCTTTGTAGGTGTCTTTGTATTTGGCGACGGTCTCTTCCGGGCAATGCAGCGGCCAGTGGGGGGCGGTGAAGGCCATGTACAAGAAGAACGGGTCGGGCTTGGCGCTGAACTCTTCGATGTAGGCGACGGCGTTTTCGCCCAGCGCGTCGGTGTAGTAGAACTCTTTGGTTTCGGGCTCGATGGTCTCGTTCTGCCGGGTCAGGGTAGCGGGATTGTAGAAGCTGCCGGCGCCGTCGATGGTGCCGAAGAAGCGGTCGAAGCCGCGTTGCAGCGGCCAGTTGCCCTTGTCGGCGCGCGAGCGCGGGGTGACGTGCCATTTGCCGGTCATCGCCGTTTGGTAGCCCGCCGTTTTCAGCACCTCGGCGATGGTGACGGAGTTCTTGTTCAGATCGCCGCGATAGCCGGGCAGGCCGTAGTCGTTCATCATGTGGCCGATGCCCGCCTGGTGCGGGTAGAGGCCGGTGAGGAGTGAAGCGCGGGTGGGGCAGCAGCGGGCGGTGTTGTAGAACTGCGTGAAGCGGATGCCGTTGGCCGCGAGGCGGTCGAGAGTGGGCGTGGCGATCTCCGAGCCGTAGCAGCCGAGGTCGGACCATCCCATATCGTCGGCCATGATGAGAACGATGTTGGGGCGACCGGGCGCGGCCGCCAGAGCGGTCGAGGCGGTGGCGGCGGACACGGCGGCTGACGAAGCCGCAAGGCGAAGAAACTGACGGCGCTGCATACGGCCGAGTCTATCAAAACGCGGGGCGGCCCCTCTGCTGCCGCAATGCTAAACTAGGGGTCTGTCGGGGCGTAGCGCAGCCTGGTAGCGCACTTGCCTTGGGCGCAAGGGGTCGCGAGTTCGAATCCCGCCGCCCCGACCATTGCAATCAACGAGTTGCGGCTGATGCTGTTGGCTTGAAATTGCGATTGTGACGCGGATTGTGACGTAACCCCCCCTCATTGGACTTTTCCGGTGGTTTCCGCCTCCCGCTCTGCGCCCATCGAGAAGAGCCCTGACGGCAGGTGAGTGACGGCGTCCCGCTTAGCCTGGATGCGGACGTGGGAGTAGTGCTCCAACATCTTCCGGCTGAGGTGGCCGCTGATGCTCATGAGCGTGGCATCGGACACGCCGGCCTCGGCCAGCATCGTCACAGAGCAGTGGCGCAGGTCGTGAAACCGGAGTCCGCGGAAGGGCTTCTCCGCGGTTGCCCGGCTCTCCCCGGCTCGTTCGGCGGCGTCTCCGGCCAGGGTTGCTGCTTCTGCCACCAGCGACCGCCAAGCGGTTCGCCAACCCTTCATGGGCTTCGTCGGGTCGAACTGCAGGTTCTCGCACGTGGCGAAGATGAAGTGCTCATCCTCTACCGGCCCAAAGGCCTCAGCGCGGGCACGGAGCGCCGTAAGGGCGTTCACGGCGTCTCCAGTCAGCGGGATTGTCCGGATGCCCCCAGACGTCTTGGAGCGCTCGAAGCGGAGCATCCGAGAGAACAAGTCCACGTGCTGCCAGCGCAAGCCCTTCAACTCGACCCCGCGGCCGGCCGTGGCCAACGCGATGGTCATGGCGCAACGCACAACCAGCCAGCGCTCGCTTTGGGTCGAGACGGCGAACAGATGCCGGAGTTCCTCCACCGTGAGAGCGCGGCCGATCGGCGCTGAGCTCTCCGGAAGGGCCTTGACGTCTTCGCGCAAGCGTCCCCAGAGCTTCGCTTTCTGCATCAGGGTTCGGAGGAGGGTGACTTCCATGTTGATCGTCCGCGCTGAGCCCGCCACGTCGAAGCCCTCACCCGCCAGCCGTTTGCGCTGGAAGGTCGCGATGTCGGCGGCCGTGATCCGATTCAGCGGACGGTCTCCGAAGTAGCGGCAGAGCGGTTTCGAGCGGTTCTTGTCGACCTCCTGAGTCTTGGGTGCGACATGGGGCTTGCGCTCTTCCATCAATTGCTCCAGCGCCGTTGTGAAAGGCAGGCGGGCGAACTCCCGGCCAGCGAGGGAGCTACCCTTGCCGGCGAGAATCTCCGCCACGCGCCGCTTCTCGGCCTCCTTGGCCTCGCGCTTGTCGGTTGTCCGCAGGGGCTCGCGATAGCGAACCCCGTTGATCGACACGTCCATGTGCCAGTGCTGGCCGCGCTTGCGGATCATACGACGGCCCCTTCGGTGGGCTGCTTCGTCTCCTCGTTGGTGACGGTTGCCCACCCCAGGACGGGCTCGTTCTCGTCGTCGGGTGAGCCCGGAATCGGGATAGCGCGGGTGTTGCCGGCGGTCCACTCGATGGCGCTGGCAAGGCGGAAGCCGTCAGAATCGGCGTCTGACGTGCATTGGTTCCGAACGGAGAGCGCCTCGGAGAGAAAGGCGATTTCCTCGGGCGTGGCGTCCTCCAGGAACTGCTCGAATTCCTTCACGAGTCCCTCGCGGGCCTCGCCGCGGAGGGCGTCGCGAAGTGACTGGAAGGAGCTGATTACGCCGCAGGCTGGAAGCGCTCGGCTGTTGGTGTTGGGTGTGGAAAGCGTCATGACCTGATCCTACATCGGGTTAATTGTGTCTAGCAAGAATTAGTTTGTGTCGAGACGAAAATACTTTCGGAACCAGGGATATTGTTCTAGGATCAAGGAAACAATATGGACCCGAAGACGAAACGGAAAAGAGGCCGTCCGCCGGCCGCCAGCGACACCTCCGGCCAGCCGGTGAAGACGAGTGAATGGCCACGGCTGTCGATCCGGATCGAGCCGAAGACGAAAGCAACGCTCTCAGCGCTTGCGGCCGAAACCGGGCAGAGCCTCTGGGAAGTGCTGGGCGCCGTCGTGGCGTCCCACCTGGAAACGATGAAGCCGAAGACCCGGAAGGCCATCGCCGCCCGCGTGGCCGAAGCTGCGCGCGCTTCAGGCGACGGGGATTAGCGTCGAGGCTCAAGGCACGGATTATCCCTTCATCCTTTGCCATCGGACGATGTCTCCAGAGTCGATTCGGGGAGAAGGTCGCTGAGCTTCACTCGACGCGATCCTCGCCATCCCCAGGCCTGGATCCTACCCTCTCGAACCCATTTCCTGACGGTCTGGCTGTGCAGACCGGCCAGCGCGGCCGCATCGGAGATCCGCAACAGTTCGTGCGGGAATGGCTGCGGTCGGCGCTTCTTGATTGCGGCCCGGGTCTCACGAAGATCTTGTTCGGAAATTCCAAGAGTCATGCGTTCATCCTTCGGCCGGAGTCCGGCCCGGTCTGTTGACGTTCCGCGGCGGAGCATGGGCAGCACTCGCCGCAGAGGATTTGAATCCCTGCCTCTCCACCCTCGACAACGTGCGCCAGATCCCCCAGGCTTCGCGCACAGCCTTGACAGGAGCCCGCGACGTGCTTTGTCTGGAGACAGAGGGCCTCCCGACGTCCCAAACGCTCCTGGCGCCGCCTTCCCAGGGGTGCTATTACCGCTCCGGGAATCATCGCGACTCCTCAGCGTCTCGCCAGGCCGCCGCCGTCTCCGTGCGAAACGTCCGCAGCGCGATCGCCATGCCCAAATAGAACTGGTCGTAGCCCTGGGCCAATGCGAAGAGGCCTCGGCTTAAGAGCAACGCCGCAACGCTCAGCAGCGGCCGGCCTTGCCGATCTCGAAGGCACATGCAGCACGCCAAGATCACAGCCGCGACCAGGAGGCCCGAGAACTCCGGATTGATTCCTGCGATGGGCACGAATGCGAATGCACTACTCTTCTCGCTCCAAGCTGCGAGCACTGGTCCGAGGGTGTCACTTTTCGCGGCTTCGTCCTCCCATCGACGCTGATTGAGCCAAGTGCTCGCGTCTGGACAATACCGTTCGCCCGGCTCAATCAGCTGATCCCGCTGGGATGCTATGGCCGCCAGAATCACCGGTACCATCTCTTCGTGACCATGAATGGCTTTCCGGTACTCTTCCGTCGCCCTCTGCCGATTCTTCTTCTTCGGATACAGCTTCCAGAATTCATCGAAGAAATCGGACACGCGCTTCTGTCTGTTCTCCTCTTCTCTACTCTCCTCTTCTCTACTCTTGAACGTTTCTGAAACGCTACTTGTAACGTTACGTTCTGAATCGAGCGCTTTCGTCTCCCCAGCATCGTCACTTGTGCGATTACGATGCCTCCTCACTCGCTCTGTCGAACTGTCCGATCTGCAGTAGATTTTCTCCAAGGTCTGAGGGGGAATTCTGATTTCCTCGCCCGTCTTGGCCAACAAGCCGCGCTGAACTAGTTCGTCAATCATCGGCTCCAGTCGGACTCCGGCGTCGAGACGCAAGTGCCAGGCCAACTCATCGAACTTCGGGAGCACACCGTTCTTTCGCCAGCAGTGGCAGAGAGAGTTGATATAGAGCTTGAACGTTTCTCCGTCGAGCCGTTGCGCTCGGGGATCTTCGAGAAGCGAGACATGGAAACGGAACCACGGCAGATGTTCTGTAATTGGAGCGTCTTCCATCTCGGCGCCGTCGTCGAGGCCTTTTGCTCTCGGCATCATCGGGCCTCCGGGCCGCGCGGTTGTCCCGGTCGGCGAGTCCTGAATTGGGCCGGAGGATAGGCCTGAACAATCGCGGCTGGGGGGGTGACTCGCGGTTGTTCTGCCGAGCTTGTCAGTTTCGCGAACTCAGTCATCGCTTCGATCTCGAGCTGGCGTCGAACCCCTTCTGGGAAGAAATCAACTATGGGGACCTTCAGAAGTCCACCGGGCCGCTCGATCCACCGCGTGAGCGACCCGAGAGTCGGCCGCCCTCGTTCCTCCTCGTCTTCGAGGCAGCAGCAGTGAATGACCCCGACGCCGATGACCTCAACGCTCACCATCGCGGGGCACTGCGGATCTCCGGTCAACACCACAGAGGCGACACGATAGAGGCTGGAGGGGACGGCGCCGTCTCTTGGCTGACGAGGCTGGCGCGGCTTGCGGGGTTGGCGAGGCTTGCGCATCAGTTGCCCTCCGCACGGCAGCCAAGTGTCGGCTGACTGGAGATCCAAAACTCCAGGTCACTCAAACGGTATCGAACGGCGCCACCGACGCGGATGGCAAGCGGCCCCAGACCGCGTAGCCGCCATTTGCGAACGGTATCGACCTTGACTCCTAGGCGTGCAGCTACCTCACGATCAGTTAGCATTGCCGCCTGCGGATGATTGCGGAGGGCAAGATCAAGGTAATCAGCTTTCATTGGGAAACCTCATGATTGAGTGGTTCATGAGGTAATTTAAGCCGATAGAATGGCGGAATCGTCGGATATCCGTCGGAACTTTCAGTGTCTCTCGACTATTCGCGTGGAATGTCGTTCATGCTGACTGGCGGACCCACATGCGTGAACGATGCGACTAGACTTTCCCACGAACCTTCGTTGGTCGACAATCCGAGCGTCATTCTCTTCACCGTCTTTTCGTTCGGTCCGGAGCCAAATTTATTTGGCCCGTTATACCTCCAGCCCCGCTGGGCCAGTTCGGCCCTCACCCACACCGCCCGTGGCGATTGCGCTAGGTCAGCAGTCGTAGGCCCTGGGGCTGCTGGTTCGCTCACGATATTGTTCCAGAGCTCGACTGACCAGGTTCGCTGTGGATCGGAAAAAGCCAATCGTTCTCGATGTCCACGCAAGAGCCTAACCCGCTCCTCGACACTCTCGACGATCCCGGACCGAATTCCAATGTACTGCCCGGATATGCCGGCTTCGAACTGAGCAAACGACTCATCCCATGCCAGGCCGACCGCCTCCGCCGCGATCCCTTCCAGCGCGTGGCCCTCTTCGAGAAGCTTCGCCAGATGGACAAGGGCCCGATCCTCAATCGCGCGGCTCAACTCATCAAGAGGCGCTCGACGTGGTTTTGGAAGCTTCTCAATGGCGGCCTGTACCCGCCGTTGGCTTCGCCCAACGTCCTCATGCCTCCGCGCGGCGTCAGCTCGCAAGGTGTCCAAGTAGCCTGGATCCTTCAGCTTTGCGAGGAACTGCGCATCGAGCCCTTCGCAAGAATCGGCGGCGCCCACGGCCGCCTGCGCTAAATCGTTCATCGCTCCCTCGGCGCCCTAAGTGAGTGAAGCAGCCAACGGGGTAGGGTTCCTCGGTTTCGCCTGGCCGGGCTAGGCTGCTCTTTCCAATTCTGCCACGAGGCCCGCGGCGCTCAAAGCGCCGGCGTCGATAAGTGAAGCCCAAAGCCTAGAGAGTATTCCAGCATGCGTTTTGTCTTTTGGCTGCCCGATACGGGACTCGTGCAGTGTGGGCCGTCGAGGCCATGAAAGTGGAGTGGTGATCTCTACAGGCGATGGCATCGTCATCAAGTTTCAGTTCGCCGCCAGAGGTCTCCAGTTGCGCAGGATTGGGCCCAGGTGGCCTTTCCAGGGCGTAGCAGCGTCAGGCTACAATGATGACTCTTGAAGAAGCTCATCAGTAAAATTCGTTGGAAACGCTACCTGCTGGCGCGAAGTCGATCAAGTTTGAAATCTCGGCGGCGTTTCCAACGCAGCCGTCGGCGACGCAATCGAGCCCTATCCGAGATAAGCAGAAAACGATTGTCCGTTAGCGGCAGGGCCACGGCGCCGGAAGTATTCTCCTTGGTACAAAACCCCGATGCCTCCATTTCTTTCCTAAACAATCTCTTTGAAATTGGCAAGATTGCCAATGTTTACGTCGACCTTTCGAAAGTACAGACCATTGGTCCCGAAGCAATTGCGACTCTCTTGGCCGTAATCCACAGCCAGAAGCTCAGTACCGCTCTCGTGTCGGGCAATACCCCGATCGAGCCCCGGGCGAAAGAGATGCTTGACGAGTCAGGCTTTTACGACTGTGTACGCGTCGCCTCGGGCGCGACCCCTCCCCCTGCCTTGGGCAAAATCAAAACCCGAAAGAGGAGTAAAGAGACGATGCAAGTTCGATACGATCAACGCGTCGCGAATGAACTGGTCGAATTCGGCGCCACTAAACTCCATGGACGAACAACCCGTCATCAGATGAGCTACCGGGTCTTGAGCGAAGCGATGCTAAACACGATGAACCATGCCAGCAGACACGCAGACCGGGAACCCTGGTGGGCGTCAGTCTATTTCGATTCGCAGCGAAACCGCGCCTGCTTCACCTTTATTGATCAAGGGGTTGGTATTTTTGGAAGCCATTGTTTCACGAGGGCGCTTAGGATTCAGCGCTCGCTTCGAGCGCTCTCCAATGCTGAGTTGCTTTGCCGCCTCCTGCAGGGCCAGA
>JADCJL010000058.1 GCA_020247055.1 Acidobacteriaceae bacterium | reverse complement strand
TTCCGAGGGCGGAAAAGCCGCTGATGTTGAAGCGCGGATAGCCGCCCTGCAGCCGGTCTCCGCCGTTGGTGCCGGGAATCTTCAGATCTTCGAGGCCATAGTTGCGGCCGATGTCGACGTTCTCGGCGCTGAGGCGGAGCCGGGTAAAGCCCACGTTGGCGTCGATGAGGACCCGCGGGGAGACGGTATAGGTGCCACCGATGGCGGCGCTCTGGATCAGGCCGGGCGCGCGGCCGGGCTGCCCGCCGTTCAAGGCGTCGCCGCCTGCCGCCCCGAGCGACGGCGGATCAAAAATCAGGCTGGGCGAGAAGCTGTAGCGGCCAAAGACAGAGGACTTTTCCGTCGGGTTGTAGTTCACCTTGAAGTCGGCGTTATCGCGATTGAACTCATAAGTTCCGCTGGCAAAGTGGTTGTTCTGAATCTGGTTGGAACCGGCCGGCAGGCCAACATAGTTGGGGGCGATCAGCAGGCCGAGCATGGTGGCGGCGGCGGGGTCGATGCGGCTGGCCGGGATGCGCAGTCCAGGGAACAGAAGCCGGCCGGTCCCGCTGGCGGCGCCGGTAGCGGGGTCGTAGATGTTGGTCCCAAAGTCGCTGAAGTCGCCGCCGCGGAGCGGAGCGTTGGGCAGAGTGCGGAAGGCCGAAGCGTTCTGGCGGCGGACGGTGCGTTCCCAATCGGCGAAGAAGAAGAGCTTGTTCTTTTTGATCGGGCCGCCGAAGGTGCCGCCGAACTGATTCAGGATGTTCTTCGGCAGGTTGCCGCCGTAGTAGAAGAAGTTGCGGGCGCGCATGGCGCTGTTGGTGTGGAACTCGTGGGCCGAGCCGTGGAACTCATTGGTCCCGCTCTTGATGGTGACGTTCATCGCCGCGCCGCCCGCCATGCCCTGCTCGGCATCGAAGCTGTTGGAGACCACGTTCACGGTTTCAATGGCGTCCTGGGGCGGCACGTACGCCACAATGTGGGGCAGCCAGGGGTAGCTCACGGTGGCGCCGTCTATGCGCGTGTTGTTGTTCGAGTAACTGGCGCCGTTGACGTTGGTGCCCATGGCGCGCTGCGGATTGCCCGCGTCGGAGTGCAGCTCGGTGGGGGGCGAGAAGCCCGGGATGATCTTGTACAGCGACTGAAAATTGCGTCCCGCGCCAATCGGCAGGTTGGTGATCTGGCTCTTGGAGATCCGGGTGTTGAGGTCGGCGCGGTCGGTCTGCAGGGTAGCGGCCGAACCTTCGACGACGATGCTCTCGGTCACGCTGGCCACCTGCAGACGCGCGTCGATACGGCGCACCGTGTTGGCGTCAATCGATACGCCGTTCTGCACCACGGCGCGGAACGAGGGCGACGAAATGGAAACCTTATAAGTCCCGGGCTGCAGGTCGTTGAACAGAAACGTGCCGCGCTCGTCGGTGGTTCCCTGCCGGGTCACCCCGGTCGCGGTATTGGCCGCTTCCACCTTGGCCCCGGCCACGGCCGCATCGGCCGCATCGGTCACATTACCCGTTAACGAACCGTACAAAACCTGCGCCGGTGCGGACACCGCACTCAGCCAAACTCCCAGCAACAAGGCTCCCAATTTCTGCATGCATAAGGGATGCGATTTTATGCCGGTTTGTTGGCGTCCAAAAAAATTTGCTGCCGCATGCGGACAGCGGCCCGCGTCACGCTCCAGCGCTCCATCGCCGCCATGGTAAATAGCCACGGCGCCCCGACATTCGACCACTGGATCCACTCGCTCGTTATCGCCAGTGCGGTGCCTAAGTACAAGTTCACGAGACGCACCAGCAGAAACGCCACCATCCAGCGCAGCGCCACCGCCCAGCGCCCTCCGGCCATCGACCGGCTGATGCGATGTAACCCGAGCGCGACAATAACCGGCACGGCGAGAAGCACGGAGCTCAAGGACTGCAGATAGCGCATCGCCGCAATACCGCTCGCCGAATCGCCCATGCGCTCGCGGTGAATCACCACCGGGACCGCCAGGCAGGCAATCAACAGAAGCCAAACCCAGTCCACCCGCCGCCAGCGCGGGGCCATGCCCGCGTCGCGAAAAGCCCGCCCCAGCTCCAGCAAGCCACCCGTGAGTGCCAGCAGCGAGGCGACAATCACCACCTGCCGCCAGCTCCGAATGGTCAACTCCCAATTGCCCAATTCGGCTACCAGCTCGTAGCTGTGCCGCACCATGGCCAACAGTGCGCTGAGTCCCATCAGCGTCCAGGCCCGCCACATCGGGGAGTGGGGCGCGGAGTCACCCCGAATGCGCCAGCAGTAAGGCAGGGCTACCGCATAGGCGGCAACTTTCAGGATCTCCTGCCAGAGATACATCTAGGCGACCTCGAGCGAATGGCCGGCCTGCCCGACCAACTGTCCGGCGGCCAGGCCGCAAAACGAACCGATCAGTTCACTTAAGGAAGTTACAAACCGCGGCCAGGTCCGGCGCGAGACCCCGCCGCACTGCCGCGCGGCCGTCGCCATGGCCGACGCGGCTCCGCTGCTTCCGCACAGCGGCTCCAGCAGATGCCCTAGCAGCGCCAAGGCCTCTTCGGCCCGCAGACCGCTGCCGCCGAGCCGCGCCATGGTGCCGCGCAACAAACGCTCCACGTCCGGAGCGCCCGCCGACGAAGCCGCGCGCCACCGCGCCCCCTCCTGCTGCAATGCCAACTCCCAGTTCATCGAAAATGTTCCGCCAACTTCTTTTTTAGCTGAAAAACGCGCCACTGTACCGTTCCCATCGGAATCTCCAGCAATGCCGCGATCTCATGATGCGTGAATCCGTCCACATAACGCAGCAGGAGCAACTCCCGGTCCGCTTCCGGCAGACACGCGAGCCACTCGCCCAACGCCAGGCCGGCGAACGGATTCCACGCCACGCCCTCGAGGCGGTCGGCTAGCGCCACCGTCTCCACTCGCTGTCCCTGTTTGCGCAGGTGCTGCAGCAGAGCGTTCTTGGCAATGCGGAACAGCCACGGCCGGAACAGGTCGCGGTCCCGCAGCCCGTCCACCTTCCGGAACAGGGTCAACATCACCTCCTGCGTCAGGTCTTCGGCCACCCCGGCCTCGCAACCGCGGGCCCGGAAATAGACGAGCAGTTGCGGAGCCAGCAGCCGGAACAGCACGGCAAACCGCTCCTCATCCGGGCAGGCGACGAACGCCTCCAAAGCCGCTTCAAGCTGCGCCGCGGTAACCGTGGTCGACATCGGGGCGTTGAGCCTAGGCCAAAACGTCGTTCATCACTTGACCCGCCACATCGGTCAGCCGGAAGAAACGCCCGCTGTAGGGATAGGTGAGGCGCGTGTGATCGATCCCCATGAGATGCAGAATCGTCGCGTGTAAGTCGTGCACGTGCGCCCGCTTCTCCACCGCCCGGCCGCCAAACTCATCCGTGGCCCCATAAACCGTCCCGCCCTTCACCCCCGCCCCGGCCAGCAGATACGTGAAACCCTCGTTGTTGTGGTCCCGCCCGTTCTGCACGTTGATCCGCCCGTTGGTCTCAATCCACGGACGCCGTCCGAACTCGCCGCCAATCACCACCAGCGTCTCTTTCAGCAGTCCCGACGCCTTCAGATCCTTGAGCAGCGCCGCAATCGGCTGATCGGCCTGCTGCGCCAGCTTCCGGTGGACCAGAATATTGTGGTGGCTGTCCCACGGCTTATCGTTGCCGAAGTAGACCTGTACCGCCCGCACCCCCCGCTCGACTAACCGCCGCGCTACCAGGCACCCCCGCGCAAAGTCGCCGTCCCGCGTCGCCGACTTGATCTTCATCTCGGCTTCGTCCGGATTGCGCGTCACCCCGTAAGCCGCCTGCACCTTCGCCGGCTCCTTCGAAATATCAAACGCATCCATCGCCTCGGCCTGCATCCGGTAGGCCACCTCCATCGATTGGATGCGGCCCTCGAGCAACGGGTCCGCCCCGCGCTTGGATAGCTCAAGACCGTTCAACTTGTTCAGAAAATCGAGCGTCTTGCGCTGTTCGGCCAGCGAGGTGGTCGCGTTGCGCAGATGCTGAATCATCTTCTCCGGGTCCGCCTCGTCGTTAGGTACATAAGTCCCTTGGTAGACCGACGGTAGGAAGGCGTTGCCCCATAGGTTCGCGCCCACGTCCGGCACCCCGGCGCACAGCGCCACAAAGCCCGGCAGATTCTTGTTCTCGCTGCCCAGGCCGTACGTCAGCCACGATCCCCAGGACGGAAAGCCCGGAATGATCCGGCCAATGTTCATCTGCAGCATCGCCTGCGGATGCGCCGGCAGGTCACAGTACATCGACCGGACTACGCAAATGTCGTCAATGCACTCGCCCACCTGCCGGAAAATCTCGGAGACCTCAATCCCCGATTGCCCGTACTTCTGGAACGAAAACGGCGAACGCATCAGCGTTCCCTGCCCCATCTTCGTCTGCCCCGGCGGCAGCGTGCCGTGGAACTTGTCGAGCGCCGGCTTCGGGTCAAACGTATCGACCTGCGACGGGCCCCCGTTGAAAAACAGGAAGATCACCGATTTCGCTTTCGGCGTAAAGTGCGGGCCGGTGGCAGCGGCAATGTTATTCGCCAGGCCGATCATGCCGAAGCCGGTTCCGAGGGTCTTGAGTGCGTCGCGGCGGTTCATCATGGGTGTCCTTAATTTACAAACAGGAATTCGTTCGAGCTGAGCAGCGCCTTGGCCAGTTGCGTCCACGGGTCCTTGGCCGTCTGCGTGAATTCCATACTCAGCTTCCGCTCCTCCGGTTCCGGGTTGCGGGAGAAGACGGCGCGGTAGAGGAAGCCCACCCGGTCGGTGGCCTTCGCCGCATCCGCCGCCAGCTTCCGCGCCCGGGCGTCCACAAAGTCGCTGTTCAGGAAGAAAAGCTGCTGCAGGGCCGTGGCCGTCACGTTGCGCTGCTCGCCCGTCGCGTTGGGGTTCGGGAAGTCGAACAGGGCCAGCGTACCGTCCAGCTTCCGGCGCGACACGAGCCCGTAAATGGTCCGCTTCCGCGTCTCGTTGGCCGCCAGGTCGGCCGGCTCGGCGCCCGGCGTCACGTCGAGCTCCGCCGAAGCCTCGAGCAGCGCGTCGCGCAGACTCTCGGCGTCCAGCCGCTGCCGGTTGGCCCGCCACAACAGCCGGTTCGCCGGGTCCTTCTCGACACCGGCCGGCGTGTTCGCCGCCGAAAGCTGATAGGTGGCCGAAAGCAGGATCTCGCGGTGCAGCTTCTTGAGCGACCAACCGTTGTTGACAAAACTCGCCGCCAGATAGTCCAGTAACTCCTGATTGCTCGGTTTCCCGCCCATCCGCCCGAAGTTACTCACCGTCGGCACAATTCCCTCGCCGAAGTGATGCGCCCATACCCGGTTCACCATCACCCGCGGCGTCAGCGCATTCTCGGGCGCCACCATGGCGTTGGCCAGTTCCAGTCGCCCGCTGCCCGTCGTAAACGGCTTCTCGTTGAGAACCGATAGAAAGCCCCGCGGAACCTCCGGCCCCAAATTGTCCGGCTGCCCGTTGATGTGAATCCGCTGGTTCTTCGGGTTGGGCAGATCCTCAATCACGTGGGCATAGGCATACTGCGCCGGCAGCGCCGCCTTCCGCTCCTTCAGTTCGGCCCGCAGCGCCTTCAGGTGCTCCGCCCAGGGACCGGTCAGAAACCGCTCAATCGTCCCGTCCGAGGTCAGATACCCCCGGTTCGGGCCAAAATACAGAATCCCGTCCTCCTCCTGCTTGAACTCCTTGCCGTAGAAGTCCGAGAAGTACAGGTCGCGCCACAGGAAGAAATCCTCCGTCTTCAGCGACACCGTCACATAACCATCCACGTTCTTGGCGCCCTTGGCGTTCGCCTTGCGGACCAGGTTCTCTTCGTCCACGCGGTCCCGCTCGGCCAACACCCGGAAACACTGGTCGCGGAAGGCATTGGCGTCGAACGACTCGCTCTGCCAACCCTTCAGATACTGGTTATCCTCGGGCCCGGTCTTCAGATACCGCACCCAGTTCTTGAGCACCCCCAAGTCCAGATGGTCCGCCGCGGCCGCCGCCTCCACCGTCACCGGATTCGGACCCACCAGCACCCGCCGCGCCGCCGCCAGATACTGCGGCGACTGCATCGTCAGAATCTTCGCCATGCTCGTCGCCTGCTCGTGCAGAAACGTCTGAATCCGGGCTTCAAGCTCCTTCACCTTCGCTTCCTTGCGCTTGTACTCGGCCACCTCGGCGGCCGGCGCCAGCGGCAATTCGCTCCGTTTGGTCGAGGAGAACACGCCCTGCAGCGCGTAAAAGTCGCGCGTCGGAATCGGGTCGAACTTATGGTCATGACACTGGGCGCACGCCGCCGTCATCGCGAGAAAGCCGCGCGTGGTGGCGTCCACCCGGTCGTCTACCAGTTCGGGACTCAGCCCGTAGAAACCCAACCCCACCGCCAGGTCCGGGTGCTGCTCGTGTTTCGGCAGCAAATCACCGGCAATCTGCGCCTTCACAAACAGGTCATAAGGCATGTCCCGATTCATCGCCGCAATCACCCAATTCCGGTACCGGAACGAGTTCGGATACGGATCAAACACGTCGTTCGACAGCTTATCATCGGCATACCGGGCAATATCGAGCCAGTAACGGCCCCACCGCTCGCCGTACCGCGGCGAAGCCAGTAGTTGATCCACCACCTTCGCAAACGCCTCCGGCGACCGGTCGGCGAGAAACGCATCAACCGCCGCCGCCGAAGGCGGCAGCCCCGTCAGATCAAAATAAGCCCGGCGAATCAAATCCCGCTTTGCCGCCGGCGGGTTCTGCACGAGCCCCTTGGCCGTCAGGCGCGCCCGCACCAGACTATCAATCGACGTACCCGCGGCCGGCTTCGCCAGCGGGGCAAACGCCCAGTAACTCCGCTGCTCGGCCGTAATCACCATCGGCGCATTCGACTTCTGCGAAACCGCCGCTTCCGGCCACGGCGCACCCGCGCTGATCCAACTCGCCAGATCCGCAATCTCCGCCGCCGATAGCTTCGGTTGATTGAACGGCATCTGCAGCTTCGGGTCGGCATGGCGCACCGCCGTCAATAACAGGCTCTCGTCCGGCTTACCCGGCACCACCGCCGGACCACGCTGCCCACCCTTTAAAAGCGCGGCGCGGGAGTTCACCGCCAGCCCGGACTGCGGCGTCAACGCATGGCAGGAGTAACAACGATTCGCCAAAACCGGACGAACTTTGGACTCAAAAAACTCCGCCGGATCAGCGGCGAATAACGGCAGAGCAAAAGCAGCGAGCAACAAGCGCATCGGCGAGACTCCTAAGCGGTTTGGCGAACGGAAGCTAATAATATACCTGTTTCCGCAGTGGAGAAAAAGGGGGAGGGAGCACTTGTTTCTTTGGAAACGTTATGAGATATTTCTCTCAGGAGAAATCTTTCATGGCGCGTGCAAAACAAGTCTTGGCGCAGGAGGGGACGCGGTCGGAAACCGCGCGGGGGGTGCTCACCGAAGCCGTGCTGCGCGCGGCCGCCATCCTCAACGTCTCCCAGGCCGACTTAGCCCGCATCCTCGGCCTCTCCCCCGCCAGCGTCTCCCGCATGGCCGCCGGCCGCTATCTCCTCGACCCCGCCGGTAAGGAGTGGCAGCTGGCCGCCCTCTTCGTCCGCCTGTTCCGCAGCCTCGATTCCATCACCGGCGGCAGCGAAGAACACGCCCGCCGCTGGCTGCACAGCGCCAACTCCGGCCTCGCCGGTACCCCGGCCGCCATGCTGCACGAAATCGACTCCTTCGTCCGCGTCGTCCACTACCTCGATGCCTCCCGCGCTCGCATCTGAACCCCTCGCCGCCGCCCTGCTCCCCGGCCGGTGGAAAGCCTGGCGCGCCGTCGAAGGCCAGCACGTCGTCTCCACCCTCCGCCTCGCCGCCGGCGATCCCCGCCGCCAGGACCTGCTCGAACGCATCCTCGAAGAGAGCAAGCCCCCGCTGCCGGAGGGCGCCGACGGCCTGCACTACCTCCTCAGCACCCCCTTCCGCTATCCCCCCGCCGGCGCCGGCTCCCGCTTCCGCGGCTGGGGCGACCCCGGGGTCCTCTACGGCGCCGCCCACCGCCGCACCGCCTGCGCCGAGGTCGGCTACTGGCGCTGGCGCTTTGTCGCCGAGAGCGAGGGGCTCGGCCACCTCCCCGCCGCCGCCCAAACCCTCTTCCGGTTCGGCGCCGCCGGCCGCGGCGTCGATCTCGAAAAGCCCCCGCTCAGCGCCGACGCCGCCCGCTGGACCCACCCGGCCGACTACACCGCCACGCAGGAACTCGGCCGCCTCGCCCGCGCAGCCGGCGCCGAGTGGATCGCCTACCGCTCGGTCCGCGACCCCGCACCCGGCCGCTGCTACGCCGTCCTTACCGGCCGCGCCATCCGCCCCCGCGACCCGCTCGAACGCGAAACCTGGTGGCTCACCGTCAGCCCCGCCGGCGCCGTCTGGCAGCGCGAAGGCAGCGAGCGCTTCGTCTTCCGCTACGCCCCCGTCTGACCCAGCAGCCGCGCCACCGCCTCCGGCGCCGTCATCCGCCCCTCCCGCAGCGCCGCCTCCAACTCCCCCCGCCGCGCCGCCACCTCCCCATCGGCGTGGAACCGCTGCCATAACCGCTCCCGCAGCAACTCGTCAAACCACGCCATCACCTGCCCCGGACGCCGCCCCGGATCCGCCTGCGCCCGCACCGCCTGCCACAACGCCGCCACCCCCTCCCCCGTACGCGCCGAACAGGTCAGCACCGGCGGCGCCGCCGCCGCAAACAGATGCAGCGCCGCCGCGTAGGACCGCTGCGTCTGCCGCGCCCGCGCCGCATTCTCCCCGTCCGCCTTGTTCACCGCCACCACATCGGTCAACTCCAGAATGCCGCGCTTCATCCCCTGCACCTCATCCCCCGCCCCGGGCAACAGCAAAAGCAAAAAGCAGTCCGTCATTTGACGCACCGCCGTCTCGGACTGCCCCACCCCCACCGTCTCGACGAAAATCACCTCAAATCCCGCCGCCTCGCACAACAAAATACTCTCCCGCGTTCTCCGCGCCACGCCCCCCAAATGCCCCCGCGCCGGACTCGGCCGGATGAACGCATCCGGGCTCCGCCCCAGCCGCTCCATCCGCGTCTTGTCCCCCAAAATCGACCCGCCCGTCGCCGGCGACGAAGGGTCCACCGAAAGCACCGCCAACGGCCGCCCAATCTCCCCGCCCAACGCCTCAATCAGCGTCGACTTCCCCGCCCCGGGAACCCCCGTGATCCCTAACCGCAGCGACCGCCCCGTATGCGGCAGCACCGCCGCCAACACCTCCCGCGCCAGCGGCTCATCAGCCGCCAACTCGGATTCGACCAGCGTCAGCGCGCGCGCCAGCACCGCCCGGTCCCTCCCGAGAATCCCGTCGCGATATTGAGCCGCCGTCAGGCGCGGAAGCCGCGGCATACATGGTCCAATATCTGCCCGGCGGCCACCGGAATCACCGTCCCCGGACCAAAAATCGCCGCCACCCCCGCCTCGAGCAGCGCCGCATGGTCCCCCGGCGGAATCACCCCGCCCACAATCGTCACAATGTCCGGCCGCCCCAGCCGCGCCATCTCCGCCATCACGGCCGGCACCAGCAGCTTGTGCGCCCCCGCCAGCGTTGATATCCCCACCACGTGCACATCGTTCTCCACCGCATGCCGCGCCACCTCGGCCGGCATCTGAAACAGCGGCCCCAGATCAACGTCAAAACCCAGATCCGCAAACGCCGACGCGATCACCTTCGCACCCCGGTCGTGCCCATCCTGCCCCAGCTTGGCAATCAAGATCCGCGGCTGCCGCCCCTCTTGCCGCGCAAACTCCGCCACTCGCTCCCGCGCCACCGCAAACTCCCGGTCCTCCGCCGCCTCTTTCACATAAACCCCCGTCAACGCCCGCGGCGTCGCCTGATAGCGCGTGAACTTCGCTTCGAGCGCCGCCGAAATCTCTCCCAGCGTACACCGCGCCCGCGCCGCCGTAATCGCCAACTCCAGCAGATTCCCCTCCGCGCGCGTCAACGCCGCCAGCGCCTCGGCCACCGCCCCCGCGTCCCGCCTCGCCTTCAGCCGCGCCAAACGCGCCGTCTGCGTCGCCAGCACCTGCGCGTTATCTATCGATAGCACCGGCACCTCCGTCGGCGCCGGCGGCGGATACTTGTTCACCCCGACGATCACCTCGCGGCCGGAGTCCAGCGCCGCCTGCCGCCGCGCCGCCGCCTCCTCAATCCGCGACTGCGGCAGCCCCGCCTCAATCGCCTTCGTCATGCCCCCCATCTCCTCCACCTCGGCAATCAACCCCCGCGCCTCCGCCAGCAACTCCTCGGTCAGCGCCTCCACCGCCCACGACCCGCCCAGCGGATCGATAATCCCCGGAATCCCCGTCTCCTTCTGCAGAATCAACTGCGTGTCCCGGGCGATCTTCGCGGAAAAATCGGTCGGCAGCGCCAGCGCCTCGTCAAGCGCGTTCGTGTGCAGCGACTGCGTATGCCCGGCCACGGCGGCAAAGGCTTCGAGCGTTGTCCGCGTTACGTTATTGAAAGGGTCCTGCGCCGCCAGGCTCCAGCCTGACGTCTGGCAATGCGCCCGCAGCAGGCTCGACTTCGGATTCCGCGGCGCAAACGGCTGCAGCAGGGCGAACCACAGCTCCCGCGCGGCGCGCAGCTTGGCCACCTCCGTGCACAGGTGCATCGAAATGCCCCAGAAAAAAGACAGGCGCGGTGCGAACTCGTCAATCGCCAAACCCGCCGCCAAACCCGCGCGGACATACTCGAGGCCGTTGGCCAGCGTGTAAGCCAACTCCTGCGCCGCCGTCGCCCCAGCCTCCTGCATGTGGTAGCCGGAGATCGAAATCGAATTGAACTTCGGCAGGTGCGCCGCGCAGTAGCGGAAGATATCGGCCACGATCCGCATCGACGGACCCGGCGGATAAATATACGTGTTCCGCACCATGAACTCTTTCAGAATGTCGTTCTGAATCGTCCCGGCCAACTGCTCCGGCCCCACCCCCTGCTCCTCGGCCGCCACGATGTAGAAGGCGAGAATCGGCAGCACCGCCCCGTTCATCGTCATCGAAACCGAGATCTCCCCCAGCGGAATCTGGTCGAACAGCAACTGCATATCCTCAACCGAATCAATGGCCACGCCCGCCTGCCCCACGTCGGCCTGCGCCCGCGGATGGTCCGAATCGTAGCCGCGATGCGTCGGCAGATCGAAAGCCACCGAAAGCCCCTTCTGCCCCGCCGCCAGATTCCGGCGGTAGAAAGCGTTCGACGCCTCCGCCGTTGAAAACCCCGCGTACTGCCGGATGGTCCACGGCTGCTGCACGTACATCGAAGCGTACGGGCCCCGCCGGTAGGGCGGCTCCCCGGCCCGCGGCCCCGCCGCCCGCCCCTCCCCTGGCTCGAGACCGGCGAGTTGATGCGTCAGGCTGTCAATAAAGTAAGAGCCCGCCGCCGGATCCTCCGGCAGTTGGCACTCCTCCGTAAGAATGTGTTCGATGTTAGCCGCCAGGTGCGGCGCCAAGGTCTCGTTGACCAACACCGTCGTATCCGCCCGCCCCAAGCGCGCCGCCAGCGCCGCCAGCGTCAGTTGAATCTGATTCAGCCGCGGCGAAGGCACCGCCTTGAGATACAGCGGACGGTTCGCCACATACCGGGCCGCCCGGAACTTCGCCACCTCGGCATAAAACGCAAGGCCCACCGGCAGCGCAATCGCCGTGGCCGGCGAATCCCGGATAGCGGCCAGTTGGGCGTCCACGCCGGCCACCTCCGTCAGGTCCAGTTCAATCGGCCCCGCCGGCGCCGAAGCCGGAAACGGAGGCAGCAAAGGGGCAGTCGTGGCAATCATCGGGCGGGGTCCTGAACGATCTCGAGTAGGTAGCCCAGCGGCGCTTCGGCCGGGGACTTCGGATGTACAAAAAACACGGTAGTGCCATGCGAGCCTGGCCGCGGCCCCGCGTCGAGCAACTGATAGCCCTGCGCCTGCAGATACTCGAAGGCGGCGTGGATATCGGCCACCGCCAGCGCCAGATGCGCAAACGCCGGCCGCGGCTTATCCAGCTGCCGGGCCACCGGGCTCTCCGGCGACAGCGGGCAAAGCAGTTGCACCAACGGCGGCCCACCCGGCGGCCGCAGCAGAACCTCACGCACCTGGTCCGTCCCCAGGACGTCCTCGCGATGAACAATCGCAAAGCCCAGCGCCTGATAGGCGTCGAGTTGCGCGTCGAGTTGGCCGGCGGGAACGGCCAGGGCGAAATGATGGATGCCGAGCAGTCCGGGAAGCGTGGGAAGCACTGTACCCATCGTCGCGCAAAATACTGGGTCCTGTGCCCCAAGACTGCGTGGCCAGCCACCGCCCGGAATATAGAAACCATTGATTTATCTCACCATCCGCCTTGGCGCGGCACTTGCACGGCCAGGAGGTCGAGGTGGACTTCTATGCGAATTACCCTGAGTATTAGCGCGCTCCTGCTGACGGGTTTCCTCCACGGGCAACCCCCTATCAAACACACGCCCATCCCGATGACCCGCGCCAATGATGGCGCCGAAATGTACCGCGCCTACTGCGCCAGCTGCCATGGAATGGACGGAAAAGGATCCGGCCCCGCTACGGCCGCACTCCACGGGCCGCTGCCCGATCTCACCAAACTGGCGCAGGCCAATGAAGGCTCCTTCCCCTCCGCATCCGTACTGATGACCCTCGGCCGCGTCCGCGGCTCCGGCGCCCACGGTAGCGAAGAGATGCCCATCTGGGGCGATGTTTTCCGCGCCAGCAGCGGCGGAACGGACGAACTGGAAGTACAAATGCGCCTCTATAACCTCATGCGCTACCTCGACGGCATCCAGGATCCGCCCTCCGTCAAGGTCACCAAGGCCAAGACTCCCCTGAAGCCCCGCATCACCGATATCCATGCCGCCTCCGGCGCCGCCATGTTCAGCGCCTACTGCTCCAGTTGCCACGGCACCCAGGGCCTCGGCGACGGACCCGCCGCAGTCGGACTCAAAAAGCACCCCACCGACCTCACCCAACTCTCGGCCAACCATCGCGGCGCCTTCCCCGCCGCAAGAATCACCGAGATCCTCGACCGCGACCCCGGCACCGCCGCCCACGGTTCGAAAGACATGCCCATTTGGGGCAATGCCTTCCGCGCCACCGGCGAATCCCCCGCCGTCGCCCAGTTGCGCATCCACAACATCGTCAACTATCTGCGCTCCCTGCAGCGCTAGGAGCCAACCAGCGTGCAGCGCTTTACCGATCGCACCGATGCCGGTAACCGGCTCGCCGCCGAACTCCGCGGCTATCGCGGCACCCCCGGCGGCATCGTGCTCGCTCTCCCGCGCGGCGGCGTTGTCCTCGGCGCCGCCGTCGCGCGGGAGCTGCATCTCCCCTTCGACGTCTGCCTCGTACGCAAGCTCGGCGTCCCCTGGCAGCCCGAACTCGCCATGGGCGCCCTCGCCATCGGCGAAGTCGTCGTACTCGACGACGAGCTCCTGCAAAAGCTCCAGATTCCCCAACTCGAAGTCGAACACGAAATCGCCCTCGAGCGCCTCGAACTGAGCCGCCGCGAACGCCTCTACCGTCGCGGCCGCGGCCCCCTCCAGGTCTCCGGCCACACCGTCTTCCTCATCGACGATGGCATCGCCACCGGCGCCACCATGTCCGCCGCCATCGCCGCCATGCGCAAACTAGGCGCCGCAAAAATCATCGTCGGCGTAGGCGTCGCGCCCGCCGACACCATCGACCGCATCGCCCGCGAAGCCGACACCGTTGTCTCCGTCCTCGAACCGCCGGATTTGGGAGCCGTCGGCGAGTGGTTCGATGACTTCCCGTCCGTCGAAGATGCCACCGTGCTCGCCTTGCTCCACCCGGCGTCCGCACCCAACCCCCAACCCGCCCAGGAGGCCATTTGTGAAAGTCGGTGAGTTTGCAACAACCGGAGTCATTACCGCGGACAGCTCCCACACGGTAGCCCAGGCCGCCAAGCTGATGCGAGACCATCATGTCGGCGACCTCGTCCTGCACGAGCCCGGCGACCGGACCGCTCAACCCATCGGCATCGTCACCGACCGCGACCTCGTCGTCGGCGTCATCGGCCTCGGGCTCGATCCCTCCGTCTTCACCCTCGGAGACATCCTCCAAACGCCGCTGCACACCGCCGTCGTAGACGAGGACGTCGACGTCGTCATCTCCCGCATGCGGGTGCTCGGTATCCGCCGGGTTCCCGTCGTCGATGCGCACGGTCACCTCACCGGCATCTTCACCATGGACGACTACCTGCGCTACCTGGGCCGCCAACTGCAAAGCCTGACGGATCTCGTGCAGAACGAGCGGACACGCGAACAGGACTCCCGCGTCGTCATTACCTAGCCGCCGCCAGCGGCGCCGTTACTTCGATACGCGTCCCGCTCCCCCGCGCCGATTGAATGGCAAAGGTGCCCCCCAGTTCGCGCGCGCGCTCCTCCATACTCAGCAAACCAAGCCCGCCGGCCCGCCGGGCCTCCTCCACCACAAAGCCGCAACCATCATCCATCACGACCAGATGGACGTGGCCGTCCTGCGTATTCACATGCACCGAAACATTCTCTGCCGCGGCACTCTTCAACGCATTGTGCAGAGCCTCCTGAGCGATCCGGTAGAACGCCGTCGCCACGCCCTGAGGGATCGAGTCCGGCAATTGACCAATCACCAGATGCACCCGGGGCTTCTCCAGCTTCTCCGTCTCGTTCACCAGGCTTTCCAGCGCCGGCACCAAACCCAAGTACTCGAGAGTAGTCGGATGCAGCCGGTGCGAAACATCCCGCACCTCTTCATGGATCAGATCAACCTGGTGACGAGCCTCCTCAAGGCCGGCCCGCACGGCCGCCTGGTTGCCCTCCACCTCCCGCGCCAGAAACCCCAGCTTCATTCCCAGCAGCGAAATCGTCTGCGTCAAGTGGTCATGAATGTCCCGGGCGATCCGGCGGCGCTCCTCCTCCTGCGCCTTCAGCAGCTTACCGGCCAACGCCTGCAGGTGCTCCCGGTGTTGAATCCGTTCCGTGATGTCCAGGATGAAAGCGACCGCCACCTCACCCTCCGCCGTGCTGATCGTACTCAAACTGATCTCCAGCGGCACTTCGCTGCCATCCCGCCGCCGGCCCACAAAAAAAGACCCGGAAAACGCCTTCCGCGGCCTGGGTTGATCAAAATAGCTCTGCAGGTGATCGGGGTGCGCCGCCCGGAACCGCTCCGGCAGCAGGCGGGTTAACTCCCACGAAAGTAACTCCTCCAGCGTGTACCCGAACAGCCGCGCCGCCGACGGGTTGGCAATCACAATCTTACCCGCCGGATCTACGCCCAGAATGGCCTCGGCCGCGCTCTCAATCACCGCGCGGAACTTGGCTTCGCTGGCCAACAGAAACTGCTCGGCCAGATAGCGCGCCGTTACCTCAATACCCGTTGCAATCACGTAGCGCACGCCATCAGGCTGCCGCATGGTGGTGTTCGACCACGCAATCCGCCTCCGGTTCCCACCCCGCACCAGCCAGTCGCTTTCGTGGGTACTCGTGGGTGTCTCCTCGAGAAGCTTGGCGAAGATCCCCCGCCACTCGGCAAGCTGTTCCGGAGGAATAAAATCCCAGAACAGAAGAGCGCCAGCTTCGCCCTGCGGCCCTCCGCTCGCTACCCCGCAGGCCCGATTGAACTCAACAACCCGTCCCTCCGGATCGAGAACCAGAATCAGCGCGCCCACCGTATCGAGCACCGCCGCCATAAACTGGTAGCGCGCCCGCAGCTCGTTCTGGCTCTTCTCGAGCGCCGCCTGCGCCCGGCGAATCTCCTGATTGGCGTTCACCAGTTCGTTGACGGTAGCGCGCAACTCCTCATTGGTAGCCTCCAACTCCACCGCCAGCTCCTCGGCGGTACTCCCGGAGTGGGCCATAGCGGAAGCCTTGGACGCCCGTCCGTGGGTGTGTAACTCGATACGACAGAGGCCACCAGGCTCCGGCGTCACGCTCAGGTCCGCGCTCCGGCGAACCCCCAATTCGTAGTACGACACCCCGCCAACCGCCACTGCCCGCAGCGTCTCCCGGGCCTGGTCCACCGCTTCGAGCACGGCCGGACGGAGCGAATCCGTCAGCAACCGGGCCAGGTCCAACGTCGCCGCGCCCGGCGACAGACGGATCAACGGTGAGGTGTGGCCGATAAACTCCACCACCCGTAACTCGGAATCAACCACAAATCCTATCGGAGACTGCATGGTACGGCGGCTCATGCTATCCGACCCTTTCGGTGCGAATAGCCAACGCCACAATTCTATCCTCACTCCGAATCGGGGTGACCCGCGTACGGCAAGCCGGTGTCCCTTTCGCTCCGCCAGAGGTAAACTCCATCGGTTGGCCGGAAGCCAGCACCCCGGTCAGCACCCGCCGCATCTTCGTCCGGTCCGCCCGGCCCAGGGCCTCAAACAGGCTGCCGGCCACCGCCGCCTCGGGCGCCAGACTCACCACGGTGCGATTCAAAAACAGGATCCGGCCGCTGGTATCGGCAGCCACCAGAAAATCCGGGGCTTGCTCCACGGTCTCCCGCCACGCCTGCTCGGAGGCGGCCAGTCGCACCCGGGTGCTCTTCCAATCGTGTATGTCGAGCACCGTGAGCACGGCGCCCTCCATCCGGTTCTCCGCCACACGATACGGACAGGCTCGCAGCAGATACCAACGGCCATCTTCGGCGCAAACCTCCCGCTCCTCCAACTGCCGCGTCTCGATGCACCGCAGAATCAACTGCTCCGGACGAGCCGTATCGAGGCGCGTCTTGACGCCGGTCAACAAACGGCCCAGGTCGGCCGGAACCAGCCCCAAAATCTGCTGCGCCCGCAGATTCGAACGGCGGATCGCCAGATCGGGGCCTACCATCACCACCCCGGCCTCCACCGCATCGAAGACGTTCAGCAAATCGTCATTGGCCACGTTGAACGCGGTATGCCGGGTGCGCATCTCCTCGTTCACCGTCGAGAGCTCCTCATTGGTCGCCTGCAGCTCCTCTTTGGCTGTCTCGAGCTCCTCATTCGTGCTTTTCAGCTCTTCGTTGCTCGACAGGATCTCTTCGTTGGCAGACTGCAACTGCTCGTTGTTCGCCTCCAGTTCGGCAATAATCGACCGCAGGTCCTCTTGCGTAGCCAGCAGTTCGCGCTGCAGCAAAACCATTTTCCGGTCACCGCGGCCCGGCGCCTTCTTTCCGCCCGCCGCCTCCGCCGGGCCGACCGGCGCCGTCGGCGGCGGCTCCCGGAACACAATCAGCTCATAGTGGCCCGGTAAGGAGCGGCGCAGCGGAATCACGTCCACATCCACCTGCCGGTAGCCGCTATCGTGCAAAAACCGCAGGCCCGCCCGCGTCACCGGCGCATGCGTCTTCCGCGCCTTTTGAATCGCCGCGCGCAGATCAATCGCCAATCCCTCGCGACTCATCTTCGGCAGGTTCAGCGTCGCCGGGCCGGGCGCGGGCTCCAGGTAACGCCCCGTCGAACCGCGAAACTGCAAAATTTCCATCGACGGGCCAATAATCACGCTCGGCGGAACGTACTGCGACACCAGGATCCGGTCTGCCTCGGCCGAAATCTCGTCCGCCTGGTTCGGGGTGGTGTGAGGGACCGCAAGCGTCTCTACCCTCGCCCGGCGGGTATCCACGCCCCGGACGTAGAAGGAGAGATCCTTGACGACATTGAGCCGCTCATATACATGTTGCGCGTGATCGATCTGCCGGAAAAGCTCAGAGGGATTTGCCCCGGTCGACTCCGCCGTGCCCAGAATCAGCACCCCCGAAGGATTCAGCGCGTAGTGGAACGTGGCCAGCACCTTCTGCTGCACCTCGGGCTTGAGATAGATCAGCAGGTTGCGGCAGCTCACCACGTCCATCTTTGAAAACGGAGGATCGGCCGTCACGTCCTGCACCGCGAACACACAAACATCCCGCACCTGCCGCGTCACCCGAAATCCGCCCTCCACCGGGGTGAAATAGCGCCCCAGCAGCTCGGCGGGAACCTGCTGCGCCACCGAGGCCGGATAAACAGCCTCCCGCGCCGCCCGTACCGAAGCCGGGCTAACATCGGTGGCGAAGATCTGAATCGGCGGCGCCGGCTGCCCCGGGCCGAAACTCTCCATCAAAGAAATCGCCAGCGAGTAAGCCTCCTCCCCGCTCGCACAGGCCGGAACCCACACCCGGATCGGACGATTCGCCGAAGCCTTACCCACCAAACCGGCAAACACCTGGCTCCGCAAATAGGCAAACACCTCCGGATCGCGGAAAAACTCGGTCACATTGATGAGCAAATCAGCGCTCAAAGCCTCCACTTCACGCGGATCCTCCTCGAGACGGTGGGAATACTCTTCCACCTTCTCGATATTCAGCAGCGCCAGCCGCCGCGCCAGCCGCCGGTGGATCGTGCTCGGCTTGTACAGCGAAAAATCCGGCCCCCCCGCCTGCCGGATGAGTGCAAAAATCCGCTCCAAACCCGGCAGCGCGCGCACGGCGGCCTCCCCCTCCCCCGCTTTCGCCGGCGCCGCCACGTACGGATGCACCGCCAGCCGGTGCAACTCCTCCGCCATCGCCCGCGGCGACAGCACCCGGTCGGCCGCCCCCGCCGCCGCCGCCGGCAGCTCCGGCACCTCGGCGCTATGGCGGTCCTGCACGAACGTCAGTCCCCCCTCGGCCTGCAGTGCCGCCAGACCGGCGCAACCATCGCTGCCGCTGCCGGACAGAATAATCCCAATCGCCGGATTGCCCCGGTCTGCCGCCAGCGAACGCAACAACGTGTCAATCACCGTCGGGGGGAAATGGTGGGCCGGGTCCATGGGGCGCGAGACCAGCCGTCTGCCGCTCACCGTCAACTCGCAGTCCGGCGGGCGCACGTAAACGTGGTTCCGCTTCAACTGCACCGTCCCGGCAACCTCCTGCACCGGCATCGCGGTCATGCCGGTAATCAGTTTGGTCAGCGCGCTCTTCTGGCCTTGGCCCAGATGGGTGACCACGATAAAGGCCATCCCCGTGTCGGGCCGCAGCGCCTCGAAAAACTCCCGAATCGCCGCCAAGCCCCCGGCTGATGCGCCAATAGCAACCACCGAAATCCTTGCCGAGCGGGCCACGGACTCTTTTTGAGAAACATCTTTTTTAGAAACCATGGAGGGGAAGGGCCACTTTCCGGATCTTGTGACCCGGATCTGGTGGCTATGGGTGGCTGCTCGGGCACGGACGGCAGCCCAAGTTTAAGACTCCCTAGAATAGCAACATCACGCCGGAACCCGAAATGCCGCGCCCTGCGCCCGCAGAGCCTGCAGGGGCGGCGCCGAAACCGCCTCCACCGCCGCCTCATCCACCTCTACGGAAACCGACCGCTCCAGCAGCGTTACCGAAAGAACCAACCGGTGACCCTTCTTGGCCTCCGTCAAAATCCCTTCCACCCCGTTCAACGGACCGTACCCAACCCGCACCCGTTGGCCGATCTTCAAGTACGGCGCCGGCTCACACGCTACCCCCGCCCGCACCGCCTGCTGCAAAGCCAGAATCTCCCCATCATCCACCGGCATCAATTGGTTCCCAAACCCCACAATCCGCACCACCCCAAACGCCGACAGCACCGCCCCCCGCTGCTGCGACGTAAACCGGCAAAACAGATAGCCGGGAAACAGGGGAAACTCAATCATCTTCAGCCGATCCGCCCACTGGCGGCGCGCCACGTAGCAGGGCAGAAAAGCCTCCAGACCCTTCTCCGCCAGTTGCCTCTCCACGGTCCGCTCATGACGAACCCGCACATACAGCGCGAACCAGCGCAGCTCGGGCGGCGAATACGAATCAAACATATTAAAGATCCTCGTTTTTATTTCTTACGCCGCATGGGAGGCATTCAAAGCAGCCTCCATACGCTTGTGCTGGGCCGCAACTGCATCCACAAACCCAAGAGCATGAAGAAACTCGGCCGCCCGCAGCGGACGATGCAAAAAGTGAAACGCGCCACACCGCTCCAGCTCCGCCCACGGCATCGTCGAACTGAACCGGCTGCAGGCAATCCAGAGAATCTGCGGAAACAGCCTTCGCGCCTGCCGTAACTGCGCCCCCCCGTCCATCGACGTATCAATCAATCCAGCCGCACACGGCAACCCACCCTCCAGCGACAACGACTCCAGACCCGGAACCCGCTGGAGACGCCAGCCAAACTCCGCGCACAGACCCACCAAATCGATTCGCTCCCCCGTAAAGTCGCCAACCACCAAGAACACGGGACGGTTATCCATACAAAACCTCCCCAGAAATCACTTCACGAGACATCACCTCAGATGATGCGAATGGTCCTCTCGCCAACTGGTACTTCTTCATCCGGTAGCGCAACCGGTCCCGCGTCGTCCCCAACGCCTGCGCCGCCTTCGTCTGGTTCCACCCCGCCCGCTGCAGCGCCTGCCGCAAAATCCGCGCCTCGCAAGCTTCGAGCGTGTTCATCGCCACCCCCGCCGGAGCCTCCTCCGCCACCGAAACACCACCCGCCGCCACCCCCAAACATGGCCGGTCCAGCGGCGCCAGCAGGTACGATGGCAAATCCTCCACCTCCACCGTATCTCCCCGGCACATCATGCAGGCATAGCCCAGGACATTCTCCAGCTCCCGCACATTCCCCGGCCAATCGTGCAGCACAAACACCTGCGCCGCCTCGGCCGAAAGCTCCGCTACCGGTTTGCCGTACCGGCCCGCCCACTGCCGCAGAAAGTAACTCGTCAGCAGCGGCAAGTCCCCCGCCCGTTCCCGCAGCGCCGGCAACTGGATCTCCACCATCGCCAGGCGAAAGTATAAATCCTCCCGAAACTGGTGCTCCCGCACCGCCCGCCTCAAATCCTTGTTCGTGGCCGCCACCACCCGTAAATCCAGCTTCCGCGAACTTAAAGACCCCACCCGCTGCACCTCCCGGTTTTGCAGCACCCGCAGCAGCTTCGCCTGCGTCGCCAGCGGCATATCCCCAATCTCGTCCAGAAACAACGTGCCCCCGTCGGCAAACTCACACTGCCCTACCTTATCCTGCAACGCCCCGGTAAACGCCCCCCGCACATGCCCAAACAGCTCGCTCTCAAAAAGAGTCTCCACCACCGCCGAACAGTTCAACGTCACCAGCCGCCCCGTCGCCGGGCTCAACTCATGCAACGCCCGCGATACCAGTTCCTTGCCCGTGCCCGTCTCCCCCGTCACTAAAACGGTCCGAAAGTGCGGCGCCACCCGGCGGATCCGATCAAACACCACTTGCATCTGCGAACTGCGGGCAATCGCCCCGGGGATATCCCAGGAAACCATGCTAGCCTCACCAGGAATCGGACGATACTCCTCAATTGGCAATACAGCTGCACTCATAAAGATCACTCCTATGCCACTTACTAATGCGGCTGCAAGGCCGACTCTGGTACTTACTCATCCGGGGTACCATCTATTTGGCCGGCCTTTGCATCCGCCGCCTCCGATCTACTTCGTCAGTATAGATCCCACCGCAAAAGTACTATACTCGTAGTTTCCCTAGGTTGGAGAGCTGTTCCTACGAGGGATGCACCCGGTAGTTTTTTTTCGGCATCTAAGGCGCTCCTCTGAGAGTGATCCCTGTAACGATGCCGCCCCCCAGTTCACCACTACGCGTCGGGGCCGGAGTTCGGCCGAATACCAAATGAAACCGAATACCATCCTACTGGCTGACGACCACGCCCTCGTTCTCGAAGGCTTGCAGCGAATCCTCGAGAATCAGTACACCCTCCTCGGCACCGTCCACGATGGCCGCGAACTCGTGCAGGCCGTCGAGCGCCTCCGCCCGGATCTGGTCGTCTGCGACATCTCCATGCCCGAATTAAATGGCTTGGAAGCCCTCAGCCACTGCCGCGCCAAGGGGTTGCGCACCCGCTTCATCTTCGTCACCGGCAGCCTCGACGCCACTCTCGCCACCCGCGCCTTCCGCCTTGGCGCCGAAGGCTACGTCCTCAAACACGCCGCCACCGACGAACTGCTCAACGCCATTCATGAGGTGCTCCAGGGTCGCACCTACGTCACCCCCCGCATCGCCGACAAGGTCCTCCGCAACCTCATGGTCTCGCCGGAAGATCGCAGCGCCGCCGGAACCGAACTAAGTCAGCGCGAGCGCGAAGTCCTGCAGCTGATCGCCGAAGGCAAAACCATGAAAGAGGCGGCCACCGCCCTCGATGTCTCCCCCCGCACCGTTGAGTTCCACAAAAAGAACATCATGGACAAGACCGGCCTCCGGACCACCGCCGAACTCTCCCGCTACGCCGTCCGCCAAGGCATCAGCGTCGAGCCCGAATAGCCCCCCCAGCCTGCTCAGGCCGCCGCCCGCTGCTGACTGCGCAAAGCCTGAATCGTCTCGACGATCTCCCCGCGCGACCGCTTGTCGCTGCGCACGGCCACGTCAGACAGCGTCACAATGCCGACCAACCCGCCCTCCCGATCCACCACCGGCAGCCGCCGCACCCGCGCCCGCCGCATCAATTCAAGCACGTGGTGCAGGCTATCTTCGATCGTGCACGTAGTCACTTGCGTCGCCTCCACCTCGCGCACCGTCACCTCATGCGCCGGCAGGTCCCGCGTCCCCAGCGCAATGCAAATATCCCGGTCTGTAATCATGCCTACCAGTCGGCCGTCTTCCAATACCGGCAGCGCGCCACAATCATAGTCCCACATCAGCGCGGCCGCGGCCGCCAGGTTCATCTCCGGGTGGCAGCTCTGCACCGGGTGGGTCATCACGTCTTGAGCAGTCATAGGGGTTCCTCTCGCCCAGATCCTGCATCTCGAGGGCCAATGCCCTCCAGGCCCGGTTTCGCCTCCGAGTAGGGGCTTGACCACCCATCCCGCTGCGCGATTTCCCCCAACCCGTTCGCATTGCCCAAGCAGGTATAGTAGTCTGATCGAAATCTTATGAAACCCATACTGTTCTCCCTCAGCCTGACCCTCGCGTCGCTGCCCGCCCTCGCCCAGCAAACCGCCCCCGCCAAACCCGCCCCCGCGCCCATGACCTTCTTCGTCACCAGCGTCGGCATCGGCGATGGCGCCAACCTCGGCGGCCTCGCCGGCGCCGACGCCCACTGCCAGAAACTCGCCGCCGCCGCCGGCTCCCAGTTCACCAACTGGAAAGCGTATCTGAGCATCTCCGCCGAAGCCGGCAAACCCGCCGTCAACGCCCGCGACCGTATCGGCAACGGCCCCTGGCACAACGCCAAAGGCACCGCCATCGCCCGCGACCAGGCCCACCTCCACGGCGACACCGTCGAACTCGCCCGCGTCGGCAACCTCATCACCCGCAACAACGCCCTCAACGAAAAAGGCGAACAGATCAACGGCGTCGGCGCCCAGCCCAACCAGCACGACGTCCTCACCGGCACCCAACCCGACGGCCGCGCCTACACCGACGGCGCCGACCACACCTGCAAAAACTGGACCAGCAACTCCGAAGGCACCGCCCAGGTCGGCCACCACGACCGCAACGGCGGCGGCATCTCCTGGAACTCCACCCACCCCTCCCGCGGCTGCAGCCAGGCCAACCTCGTCGGCACCGGCGGCGCCGGCCTGTTCTACTGCTTCGTCCCGGTCCAGTAAAGGCTCTCCCGGCGCACCTTCCTGGCGGCCCTCGCCGCCGCCAGGAAGCCCAACCTCATCCTGATCCTCGCCGACGACCTGAGCTACTGCGGCATCGGCTGCTATGGCTCGCAGAACGCACCTGCCGCGCTCCCTGGTTAACTCACCGCCTCCCCGTCCGCCCCGGTATCGCCCACACCGCCTCCAGCACCCCGTCCCGCAGCACGCACATCTCATCGTGCAGACACACCGTGCTGTCCGTATACCCCGGCACAAACGTCACCAGATCCCCCACCCGGTGCACCGTATCCGGCTCTTCCAGCTCAATATTGCCGTGCTCGGCCGATAGCACCAGACTCTTCACCGCCCCCACCCCCAGCGGCCGCGGCGCCCCGTGCTGCGTCGACATCGTCTTGAATCCCCCGTCCACCAGAATCCGCGTCGCGCTCGGCCGGCTCACCACCCGCGTCACCACCGTCAGCGCAAACTCATGGTCGGCCAATCCCCACTTCTCGTAGTTCAAATCGGAGAACACGCCCCCGCCCGCCTGCACCTCGGTGATCCCCCCCAGCGGCGCCGACATCCGAAACGTCCCGCTCCCGCTCGCCGACACAATCTCCACCCCAATCCCCGCCGCCCGGCACCGCGCCGCCGTCTCCACCAGCGCCCCGATCGCCCCCCCAATCCGCTCCCGCTTCTCCCCGTCCTCGTAGGCCAGCACATGCCCCTCCCAGCCCATCAAACCCGCCAGCCGCAGCCCCGGCATCGCCCCAATCGTCCGCGCCAGCTCCACCGTCGCCTCCCCCGGCGCCACGCCGCAGCGGTTCATCCCCAGGTCCAGCTCCACCAGCACCGGAATCACCACCCCCGCCTCCCGCGCCGCCCGGTCCATCATCGCCGCGTGCGCCGCGCTGTCGGTCGCGGCGATCACCGGGGTCCGCCGCTGCAGCCGCGCCAGCCGCCCCAGCTTCCGCTCCCCCACCACCTGGTTGGCCACCAGCACCCCGGTCACCCCGGCCTCCACCATCGTCTCGGCCTCGTACACCGTCGCGCACGTCACCCCCATCGCCCCCGCCCGCCGCGCCGCCAGCGCCAATTCCGGCGCCTTCTGCCCCTTCATATGGGGCCGCCACGCCAAGCCATGCCGCCGGATGATGTACTCCGCCATCCGCTCCACGTTGCGCTCATACGCCCGCGCATCAAGACACAGCGCCGGCGTCTCCAGCGCCGCCAGCGGCAACCCAATCGCTTCCCGATTCGCACTCATTACCGTCCTCCTCCCAGCAGCCACTCCCGGCTGAACTTCCCGTAGCGGATATCCCGCCCGCCCTTCCCATCATCCTCCTGCCACACCGCCACAAACTCGCCCCCCGCCAACTGCGTCAGCCCCGGATAGCTCACCTGCCGCCCCGGGTTCGCCAGTACCCGCGGGCTCGACCACGTCCGCCCCCGGTCCCGCGACAGCGCCGCCACCAGCGGCCACCGCTGCAGCGGATTGCTGTTCCATACCGCCACCACCTCCTCCGGCTGCCGCCGGTTCGCCCACAGCGCCGTCGGCGTGTTCGCCCCCACCAGCGCACTCATCACCGGCTTCGACCACGTATGCCCCCCGTCCCGGCTCCGCGCCTCGTAGTGTCGCGGCCCCCCGCTGCGCAAAATCATCAGCAGCTCCCCGTCCGGAAACTCCACCATCGACGGCTCGCCCAGCCCGTTCGTAAACCCCGGCCGCACCTTGTCCGGCGTCTGCGCATAAATCTCCCCGTGCAGCGTCCACCGCTCCCCGTCCGCCGACAGCAGCACCCCGGATGCCAGGTCCATCTCCCCCTCCGTCCGCGCGTTCATCCCCTTCTCCGCCCACCGGTCCCACGAAATCCCCATCGCGTACGTCCCGTCCCGCAGCTTGATGCCGTTGTGCTGCTTACCCGGCGTGTACTGCCGCGGCACAAACACCTCGCCCGCCTTCGACCACGTCGCGCCGTTGTCCGTGCTCTTCACCACCGTCGTCCAGGCCTTCTGGATGTCGTTCGGAATCCGCACCCGCGTCCCGAACACCCACACCGTGTTGCCGTCCACCAGCAGGTTCGGGTCGCCGTCGTGGAACTGCGGGTCGTCAATCAGCAGCCGCGGAGCGCTCCAACTCCTCCCCTCATCCCGCGAAAAGCTCCCGTAGATCCTCCCGTTCCCGTCTCCCTTCGCCCGCGCCCCCCACACCACCATCAGGCTCCCGTCCCCCAGCGTCCCTACCTGCGGAATCGTATTCTGCAAAAACGCCCCGCCGTCGGACCGCACCACCGCCCCCGTCTCCCACTGCCCCAGCGCCAACCCCGCGCCGGCCAAAATCCACGCCGCAACTCTCATCTACACGAGTATGCCCGAACTCGTGTCATCCTGACTGAGCAACGCCATGCACAATCAGGTCACCCTCACCCGCGCCGTCCTCCACGGCGCCCGCGATCTCCGCCTCGAACAGGAGACCTACTCGCTCGACTCCCTCGGCGATCACCAGATCTTTGTCGAAACCGAAGTCTCCGCCCTCTCCACCGGCACCGACCTCGGCAACTACGAAGGCCGCTCCCGCGAAGTCCCCACCGCCCCCGACTATCCCCGTTGGGTCGGCTACTCGAACATCGGCGTCATCCGCCGCTGCGGCGCCCGCGTCACCCGCTGGCGGGAAGGCCAGCGGGTCTTCGCCCCGAAGCCCCACCAGTCCGCCTACGTCGCCAACGACGACGAACTGATCGTCCCCGTCCCCGACGGCGTCTCGCCGGAGGTCGCTTCGTTCTGTTACCTCACCAACCTCGGCGTCGCCGGCATGCGCCAGTTGGGCTACCAGGCCGGCGAGCGCGTCACGGTGGTGGGCTTGGGGGTCATCGGCCTCTGCACGGTAGCGGTCGCGCAGGCCATGGGAGCGCGCGTCAGCGCCATCGCCAACTCCCCGTTCCGCCGCGACCTCGCCCTCCGCGTAGGTGCCGAACACGCCTGCCTCGCCGGCGAAGGCAAACAGAGCGGCATCGAAGCGGACCTGATTGTCCTGACGGCCAACACCTGGGACGCCTACCGCGAGTCGGTCGACATCGCCCGGTACGGCGGCCGCATCAGCGTTCTGGGCTTCCCCGGCCGCGCGCAACCCGACCCTGGCTTCAACCCCTTGGCGATGGAGTGGTTTTACGGCAAGCAGCTGATCCTGGCCGGCTCCGGCTTCTCGCCCCGCGCCGAAGTCCCCCCGCAGGAGATTGCGTTTAACGTGAGGAGGAACATCGAGCTGATCTTCGACTACGCCCGCCGCGGCAAGCTTCCTCTCGACCGCATCATCACCCACCGCTTCCCCGCCCACCAGCTCGTCGACGCCTACGAGTTAGCCTTGACGCACTCCAAGCAAATGGCCGCCGCCATCTTCGACTGGCGCTAGGCCCGCCCCACTCCGCACCCACCCGAGGCTTCTCGCTACCGCCGTCCGTGGAAAAGTAGCCCTCCCGGTTACAGCTTCGCGCCGCCGCTCACAGCAATCACCTGCCCGGTAATCCAGCGCCCGTCCGGTCCCGCCAGCGCCGCCACCGCATCGGCTACGTCCTCGGCCTTCCCCACCCGCGGAATCGCCTGCATCTGTTTCGCCGTCGCCTGTCCCTGCTCCGTCTGCAGCCACGCACTGGCGTCCGTATCAATCGCCCCCGGCGCCACCGCGTTCACCGTAATCTCCCGCGCCCCCAACTGCGCCGCCAGATGAATCGTCAACGCATCCACGGCTCCCTTCGTCGCCGCATACGCCGTCAGTCCCGGAAACGCGCGGTGCGAAAGAATGCTCGAAACGTGGATCACCCGCCCGCCCGGCCGAATCCGCGGCTCCAACGCCTGCGTCAGAAAAAACAGGCTCTTCACATTCACCGTAAACAGGCGGTCAAACTGCTCCGGCGTCGTCTCCGCCAGCCCCGCGTACTCCACCACCCCGGCGTTGTTCACCAGGATGTCGATCTCCCCCTCCACCGCGCCCGCCAGCTTTGCCGGCCCCGCCGCCGTGCTCAGGTCCGCCTGCACGGCCACGGCCGCGCCGCCCGCTGCCGCGATCTCCTCCACCACCGCGGCCGCCGCCTCGGCGCTCCCGTTATAGTGCACGTAAACCTTGGCGCCCTCCCGCGCCAGCCGCAAGGCCGTCGCCCTTCCTATCCCGCGCGATGCGCCCGTTACCACTGCAATCTTGTTTGTAAGTTGGTTACCCATGCCTTTTGGACTCATCAGTCCAAAAAAGGTCGCAACTATTTTTGAACAATCAGTCCAGAATCGCCGTCCCTTGTTCTGCGATCGCCTCGAGCATCTTTCTGTCCGGATGCACCCGCGCGAGCGTCAGCAGCGCCACCATCACCCCCACCAGTTGGGCGGCCTTCTTCTCGACGTGCGGCGCCGGCCCCTCCCGCTTGAGCAGCTCGACAAACATCCGCCGGGTCTTGTCAAGCGACTCGCCAACTCGCCGCTTCACCTCTTCATCGCTATCGGCCAGTTCCGCCCCCAGTGTCAGCAGGAAGCAACCGTCGGTCTCCGGCCCGCTCAGCGAGCGAAAGAAGTCGCGCACGATCATCTTCGTCCGGCACCGCCGTTCGATTGCCTTTCCCCGCATCGTCTCTCCTTCCGCGCAGGCGGCCTCCACGGCTTCGAGCAGCAATCCCCGCTTGTCCCCGAACGTGTTGTACAGGCTCGCCCGCGAGATCCCCAGCGCCGCGGTCAGATCTTCGATGCTTGCCCCCTCATATCCCTTCTCGAAAAACACGCGCCGGGCTTCGCCGATCGCGGTCTGCCGGTCAAATGCTAGTGGACGGCCCATAACGCTCCCCTGCTTGTCAGGATACACTCTGACGATCAAACGGCTGGTCACTCTGTTGTTTGCCGCGCTATCCACCGTTGCTCAGGACTCGACCGTCCGTAAAATCACCGACGCCGAAGAGCTCGAAAAGTTCGTGAAGGAGCACCCGAATCTCTTCTACCTCGACGTCCGCGAGCCGAAGGAGAGTACCGAGCTCGGTGCGCTCAAGGGCTGCGTCAACATCCCCTTTGGCGACCTCGAAAAGCGCCTCGCCGAAGTCCCCAGCAACAGGACAATCCTGACGGTTTAAAACGGCGGAGGTCGCTATTCCCTCAAGGGTCACCTGAAAACCGGCCCATGGAGCGATCGGCCGAACATCAAAACTTACCATCATCAGCCACCTCAGCAATCACGACTAAAAACGGGAAGGCGTGCGTGGCCAACGCGTTGTCCCAGTAGACAAAGCTTTCAAAACTCGCCCGCCCGCAGCACGCCGCAGGTGGCCGCACAACCACGCAATGGCAACAGCTCCCGACCCCCGCGAATTCCCTCACGATCCAAACAGTAAAAAGAAAGGCGGCTTGTGCACGGTTTCTCGGGAAATCCGTACTGGTCGAGATTGAGCCTGGACTAATCGAGGTTTTCTAATGGCCCGGAAGCGTCCATTCCATTGTTAGAGACCGGCGAAGATCCTCGACAATCTCACCGGAGTCCTGGCGTTGGTGGAGTCCACTCGTATCGATGATGTAGAGCGTATGATCTGCGCCCCGTTGTTCGTACTTCACGATTTCGGACGCGCGGAAACCAAGTATTCGAAGATAGGAACAAAGCAGACCGTCGCTGATGTGAAAACTGAGGAAGTAAAGTTTCTCCCTATCCCGGGACCAGCCGCTGGATAGCTCCATCTCATGTTTTTTGGATTCAAACACGCCGGTGTCGAGTATCAGTGTCTCCTTGGCTAGACTCACCAGACGTGCGATCGCCCAAAGCGGGCACAACGTGTGATTGATGACCTCGGAAGAGAATACGATGTCGTGGGGAACGATGGAGAGATCGACAAGAAAATCAGAATGGCGAAACTCGATCATCTTCCAGCCGAGAATCGAATTTGCCCAGACAGCCGATTCGTGCTTATATTTTTGAACGTCGATGCCGGTGATTTTCTTGGCTCCGAGTTCCGCAAACCGGAATGGGAAAAAGCCATTGGAGGAACCGACTTCGAGTATCGACTTCCCCTCCAAGGGTGGGATGCGCTTTTGTAGATACATCCATTTGGGCAACGGGCGCAATAAACACGCCTCTTCGCTGGTCAGGTTTTTCCCGAGGGTATTTACGCCGCCTTCATCGAAGTAAACCCAAGCGCGGTCCGAAGTGGTGGAAATCCCGTGAGCCGGAAAGTCGATACGTTGGAACCATTGACCGGCACGCGCTCGGATCCCCTGAGCCACTGGCCCGTTAAGGACTTCCGGACGGAATGATTCCTGATCGGCACGCAGCTTGGCTCGCAACTCAGCGACCACCTCCGGTAGGGTGCCCTCCGCGAAGAGAGGGTGAGTAGGACTTTCCTCATCCATCAAATCTCTGCCCTGGACATATACATAGTTGTCAAACTCAAGCAGAAGGGGCTCTCTCATGGAGTCACAGTATCAAATCATTTGGTTCTCCGCAGGATTCTATCAAGGGGTTGATTTCACGGGCTTTCCCGAAATCCGGCTTTGGGGCTAGCCTGTCGAGTGGAAAGACATCGATTTCACGAAAATCCTGCAGTGGCCGGGGTAGCGGGCGTACCGGTATGAGATCCATAAATCGGGCAAACGCCTTCGTCTTTGGGTCCGCCGGAAACGGGGGAATCGGAAGTTGGGGTGTTCCGGCTGTAGGCGGAAGTTCGGGGACTATCATAAGTTTAGCGAGCGAAAAGTGCGAGATTTTCCGTCGAGTTCGCTGCTGACTACGGTGATGATTGAGGTTCGCTTGCGTAGTGCCCGGATTGCGGAGCAAGGGTCGAACGCGTCCCGCGGCTGCCTGGTAAAGCGCCCTGCAGCGAGCAGCCTGCAACCAGCGGTTCGCAGAAGCCGTCGACCAAGCTTGTGAAAGCACATCAACTCGGCAAGTCGCCCGGCGATTCGGCTTGCGGAAAGTTTCGGCCGGAGTCGGAAACCAAGAACGCTGCCTCACCCCCCCGGAATCCCCTGCTCTTCATGCTAGACTACCGAAGGTGGAAATGCACGGCGGGCGTACCGCGGCGGGGCGCCGCCTAATGGTTCTTGACGACTGTTTCCCTCATCCGCTCTCGTCATTTCGATTCGCCGAGCTTTCCGGCCTGCTGGATGCGTTTCCTGATGCTTCCGTGCAAACCAGCATGGCGGTGGCGCCGTTTCTCCGCATGAAGGGGACCCCGTCCGATCTGATTGCATCGCATACGCGTTTGTTCCCGCAGGACCAGGGCCGAGTTCAACTGCTGCACGAGGGGACTTCGTTTGAGGGGCAAGCGGCCTACTGCGTCTTTTTTCAAAACATACGGACCTATATTGACGAGCTCGAGCGGAGCGCTACCCCCTTCGCCTTCACGCTGTATCCAGGGGGCTCCTTCTACATCAATGAGCCCGCGGTGGATGAGAAGCTGAAGCGGATTTTTGATTCACCGGCCTTTAAGTGCGTCATCGCGACGCAGAAGATAACGCGTGATTATCTTATCGAGAAGGGGCTCTGTGACGAAGAGCGCATCCGCATGATTCATGGGGGCGTGATGCCGCCGCTGGACCTCGACGAGATGCCCGAGAAGCTGTACTTCGGCGTTCACAAAAAGACAGTGGACATCTGCTTCGCGGCTTGGAAATACATGCCATTAGGGCGCGATAAGGGCTTTGACACCTTTATCCACGCGGCGCGAATCCTGGCGAAGCGATTTGCATTTGTTCAGTTCCACGTGGTCGGTCCGTGGGATGAGGAGGAGATGGACGTTTCGGACCTCGCCGGACGAATCCACTTTCACGCCCCGATGTCATCCACCGATTTGCGAAAGTTCTTCCGGCGAATTGACCTCATCGTATCGCCAAACCGGGCGTTCACCTTGATGCCCGGGAAGTTCGACGGGTTCCCGTTGGGTTGCTGCGTGGAAGCGGCGCTAAGCGGCGTGGCGGTGTGCGCGACGGATGAGTTGGGGCAGAACCTTCGATTTACGCATGGGAGGGATATTCTTCTCTGCGGGGTGGAGGCAGCGGCGGTTGCCGACATGGCGGGCGAGGCGATCGCCAACTACGATGGGTTGTGCGAATTGGCGGCGGCGGGCTTGCGGAAGTTTTCTGAGGTCTTTTCTTGGGAAGCACAAATGGCGCCGCGGTTGGAGGTGCTGAGCCAACTCCTGTCGTTGCCGGTGCCGCCTCCGGTTCCGCCGCCGCGCCCCGTCCCGCCGCTACCGTAGATGGAAACGTGTGGTTCGCCGGGGTGGACTGATGGTTCGCCGGGGTGGACTGACCGATCCCCGTTTGCTTCGATTGTCGTTCTCGGAAATCTCATTTTGCGGTGTGATCGGGCGGGATCGAGGGCCTTGGGGATGTTTTGCGAGAACAGCTTCGGAGGTCACTCGCCCCACGTCGTCGGCTGACCCGGCATCTCGCGGCGCTTCACGAGCGCCGCCCCGGTGACCGTCCATGGGGTCGCGCAAGAATACAGAGCAGTGTGGATGGAATTGCACCGAAGATGCCTTTTGAGCGGCGCGGCGCTCGTAACCACGCGCGCCCCTCCTGCCGGGCCGAAGCGAGTCCGTTGTGCGCGGTTCCAAAAAGAGCGCACAGGCCGCAGCGGGTCCGTTGTGCGCGGTTCAAAAAAGAGCGCACAGGCCGCAGCGGGTCCGTTGTGCGCGGTTCAAAAAAGAGCGCACAGGCCGCAGCGGGTCCGTTGTGCGCGGTTCAAAAAAG
>JADCJL010000057.1 GCA_020247055.1 Acidobacteriaceae bacterium | reverse complement strand
TCAGCCCCGATGGTACTGCACGCGCAGGTGTGTGGGAGAGTAGGACGCCGCCCAATACAATTTAATCCAAAGGCCTGATCCCACCGATCAGGCCTTTCTGCTTCTCCACCCCAACCCCAATCCCCGTCCGCCCGTTGCATCCCGCCCGCAACCCCTATATCTTCGATAAGAACACCTCCTCCCTCCTCCATGAAAACCCTCACTCTCGCCCTCACCCTCGCCATCGCCTCCCTCGCCTCACCCGTCGAATCCACTCTCGACCAACGGTTCGCCAATACCGTCAAGCCGTTCCTCGCCACTCACTGCCTCTCCTGCCACAGCGGCCCCCAACCCGCCGCCCAACTCGACTTCGAGCGCTTTCCCAACCTCATCAGCGTCATCACCGAACACCCCCGCTGGGCCCTCGTCGCCGAACGGCTCAAAGCCGGCGATATGCCCCCCCAGCCCTTCAAACGCCCCGACCCCGCCGCCGCCCAACGCGTCATCGCCTGGGTAGATGCCGTCCGCCATCACGAAGCCCGCAAAAACGCCGGCGACCCCGGCCTCGTCCTCGCCCGCCGCCTCAACAACGCCGAGTACAACTACGCCATCCGCGACCTCACCGGCGTCGACCTCCGTCCCACCCGCGAATTCCCCGTCGACCCCGCCAACCCCGAAGGCTTCGACAACACCGGCGAATCCCTCGCCATGTCCCCCTCCCTGCTCAACAAATACCTCCAGGCCGCGCGCGAAGTCGCCAACCACCTCGTCCTCAAGCCCAACGGCATCGATTTCGCCCCCCACCCCATGCTCGTCGAAACCGATCGCGAAAAATACGCCATCCAGCGCATCGTCAACTTCTACCTCCGGCAACCCACCGACTACGCCACCTACTTCGAAGCCGCCTGGCGCTTCAAACACCGCGCCACCCTCGGCCAACCCGCCGCCACCCTCGCCTCCCTCGCCTCACAACTACACGTCAGCCCCAAATACCTCCCGCTCATCTGGCAGATGCTCGAAGGCCCCCGCGAAACCGTTGGCCCCCTCGCCCATCTCCAAAAACTCTGGCGCGAACTTCCCGCACCCAAACCAGGCCAACCCACCCTCGCTCGCCCCGGCGCCCTCGCCATGCGCGACTACGTCCTCCGCGTCCGCGCCCTCATCGCCAAACACTATTCGAGCCCCCTCGTCCAAGGCCTCAGCGCCACCTCCCAACCCCTTATGAACTGGAAACTCAACCAGTTCGCCCAAAATCGCCGCGATTACGACCGCACCGCCCTGCTCGAAGAGGGCCAATCCCTCCCCGAAATCCCCGCCGCCCCCAAACGCGGCCAGTTCTTCATCCCCGCCAACTTCGACGTCGTCGCCCGCCAGGCCGCCGCCAAACTCATCACCGCCCGCCGCGAAGACCCCGAACCCCTTCGCTTCCCCGCCGGCCAGCGCCCCCGCCACGAAGCCGCCTTCGCCCGCTTCGCCAACCTCTTCCCCGATGCGTTCTACATCAGCGAACGCGGCCGCTTCTTCCCCGACCTCTCTCAGGACACCGGCCGCCTCCTCAGCGCCGGCTTCCACAACGTCATGGGCTACTATCGCGACGACCAGCCCCTCCGCGAACTCATCCTCGACCCCAAACAAACCGCCGAACTCGAAACCCTCTGGCGCGAGTTCGACTTCATCGCCGACCACACCATCCGCACCTACACCCAGTACTACTTCAATCAAAGCGGCGAAATCCTCGGCAACGGCCGCGAATCCGGCAGCGAACGCCCCGCCGACCGTCCCATCACCCATCCCTCCATCCTCCAGGGCCTCCAGGAAAAGTACATGGCCAAGGCCCGCGCCCACGACTCCAACGACCCCCTCGCCCTCCAAGCCATCCCCGCCCACTTCGCCTTTGTCAACGCCGCCATCCGCGCCATCGAAAAAGCCCGCGCCGACGCCGAACCCCGCCACCTCGACGCCCTCCTCGATTTCGCCCGCCGCGCCTACCGCCGCCCCCTCACCCCCGCCGAACGCGCCGACCTCCTCGCCTACTACCGCCAAATGCGCGAAAAAACCGGCCTCACCCACGAAGAAGCCATCCGCGACTCCGTAGTCGGCATCCTCATGTCGCCCGACTTCAGCTACCGCATCGACCTCACCCCCGGCCGCACCCTCCGCCCCCTACCCCTCTCCGACGCCACCCTCGCCAGCCGTCTCAGCTTCTTCCTCTGGTCCAGCCTGCCCGACGAGCAACTCCTCCGCCTCGCCGCCACCGGCCAACTCCGCCAGCCCGGCGTCCTCGCCGCCCAGGCCCGCCGCATGCTCCAGGACCCCCGCGCCGCCCGCTTCGCCACGGAATTCGCCGGCCACTGGCTCGGCTTCCGCCGCTTTGAAGAGCACAACGCCGTCGACCGCCAACGCTTTCCCGCCTTCGACAACGACCTCCGCCAGGCCATGTTCGAAGAGCCCGTCCGCTTCCTCACCGACCTCATCCAACACAACCGCCCCACCCTCGACCTCCTCTACGGCAAGCACACCTTCGTCAACGCCCCGCTCGCCAAACACTACGGCATGCCCGCCGTCGAAAACACCGCCGGCCAATGGCTCCGCGTCGACGACGCCACCCGCTACGGCCGCGGCGGCCTCCTCGCCATGTCCGTTTTCCTCACGCAAAACTCCCCCGGGCTCCGCACCAGTCCTGTCAAGCGCGGCTACTGGGTCGCCAAACGCGTCCTCGGCGAAATGATTCCCCCGCCTCCCGCCTCCGTCCCCGAACTCCCCGAAGACGAAGCCAAGGCCGACCTCCCCCTCCGCGAAATGCTCGCCAAACACCGCGAAAACCCCAGCTGCGCCGGCTGCCACGCCCGCTTCGACTCCCTCGGCGTCGCCTTTGAAAACTACGGCCCCACCGGGGAAAACCGCGAAAAAGACCTCGCCAACCGCCCCGTCGATATCCAAGCCGCCTTCCCCGATGGCCAAACCCGCGAAGGCCTACCCGGCGTCCAGGCCTATATCCGCGCCAAACGCGAAAACGACTTCCAAGACAACCTCTGCCGGAAGCTGCTCGCCTACGCCCTCGGCCGTTCGCTTCAGCTCTCGGATGAAATCACCATCCAACAAATGCGCGCCCGCCTCGCCGCCAACGGCAACCGCTTCGGCGCGTTGATTGATACGATACTGTCAAGCCCGCAGTTCCTCACCAAACGTGGAGCCAGTTAACATGTCCAGCACCCGCCCCCCCTCCTCCTCCCGCCTCGCCCGCCGCGCCGTCCTTCGCGGCGCCGGCGTCACCATGGCCCTGCCCTGGCTCGAGTCTCTCCAGGCCTTCGACGCCAAGCCCGACGAGACCGTCTTCCCCAAACGCTTCGGCGTCCTGTTCATGGGCAACGGCATCAATGAGGATCATTGGAGCGCCGAAGGCAGCGGCGCTGACCTGAAGCTCAGCCGCACCCTCTCCGTCCTCGAGCCCATCAAACACAAGATCAACGTCATCGACGGCCTCTACCTCAAAATGGCGACCGGCCAGGGCATCCACCCCGCCCAAACCGGCAGCCTCCTCTCCGGCGCCGTCATCCACCGCGGACCCATCATCCACGCCGGCACCACCATCGACCAGATGATCGCCAACCGCATCGGCCAGGACACCGCCCAGCAAAGCCTCGTCCTCGCCTGCGAACAGCCCATGACCGGCTACCACGAGACCAACTTCTCGATGGCCTATAGCTCCCACATCTCCTGGCAGAGCGCCGATTCCCCGGTCCCCAACGAAGTCTACCCCTCCCTCGCCTGGGACAGCCTCTTTGAAAACCGCGGCAGCCTCCGCAACCTCAGCATCCTCGACCGCGTCAAGGATCGCGCCACCGCCCTCACCACCAAAATCAGCTCGACCGACAAAGCCAAGCTCGACGAATACATGACGAGCCTCCGCGAAGTCGAACGCCGCATCGAACGCACCCGCGAAAACAAAGCCACCGCCGACGATGCCGCCAAAGGCAAAAACCGTCCCGCCTGGACCATGGACCGCCCCGCCAACGGCCTCCCCGAAGACCTCCGCGAACACGCCCGCCTCATGTGCGACATCATCGCCATCGCCTTCCAGACCGACAAAACCCGCGTCGCCACCCTCCTGCTCGCCCGCGACCTCTCCGCCCTCTACTATCCCTTCCTCGAGGTCAAAGAAGGCCACCACGCCGCCTCCCACAACAACCTCTCCGACGGCTACGAACGCATCTCCCGCTTCCATCTCAGCCAGCTCGCCTACCTCGCCGGCAAGCTCGACTCAATGCCCGAAGGCAACGGCACCGTGCTCGACAACTCCTGCCTCATGTTCCTCAACAACCTCTGGTCCGGACGCAAGCACGACAACTCGCGCCTGCCCCTCGTCCTCGCCGGCGGCCTCGGCGGCACGCTTAAAACCGGCCGTGCCCTGAACTATCTCAAAGCCGGAGACGACAACCGCAAACTCTGCAGCCTTTACCTCTCCCTCATGGACCGCGTCGGCCTCAAACTCAACCGCTTCGGCGACGCCGAAACACGCCTGGCCAACCTCTAACCCCAACGGTCACCACCAGCGGCCAGCCCCGAATGATATAGTCGCCCTATGAGACAGCTGGCCCTGGCTGCCCTGGTTTGCGTGCGCTTGCACGCCGCCGAAGGCAGCGTCGACTTCTTTGAAACCAAAGTCCGCCCCGTGCTGGCCGAACGCTGCTTCTCCTGCCACACGCAAACCAAACTCGGCGGCCTCGAAATGGTCTCCCAGGCCTCCCTCGCCAAAGTCGTCGTCCCCGGCAAACCCGACGAAAGCCGCCTGCTGGCCCGCGTCCGCTCCGGCGAAATGCCCCCCGCCGGCGGCAAACTCAAAGACTCCGAAATCGCCAACCTCGAAACCTGGATCCGCGACGGCGCCGTCTGGCCCGCCTCCCCCGTCCCCGCGGCCAAATCCAAAGACTACCTCATCCGCCCCGAACAGCGCGCCTACTGGGCCTTCCAACCCGTCCGCAAACCCGCCGGCAACATCGACTCCCTCCTGCAGGCCGCCTGGAAAGCCAAAGGCATCACCCCCGCGCCCCCCGCCTCAAAAGCCACCCTCCTCCGCCGCGCCACCCTCGACCTCACCGGCCTCCCCCCCACCTTCGAAGAAACCGAAGCCTTCCTCAACGACAAATCCCCCCGCGCCTGGGCCAACCTCATCGACCGCCTCCTCGCCTCCCCCCGCTACGGCGAACGCTGGGGCCGCCACTGGCTCGACGTCGCCCGCTACTCCGACGACAAACTCAACTCCACCATGGATCAGCCCCAGCCCAACGCCTTCCGCTTCCGCGACTGGGTCATCGAAGCCTTCAACAAAGACCTCCCCTACAACACCTTCGTCAAAGCCCAAATCGCCGCCGACCATCTCCACGAACCCTCCCTCCTCCCCGCCCTCGGCCTCTACGGCCTCAATCCCGAATTCCAGGACGACCGCGTCGACGTCACCACCCGCGGCTTCCTCGGCCTCACCGTCGCCTGCGCCCAGTGCCACGACCACAAGTTCGATCCCATCCCCACCAAGGACTACTATTCCCTCCTCGGCATCTTCAACAGCTCCACCTACAAAGAACTCCCCCTCGCCGACGCCGCCACCGTCAAAACCTACGAAACCGCCGACCAAGCCCTCCAGCGCGCCAAGGCCGACCGCGACGACTTCATCAAAAAACAGTCCGAACAGGTCATGGACCTCCTCGCCGCCAAGGCCGACCTCTACCTCCTCGCCGCCACCGGCAAAGGCAAACTCGACGGCCTCGACGGCGAAACCGTCGACCGCCTGAAAGCCTACCTCGCCCGCAAAGATCGCGAAGCCCCCCAGGTCCAAACCGAAAACCCCACCGCCTTCCGCCGGGTCCTCGTCAACGTCCTCCGCGAAAAACGCTCCATCGACGAAAAAAATCTCATCCGCCTCGGCGGCTCCACCGTCCGCAGCGACCTCGCCTCGGCCGACCTCCTCTCGCTCTCGAAAGACGACTTCTACCTCTACCGCGAATTCTTCGGCGCCCGCGGCGTCTTCTTCTACGGCGACGGCAAAATCGACCGCTGGCTCCAGGGCCCCTACCGCGAACACCTCGATTTCCTCCGCCAAACCATCGCCCAGGCCGAAAAAGCCCGTCCGGAACGCTACCCCTTCCTCCACACCATCGCCGACATCGAAAAGCCCCGCAACGAAAAGGTACACCTCCGCGGCAACCGCGCCACCCTCGGCGAAGAAGCCCCCCGCGGCTGGCTCGCCATTCTCTCCAAACCCAACCAGCCCGAACTCTTCCAAAAAGGCTCCGGCCGCCTCGAACTCGCCGATCGCATCGCCTCCCCCGATAACCCCCTCACCGCCCGCGTCATGGCCAACCGCATCTGGCAGGGCCACTTCGGCGAAGGCATCGTCCGCACCGCCTCCAACTTCGGCATCCTCGGCGAACGCCCCTCCCACCCCGAACTCCTCGACTACCTCGCTGCCCGCCTCGTCGAAAACAACTGGAGCATCAAAAGCCTCCACCGCGAAATCATGCTCTCCGAGGCCTACCGCCTCGCCGCCACCCCCGTCGCCGCCTCCGAAAAGGTCGACGCCGAAAACCGCCTCTACTGGCGCTTCCCCCGCCGCCGTCTCGACGCCGAAGCCATCCGCGACTCCGTCCTGTCCGTCTCCGGCCAGCTCGACCTCACCCCCGGCGGCAAGGCCACCCCCCTCGACGACCCCAAAAACCACCGCCGCACCGTCTACGGCTACGTCTCCCGCCGCCGCACCGACACCATGCTCAACCTGTTCGACTTCCCCAACCCCAACAACACCTCCGAACGCCGCATCGAAACCAACGTCCCCCTCCAGCGCCTCTTCCTCCTCAACAGCCCCCTCATGCTCCAGGCCGCCGCCGCCCTCACGGCCGACCTCAAAACCCCCGACCCCGCCGCCGCCTACCGCCGCCTCTTCGCCCGCCTCCCCAACAAAGCCGAACTCCAGCTCGCCAAAGACTACCTGGCCAACAACGGCCAATGGTCCGAATACCTCCAGGCCCTCCTCAGCTCCAACGAATTCCTCTATCTCGAGTAAACCCCATGACCCGCCGCCAACTCCTCTCCACCCTCTCCATCGGCTTCGGCGGTTGCGGACTCGCCGCCACCGTCCCGCAGCCCCACTTTGCCCCCAAAGCCAAACGCGTCATCTTCGTCTTTCTCAACGGGGGCCCCTCCCAGGTCGATACCTTCGACCCCAAGCCCCTCCTGCAGAAATACCACGGCAAGCCCATGCCCTCGGGCGTCAACCTCAAGACCGAACGCAAAACCGGCGCCCTCCTCGGCTCCCCCTTCGCCTTCAAACCCAGCGGCCAGTCCGGCATCGAAGTCTCGGAAATCTTCCCCCGCATCGCCTCCCACATCGACGATTTCTGCGTCATCCGCTCCCTCCACACCGAACGCCCCAACCACGAACCCTCCCTCCTCATCATGAACTGCGGCGTGCCCCTCCCCGGCCGCCCCTCCATGGGCTCCTGGCTCTCCTACGGCCTCGGGTCGATGAACAACAACCTCCCGAGCTTCGTCGTCCTCTGCCCCGGCGTCCCCGTCATCGGCGCCCAGCTCTGGACCTCCGCCTTCCTCCCCGCCGTCCACCAGGGCGTCCACATCGAAACCAAGGAAAAGGACGTCCGCAAACTCATCCCCTACATCACCGCCGCCCGCGGCCCCGCCGAACAGCGCCGCCAACTCGACCTCCTCGGCAAGCTCAACCAACTCCACGACCCCCACTTTGAATCCGGCGTCGAATCCATGGAGGTCGCCTTCCGCATGCAAAGCGAAGCCCCCGAGGTCTTCGATATCACCAAAGAACCCGCATCCGTCCGCGCCCGCTACGGCGACACCCCCGTCGGCCGCGGCTGCCTCACCGCCCTTCGCCTCGCCGAAAAGGGCGTCCGCATGGTCCAGATCTACCACGGCAACTCCCAGCCCTGGGACAACCACGACGACATCACCATCCATCGCAAACTCGCCAGCGAAGCCGACCCCGCCATCGGCTCCCTCATCGAAGACCTCAAAGCCCGCGACATGCTCAAAGACACCATCGTCCTCGTCGGCGGCGAGTTCGGCCGCACCCCCTCCATGGAGGTCTCCGGCCTCGTCAACGTCCAAAACGGTCGCGACCACAACAACCACGGCTACTCCATGATCGTCGCCGGCGGCGGCTTCAAAGGCGGCTCCGTCTACGGCGCCACCGACGACTTCGGCTTCAAAGCCGTCGAAAAACCCATCCACCCCCACGACCTCCAGGCCACCATGCTCCACCAACTCGGCCTCGACCACACCAAACTCACCTACCGCTACGGCGGCCGCGACTTCCGCCTCACCGACGTCGAAGGAAACGTCATAAAGGAGCTCTTATCCTAGCCTCCCGCGCTGGATTAATTCCTGTTTTACAGGAAACTCGGAGCACCTTGGGCTGGTGATGTATGTTACTGTATAAGGTAGCCTTCTCAACATGGACGCCACGTTAGACGCGCTCTACAACATCATCCTACGGGGATTGCCGACCTTTTTCCTGGTCCTGCTTCTCCACTTCTTTCTGAAGAGCACGTTCTTCCTCCCCATGGAAAAGCTGCTCAAGCAGCGCTACGACGCCACCGTCGGCGCTCGCAAGAAAGCCGCTGAAGCTGTCGCCCGCGCCGAACAGAAGGCCGCCGAATACGAAGCCGCCATCACCAAAGCGCGTACCGAAATCTACAAGCTGAACGAAGAGCGCCGCAAAGTGGTCGCCGAAGAGTTGACCGCCCGCCTGGCCAGCGAACGCGCCGCCGCTGAGACCAAACTCGCCGAAGCCAAAGCCGACATCGTCGCCCAGGTCGCCGCCGCCCGCCAGGGCCTGCTTGCGGAAACCGAAGCCATCGCCGCCACCATCACCACCAGCATCCTCGGGAGAACTGCCTAATATGCGCCGCCTCCTCGTTGGCTTCGTTTTGTCCGCAGCGCTCGTCCTCGCCCAGGACCACGGCGCCCCCGCCGCCGCCCCCCCTGCTGCCGAACATGCCCAGCCTGCCCCGCACGGCGAGGCCGCCGCGCACGGGGAACACTCCGAACACGCCGAAGGCGACCCCATGCTCAAGTGGAAAGTAGCCAACTTCGTTCTGCTCGTCATCGGCCTTGGCTTCCTGATCAGCAAAATGGCGCCGCCCTTCTTCGCCGGCCGCACCGCCGAAATCCAGAAGGGGCTCGCCGACGCTGCCGCCACGCAGAAGGAATCTGACGCCAAGGTAGCCGCCATCGAGGCCCGCCTCCAGAATCTCGAAGGCGAAATCGCCGCCATCCGGTCGAACGCTGCCGCCGAAATGGCTGCCGAAGAGGCCCGCGTCCGCAAGGAAGGCGAAGAGGCGATCGCCAAGCTCCGCCATCATACCGAGGTTGAAATGGAAGCCGCCTCCCGGCAAGCTCAGGCCGACCTCCGGCAGTACGCCGCCAAGCTCGCCCTCGAAACCGCCGAAGGCCAACTCCGCGCCCGCCTCAACCCCCAGCTCGACGCCGGCCTCATCAACGGCTTCCTGAAAGGATTGAACAACTAGGCCTATGTCCCTCGCCGTCGCCTCCCGCTACGCCCGCGCCCTGGTCGATATCCTTCTCAGCCCGGCCCCTGAGGTTGGCCCGGACCCGGCCCTCGCCCAGCTCCGCCTCTTTCAGTCCCTCCAGCAGGACTCGGCCGATCTCCGCAACGTCCTCTCCTCGCCCGCCGTGGGCGCCGCCCGCAAAAAAGCCGTCGTCGAGCGTCTCGCTCCGCTGGCTGGCCTCTCGGGCCTCGTCAAAAACTTTCTCTTTGTTCTGATCGAGCACCGGCGCATCGCCATGCTGCCGGACGTGGTCGCATCCCTTGCCTCCCAACTCGACGAACGTCGCGGCATCGCCCGCGCGCGCGTCACCTCGGCGCGTCCGCTCGACGCCGGGCAGCAGGCGCAGATCGAGGCCGCGCTCGCCCGTCTTACGGGTAAGCAGGTCCATGGCGAATACGCGGTTGACGAATCTCTGCTCGGCGGCATCACCGCCCGGGTCGGTTCGCGGGTTTATGACGGGTCGGTGCGCGGTCAACTGGATTCGCTGCGCGCCCGTCTGGTACGTTCCTAATCTTTAACACTCTCTCACGGAAACTATGGCTCAAATTCGGGCAGATGAGATCGCGCGGGTACTGCGCGAAGAAATTGAAAACTACGACAAGGCCGTCAGCGTCAGCGAAACCGGCACGGTCATCTCGGTCGGCGACGGCATCGCCCGCATCCACGGCCTCGAGTTGGTCATGGCCGGCGAACTCATCGAGTTCCCCGGCGGCGTCACCGGCATCGCGCTGAACCTCGAAGAGGACAACGTCGGCGCCGTGCTGATGGGTGAGTTCCAGAACATCAGCGAAGGCACCGAAGTCCGCCGCACCGGCCGCATCATGTCGGTCCCGGTCGGCGACGCCCTCATCGGCCGCGTGGTCGACGCCAACGGCACCCCCATCGACGGCAAAGGTGCCATCGCTACCACCACCTTCAATCCCATCGAACGCCTCGCCCCGGGCGTCATCGACCGTTCGCCCGTTAACGAGCCGATGCAGACCGGCATCAAGGCCATCGACGGCATGATCCCCATCGGCCGCGGCCAGCGCGAGCTCATCATCGGCGACCGCCAGACCGGTAAAACCGCCATCGCCCTCGACACGATCATCAACCAGAAGGGTGGCGACGTGATCTGTATCTACGTCGCCATCGGCCAGAAGCGCTCTACCGTCGCCCAGGTCGTCAAGACCCTCGAAGACAACGGCGCCATGGACTACACCATCGTCGTCGCCGCCACCGCCTCCGACCCCGCCCCCATGCAGTACCTCGCGCCCTTCTCCGGCTGCGCCATGGGTGAGTTCTTCCGCGACCGCGGCCAGCACGTCCTCGTCATCTACGACGACCTCTCCAAGCACGCCGCCGCCTACCGCGAAATCTCGCTCCTGCTCCGCCGTCCCCCGGGCCGCGAAGCCTACCCGGGCGACGTCTTCTACCTCCACAGCCGCCTGCTCGAGCGCGCTTCGAAACTGAAGTCCGGCGGCTCGCTCACCGCCCTGCCCTTCATCGAAACCCAGGCCGGCGACGTCTCGGCCTACATCCCCACCAACGTCATCTCCATCACCGACGGCCAGATCTTCCTCGAAGCCGACCTGTTCAACTCGAACATCCGGCCCGCCATCAACGTCGGTATCTCGGTCTCCCGCGTCGGCGGCGCCGCGCAGATCAAAGCCATGCGCCAGGTAGCCGGTTCGCTCCGTCTCGAACTGGCCCAGTATCGCGCCCTCGCCGCCTTCGCCCAGTTCGGCTCCGAACTCGACCCCGCTTCGCAAAAGCAGCTTAACCGCGGCCAGCGCCTCACGGAAATTCTGAAGCAGGCCCAGTTCCAGCCGCTGCCGGTCGAAAAACAGGTTCTGATCATCTACGCCGGTACGAGTGGCGTCCTCGACGATCTCGCCGTCACCGACTGCCGCAAGTTCGAAGTCGGCCTCTATCCCTTTATCGAGAACGCCCACCCCGGTATCCTCACCGAGATCCGCGAGAAGAAGGCTCTCAGCGACGACCTCAAGAAGAGAATGGACGCGGCCCTCGCCGAGTTCAAAACCCGTTTCCTAGCCGACAAAAAGTAAGCCGCCATGCCCTCTTTGATTGACTTCCGGCGGCGCATCCGCTCGGTCAAGAACACGCAGCAGATTACCAAGGCCATGAAGATGGTCTCGGCCGCCAAGCTGCGCCGCGCCCAGGAAGCGGTCCTTGCCGCCCGGCCCTTTGCCAACATGCTCGGCCAGATGCTTGGCAACGTCGCCCGCGCCGCCGCCGGCAGCGATGCGGTCAAGGAACTGCCCCTGCTCCAGCCGCGGGAAACGGTCAAAAAAGCGGTCATGGTCGTCATCTCCGCGGACCGCGGCCTCGCCGGCGCGTTTAATTCAAACGTCAACCGCGGCGCCCAGAAGTTCATGCAGGAGCAGGCCGGCGTGACGTTTGAGATCGAATCCATCGGCAAGAAGGGTCGCGACTACTTCCGCCGCCGCGGCTTCTCCATCTCCGGCGACCATCAGAACTTTAGCCGTAAGCCCGTTTACGCCGACGTCGCCGCTGTCGCCGCCAAGGTAAGCCAGCGCTACGCCGCCGGCGAGGTCGACGCCGTCTACGTCGCCTACAACGAGTTTAAAAGCGTCATGACCCAGCGCCTCCAGGTCGAGCAGGTCCTGCCTGTCCCGCTCGCCGAAAGCGCCGACACCACCGAATACATTTACGAACAGCCGGCCGAAGTGCTGCTTGCTTCGCTGCTGCCGCGCTATGTCGAAGTCGAACTTTGGCGCAGCGTGCTCGAATCCACCGCCTCGGAACACGCGGCTCGCATGACCGCCATGGATGCCGCCTCGCGCAACGCCTCCGAAGTCATCGAGCGGGTCACCCTCCAGATGAACCGGGTCCGCCAGGCCAGCATCACGCGCGAAATCATTGAAGTCGTCAGCGGCGCCTCCGCGCTGAAGTAGAGATTCTTAGGGAGTTTTGAAGATGTCCACCGTTACCGAAACCACGACAGCAGTTGGCAAGGTGATCCAGGTCGCCGGACCCGCCGTCGATATTCAGTTTCCCGAGGGGCAGATCCCCCCGCTCCGCACCGCCATCCGGATTGTCTCGGAGGGCTTCACGGTGCCCGAACCCATCAACATCGTGGTGGAAGTCGCGCAGCACATCGGCGAAAACCGCGTCCGCACCATCGCCCTGCAGCCCACCGAAGGGCTCGTCCGCGGCATGCAGGCCATCTCCACCGGCGCGCCCGTCATGGTGCCGGTCGGCCCGCAGACGCTCGGCCGCGTGCTGAACGTTCTCGGCGAACCGGTCGACAACATGGGTCCGGTCAACACCGCGAAGAAAATGCCCATCCACCGCACGGCCCCGGCGTTCGACGAACAGCAGACCGGCCTGCAGATGTTCGAAACGGGCATTAAGGTCATCGACCTCATCGAACCCTACCTCCGCGGCGGCAAGATCGGCCTGTTCGGCGGCGCCGGCGTCGGCAAGACCGTCGTCATCATGGAGCTGATCCACAACCTCGCCTACGCCTCCGGCGGCGTCTCCGTGTTCGCCGGTGTCGGCGAGCGCACCCGCGAAGGCAACGACCTGTGGAACGAAATGCGCGAAGGCGGCATCCTCGACCCCGAAGATTACACGAAGTCGAAGGTGGCGCTCATCTACGGTCAGATGACCGAGCCGCCCGGCGCCCGTCTCCGCGTCGGCCTCACCGGTCTCACCACGGCCGAGTATTTCCGTGATGAAGAGGGGCAGGACGTGCTCCTGTTCGTCGACAACATCTTCCGCTTCACCCAGGCCGGCTCGGAGGTCTCCGCGCTGCTTGGCCGTATGCCCTCCGCCGTCGGTTACCAGCCCAACCTCGCTACCGAAATGGGCGAACTGCAGGAGCGCATCACTTCAACCAAGAAGGGTTCCATCACCTCGGTGCAGGCCATCTACGTGCCCGCCGACGACTATACCGACCCGGCCCCGGCCACCGCGTTCGCTCACTTGGACGCGACGACCAACCTCTCCCGCGAAATCGCCTCGCTCGGCATCTACCCGGCCGTCGATCCGCTCGCTTCTTCGTCCCGTATTCTCGATCCCCAGGTGATCGGGGAAGCGCACTACAGTTGTGCCCAGCGCGTGAAGACAGTTCTGCAGCGCTACAAGGATCTGCAGGACATCATTGCGATTCTCGGCATTGACGAGTTGAGCGAAGACGATAAGCTGATCGTGGCGCGGGCCCGTAAGATCCAGCGCTTCCTATCGCAGCCGTTCTTTGTGGCGGAGCAGTTCACGGGTTTCCCCGGCAAGTATGTGAAGTTGGCTGATACGATCAAGGGCTTCACCGAGATTTGCGACGGCAAGCACGATGATATTCCCGAGCAGGCGTTCTACATGCAGGGCACGATCGAGGAAGTTCTCGAGAAGGCTGCTGAGATGAAGAAGGTGAAGTAGGGTAGTTATGGCGGGGACCTTCGAACTGGAAGTAGCGACGCCGGACCGGCTCTTGGTGCGGGAGCAGGTGACGGATGCCGAAGCGCCGGGCCGCAACGGCTATCTTGGGATCCTGCCGGACCATGCCCCGCTGTTGACGGAGTTGGCTCCTGGGGTGTTGACGTACACGACGGCCGGGGGCAAGCGTTCGGTGGTGGTAGGTGGTGGATGGATGGAGGTTCTGCCCACTGGGGTCCGTGTCCTGGCGACGGTGGCGGAGAACCCCAACGAGATCGACCTGAAGCGAGCGGAAGCGGCTCTGGATCGTGCGGAGCGGCGTTTGAAGGAGAGCGGAGAGATGGACATCCCCCGCGCCCTCGCCGCCGCCGAACGAGCCCGCGCCCGCGTAGCCGCCGCCGCCCACTTCGGCCGGTAACCCACCGTTGGTGGCCATCCACCGGATCTCCCGCATGGACGAATGTCCGGTCGCTTCCGTCGGCCACCCTGTGCTTGTCCCTCAGTGCCGGGCCGGAGCGAAATAGGTACGATTTCCCGAGAGGGTCGGCGCCCTTAGACGGCATCCGAACCGGATCGTCGGCTCATCTCTTATGAGTCCGTCTGCCGCGCGACGAACTCCGGCGAGACACTTCATCCTAGGCGAAGCAGCTGCTCGACACGCATGGCCCATCCATCAGACGACTGGTCCGGTCCATCGCAATACTAGCCATAACCAGCTCCATCTGTTCAGCATCCAAGAGCTTGATAAAGAACGGCGAAGAAGAAAACGACGCGTCCAGCGACGGTGGCTGGCTTTCTGAAATGGCTCGCGTGAAGTGCGAAGGAGTCTAATAGGAGGTAACTCTGGGCTCTTCTCCTGGAGATCACCTTGCGGAAGTTCTCTCCGAAAAGACCCGGGCCAACGCGTCGGAAAAGCACTGGTTGTTGCTGGTGGCGTGTTGGGTGAACACGACAACCTAGCGCGAGTTTCCCACGTCCAGCGCCTCTGCCCACGGTAAGTTGAAGAAACGTCGTGGTTTCGCGCCATCAGATCTGAATATATGGAATAGCGAGCCCGCAGCTTTCGCTCCAACTCCCGATT
>JADCJL010000056.1 GCA_020247055.1 Acidobacteriaceae bacterium | reverse complement strand
CGGTGGCGACGCGGAACTCCTGCACCATTTCGAGGCCGATGGCGACGCGGTTGCCGCCGGTGGTTTCGTCGCGGTTGTCGGTGCCGTCAATGAGGATGGCGTTGTTGCGGGCGCGGAGGCCGCCGGAGGTGAACCCGCTGTCGCCCATGGGGGTGCGGGTGCCGGTCATGGTGCGTTGGGAGCTGCTGCCGGCGGAGGGGGCGACGGCGGGGGCGGCGAGGACGAAGTTGAGGTAGTTGCGGCTGCGGGCGGGGGCTTCTTCGATGCGTTCGTTGCCGAGGGCGACGCTGGCGCTGGAGGCGGCCAGGTCAATGGCTTCGGGGGTTTCGTTGACTTCGAGGGATTCGGTGAGGCCGGCGGGGGCGAGTTCGAGGTCGCGGTGGATGATCTGGCCGAGGGAGAGGGGAAAGGGGGCGGTTTGGACGGGGGCGAAGCCGGGGGCGGCGACGGTGAGGGTGTAGGTTCCGGGGGGGAGGGCGCGGAAGGTGAACTGGCCGTTGGCGCTGGTGGTGGCGCGGCGTTCGAGGGTGGTGTCCTGGTTGCGGGCGGTGAGGGCGGCGTTGGGAATGGTGGCGCCGGTGCGGTCGCGGACGGTGCCTTGGAGGGTGCCGGTGGACTGGGTGGTTTGCGCGGCGGCGAGGAGGGGTAGGAGGAGGCAGAGCAGGGCGGGGGGCACTGCCTCCAGGATAGTTGCTTGGGATGCTTCGGTATTAATCCGGGGTGGGGAGGCCGGGGCCGACGACGTTGTCGCGGACGACGGGGATGAAGACGCCGGAGGGCGAGGAGACGCCGTTGACCGTGACGATGAGTTCGTGGTCGCCGGAGGGCAGGGTCGGTACCTGGAAGCTGACGGTGTAGACGCCGACGAGATTGTTGGCCAAGCCGGCGTAGATGGGCGTGACGGCCTGGCCGCCGAGGCGGAGTTGAACGGGGCCGACGGCGGGGTGGCCGCCGTTGAGGACCGGGGGCAGCGTGCCGGTGGGGAGGTTGGGCGTGGTGGGCCCGAGGCCCATACCGTAGACGCCGATGAAGTCGCCGGGACGGGCCGGGCGGATGCGGAGGTTGTTGATGGTAGAGACGCCGAACAGGTCGGCCGGGGCGATATAGGCGCTGAAGTCGAGCGAGAGGGTGGCGGCGTAGCGGCGATTGCGGGGTTCGAAGGTGAAGAAGGCGGGGTTGACGGCGCGGGCCTGGACGGTGACGGGGGTGCTGCGGACGCCGTTGCGTTCGACGACGACGGAGACGGGGCCGGCGGTGAGGCCGTCGGGGGCGACGCCGTTGAGCTGGCCGGGAGAGGTGTAGGAGAGGAAGGCCGGCCGGTCGTTCATCAGGACACGGGTGCCGTTGAGGAGCGTTGGGGCGATGGAGCCGGAGAACTTGCCGGTCCAGTCGCCGGTGGCGTCAGAGAGGGCGGAGCCGAAGATGGAGAAAAAGGCGTTGGAGGCGATGGGATTGGCTTCGCCGAAGGAGGCGCCGTTGCGGACGCCGGCGGCGGTGAAGGAGGGGACTTCGGTGGCGGTGTTGGCGGTGAAGGGGTTGGCGGCGAGGGTGGCGGCCTGTTCAGCGGACAGCGCGTGCGAGTAGACGCGGAGGAGGGCGATGCGGGCGGTGGCAGGGTTGCCCGCTGCGTCGTCCGGGAAGAGATGCAGCACTGGGTTGGGGCCGGCGAGTTGGAGGGAGGCGGCATCGAGTTCGAGATCGAGGTTGCCGTCGGCGTAGAGGCGGGCCTGGTTGGCGTCGACGGTGAGGATGAGATGGACGTACTGGCCGGATGGGTAGGCGTAGGCGCCGGTGCGGAGGCGGGAGAGTTCGAGGCGGTTGTTGGAGTTGAGGGAGAGGCCGTCGTGAGAGGCGCCTGCGGCGATGTCGAGGATGCGGCGCCGGGCGTGGGAGGTTTCGGTATAGGCGAAGAGGAGTTCGACGGAGTAGGAGTTCGGGTTCAGCAGGGCGCCCGGGCGGAGTTGGAGGCCGGCGAGCTGGTAGACGGTGCGGGTTTGGCCGAGGACCGTGTCGGAGACGAAGGCGTTGCCGGTATCAGGGTTGACGGCGAGGAGGGCGGGTGCCCCGGGCTGGAGCGCGGCGAGGGAGTTCTCGAAGGGATAGGTGGCGACCAGAGAGGCCGGCTGGGCGCAGGCGGCAGCCGCGGCGAGGAGGAAAATTGATAAGTTACGCATGGCGGGGAGAAATCCTTCTATCCTTCATAACATTTCGTTCGGAATGTCGGGAGTATTATCGTTATTTTTTCTTAGAATTGGGCATTTGGTTGTGGGTTTGTGCACACTGGAGGGATGCTTGCGATTTCGATGCTGTTGGCTGCCGTGAACCTGCTGGTGACGCCGGAGTGGTTGTCGAGCCAGAAAGATGTGGTGATTTTGCATGCCGGGTCGGCGAAGGACTACGCTGAGGGGCATATTGCGGGGGCGCGGCTGGTGACGCTGGCGGATGTGTCGCGGCCGGACGCGAAGTTGCGGCTGGAGATGCCGCCGGCGGAGTTGATGCGCGAGCGGCTGCGGCAGTGGGGAATTGGGGATGGCACGCCGGTGGTGGTGTACGCCGGCAATGAGTCGATTCAGACGGCGACACGGGTTTGGTTTACACTCGAATACCACAGCTTGCCGGCGTCGCTGCTGGACGGGGGATTGGCGGCATGGAAGGCGAAAGGGTTGCCGGTAACGACGGAGTCGCCGACGGTGACGCCGGCGGTCAGTTTGACCGTGCGGCCGCGGCCGGAGCTGATTGTGGATGCGGCCTGGGTGAAGGGCCATTTGGGGGATGCGGCGGTGAAGATCGTGGATGCGCGGCTGCCGGAGTTTTATACGGGGGCGAGCGCGGGGAATATGCCGCGGGCGGGGCACATACCGGGGGCGGTGAGCGTGCCGTTTCCTACGTTGCTGACGGCGGGTAAGTCGTTTTTGCCGGTGGGGGAGCTGGTGGGTAAGTTGGGGGCCGGTGAGACGCTGGTGACTTATTGCCATATCGGGATGCAGGCCACGGTGCCGTACTTTGCTGCGCGGGTGGCCGGTCGGGATGTCCGGCTGTACGACGGCTCGTTTGAGGAGTGGAGCGGGATGGCGGAGTTACCGGTGGAGAAGCCGTAGCGGGGGGCGGCGTAGCAGCGGTAGTTCGAGAATCGCTCCGCTTGTGGTGCCCATTCCGTCTTGGAGGGGACCAGCTTTTGCCCGAAGCCTCTGTCGCGGCCGGCGCCGGGTCGAGATGCGCTGCCGTAAGGGGGATACTTCGCGTCCCCTGGTTCAAAGCGTGATCAAAGCCGCTGATGGTTTTGTCTCTCGGTAGCGCACCAGACCGAACCGGCGCGGAAGGTCACTTCAGAAACGGTAAGTCCAGTCCGAAGGAGAAGTAACTTCGAAGTTGGTCGGTAAATTCCCGGCCTGGCAGCAGACGAACCCAGCGGATCGCGGAGCGCTCCCGCGCCTCAGTGAAGAATCCCACCCCCCCGGAAGACAAGCGAGGGTCGATATAAGAATCGACTAGTTTCCCGTCCAGATAAGTGAGCAGATGGTTGCCCGTTGCCCGCACTTCATAGTGGTGAAACGCGTGGGGCCGGAGTTGAACCGGAATCGGGATCCGGATTCGGGCCATCTCCTTGCCGTCAATCACGGTAAACCGCACCAACTCATTCGTCGAGCTGGATCGATCTCCCCGAATCACCATCTTGCTCGCCTGATAATTCCGATGATCGACGGCCCGGACCGCCCAACTCAACGACGAACTCTCAATGCTCCCCTCGAACTGAAACCGGTAGTCGACCATGGTGCGGCTCTCCTGCCAGAGGCGGAGGCCTCCTGGCTGCATCAGGCCGTTGCGGATACTCCAGTTGGCGCCTCCCGCAAGCGGGGTCCATTCTTTGAGATTGGGTGTGGTGAAATCCTGATACAAGCGAACCGGCTGGGGGATGGTCGTCTCCCGGCTGAACAGCGACGTCACCATGGTACTCATCCAATCGGTCTGGCCCTTATTCGCGCGCTCTCCCTGATACGTACTGCCGGAAAACTGGATGGCCAGAAATAGAATGCCACTCAACGCCAGAATGCTGAGCAGGGCCGTTTGCGTGTAGCTCCACAACCCCTCGGCATCCTGCACGGGGCTGGCCTTCTTTGCGGCGACATCCCACGTTGCCGCTGTTTCGTATTCCGCCCCTTCGACGTCACGCAAGGCCGAGGCGGAGCGCTTTGTACCGGCCGCTCTATGCTCGTCCGAGCAGTACTCCCGGTCGTTCAGACGGCGGAGCAGGCTCAGCGATTTCTGGCATACCTTGCAGGTCATTAACGCTCGTTCTTTCTTATCATCGTTCAATGTGGGGAAAGTCTCGCACTGCTAGGTGATGTTGGTGTGGTTGCTCCGTGCTTTGACGTACACCCTTTCCCCTTGTTTCCGCCCACCGTTCCGCCTCTCCCCGCCGAACACATCCCGGTTCGTCGCCGAACGCAACGAAAGATGGCTGGTAAAATCAAAGGTCAACTCTTTATGCTCCGCACCTGGTACGAACGCTGGATTACGCAACGGGAGGCCGCTCTCTGTTTCCGGTCCAACGACCGGGTGGTGCGGCCCTTTGAGTGGGGTGTCGAATGGACGCAGGGGTGGCCGATGGAGGCCGCGGACCCGGGCGACCCGGAACAGTACTTCCAGAATCTCAATCAATCGATCCTGGCCGCGCCGGAGGCCTTCTTCGCCTACGAAAGGGCCACAGAGTATCGGCTCGAAGGCGACTGGCTGCGTTTTCGTACCCCGGTCCCCAGCCCCCACCCGGCCAACAACCTCGTCCACGCACTCTGGTGCCCGGCCGCGAAGCCAAACGGTAAAGCCGTCGTCGTCCTCCCCCATTGGAACTCCACCCTCCCGCAGCACGTCGGCCTCGCCAAGGGAATCGCCAAATTCGGAATCTCCGCGCTCCGCCTGAGCCTGCCCTACCACGACTTCCGCATGCCCGCCGAACTCCACCGCGCCGACTACGCCGTTTCCTCCAACGTGGGCCGCACCATCGAAGCCACCCGCCAGGCCGTAGCCGATGTCCGGGCCTGCGTCGATTGGCTCATCGGCCAGGGCTACTCGGAAATCGGCATCGTCGGAACCAGCCTCGGTTCCTGCTACGCCTTCCTGGCCAGCACTTTCGATCCGCGGATTAAGGTCAACGTCTATAACCACTGCTCCTCCTACGTGGCCGATGTCGTCTGGACCGGCCTGTCGACCGTTCACGTCCGCAAGGGCCTCGAAGGCCACCTCGACCAGGAGCGCCTGCGCGATCTGTGGGGCGCCATCAGTCCGATGAACTACCTGCGGCACTACGCCGCGCATTCCCACAAGAAAAACCTGTTCATCTACACCAAGTACGACACCACCTTCCTGCCCGAGTTCTCCCGCCAGATCGTCGGCGCCATCGCCGACCATGGCATCGCGCACAAGGTGGTCGCCCTGCCTTGCGGCCACTACACCATGGGCGAGTCTCCCTTCAAGTTCATGGACGGCTACCAGATCATCAATTTTCTCAAGAGGAATCTCTAGGTGCTCGAACCCTTTGCCGTCCAGTCGCTCGTCACCGCCTGGGAGGACGAGCGCGATGGCGAGGCCTGGAAGAGCCGTGAGCTGATCCTGCACCTGCTGCGGGAGACGCCTTATCCGTTTGCGCGCCACCAGTTCGCCCCCGGTCACATCACCGCCACTGCCTGCGTTCTCCATCCGGCCGAACCCGCGGTCCTGCTGGTTCACCATCGCCGCCTCGACCGTTGGCTCCTGCCCGGCGGCCACGTGGAGGCCGATCGCGACACCACCATCGCGGGCAGCGCACGCCGCGAAGCGGTCGAAGAGACGGGTGTGCTGATCGACTCCTCTTCCGCCCCGGTCCTGGTGGGCCTCGACGTCCACGGCATTCCCGGGCGCAAGAAAGAGCCCTTCCATCTTCATCACGACCTGATCTTCCGCTTTCGGGCGGCGTCATCCCGGGTCGAGGGCTCTGACGAGGTCCGGGCCACCGCCTGGTGCCCCGTAGACCGCTTCGACGACTACCGGCTGCCGCTGCCCATCCGGCGCGCCGTCGACCGGGCGCTGGGCTGAAAATTTTGGGGAACCCGCGGCCGGCCGGCCGTATATATGTTCAGCCAGCCATGGGAGACCAAACGGATGAAGAGCTGCTGCCCGCCCTGCGGCGGGGCGACGAGGTTGCCTTCACGGTCCTGTACCGGCGGCGGCAGGGCGCGATCTTTCGATACGTCCTGCAGATGTCCGGGTGCCGGGAGACCGCGGCCGAGGTCACCCAGGAGGTTTTCCTTGCCCTGATGCGGCAGGGCGGGAGCCTCGATAGCGATCGCGGAACCGTCTTGAGCTGGCTCTACGCCGTTGCGCGCCGCCAGATGAGCAAGCACGCGGCCGTCGCGCGGCGTTACGAAAGCCTACCCGAGGACGAGATGGAGATTGCGGTAGACCCGCGCGAGGACCTGGAGCACGCCGACCTGCGGGAACAGCTGCGGGCGAGGATCCCCGCGCTCCCGGCTGTTTTCCGAGAGGTGCTCGTGCTGTGCGTGGTCGAAGAGATGAGCTATGCCGAAGCGGCCCGGATCGCCGAGGTGCCGGAGGGCACCATCCGGTCCCGGCTGCACCGGGCCAAGGCGATGTTGGCCGAGCGCCTGGCGCCGGCCGTAAGGAGGGAGTTGTGAGGGAGCAGCAGCTGCGGGAATGGGCGGCGGAGCAGCGGTTGGAGTCGGCCCCGGTGCGGGTGGAGTTGGCGCTGCGCCGGGCGTTGCGGGCGCGCCGGTGGAGGCGGCGGATGGCGTGGGCGGCACCCGTAGCGGCCGCGGCGACGCTGGTCTTCGTTTTCTGGACGGTCCACGAGCCGGCAGCGGGTCCCGGCGAACTCCCCCGGGTTTCATCCCCAGCCCCGACCCTGGCCGTAACCCCTCACGGGCTTCCGTCGCTGGCCAAGGCCATGCCCCCGTCCGATGCTTCTGAGAAACCCGCGCACAACGGACTCGCTTCGGCCCGGCAGGAGGGGCGCGTTCCTCGCCCGTTGGTGCCGTGCCTGCGCGGCCTGTGCGCTACTGAAGGGAAACCCGCCCCGGCTCGCCGCGCCCGGCGCCGCCCCGCCCCGCAGCCGTTCGTCCCCGTCGGGGCCTGGCAGGCGGTGGAGCCCCTCGAGCGGGCGAGCATCGTGCGTGCCGTCGTGCCACGCGCGGCCCTGGTGGGCTACGGTGTGGCGATCGATAGCGGATCCTGGACCGAACCGGCCCAGGTGGAGTTGTTGTTGGGAGAAGATCGCACGGTGCGGGCGATTCGTCCGGCCGCCCCGGTGCAATAATTCGTGAGGAGAGAAGATATGAAGAAGAAGCTCTTGGGAATGGGATTGTTCGCCGGAGCGCTCGGCTACGGTCAGCCGGCGGCTCCCCCGCCGCCGGTCGGCGTGCGCGTCGAACGTTTCGAGGTCGGCACGGCCGGGCCAGGGGGACCCATGGCGCTGAGCATGGGCTCGGAGGTCTCTATTGAGATGACGGTCGTCAAGGGTGCGCCGTTTTCGGGGGAGTTTGTGACCGAAAGCATGCAGCAGTTGGCCGATGGCAACCGCATCACCTCCAAGCGCAGCGAGGTCTATGCGCGCGACGCCGAGGGGCGCACCCGGCGCGAGATGGGCCCGGTGACGTTCATTCACGATCCGGTCGCCAAAGTTGATCTGATCCTCGAAAACCAGAAAAAGACCGCGCGCAAGATCACGATGCCCGATCTGCCCACGCCGCCGGCCGGTCAGAATGTCCTGTTTTTATCCACCATGGCGCCCCCCCCGGGTGGCCCCCCACCCGACGTCATCAAGTTCGTCCGCACCGAGGGCGCGGCCGGCGATCCGGCTCCGTTTGCCACAAAAACCGAACCGCTCGGCAAGCGCATGATCGAAGGCACCGAGGCCGAGGGGACCCGGACGACGGTGACCGTGCCGGCCGGCGCCGTAGGTAACGATCTCCCGCTCGTTACCGTGAGCGAACGGTGGTTTTCGGCCGAGTTGAAAACCGTCGTTCTGTCGACCCGGAAAGACCCTCGCGCCGGCGAGACCACCTACCGGCTCACCAGCCTCCGCAAAGGCGAACCGTCGCCGCACCTGTTTCAATTGCCGCCTGACTTCACCCTCACCGCCGCAGGCAGCAACGGGCCCGTGATCCTGCAGCGGATGCGGATCGACAAGAAGAACGACTAATCTGAAAGGGTGTTCCCGCTTCCTCCGATTTTCAACAATCCGGAGTTCTTTACTCTATCCGCGGGGCTGGCCGTACTCACGTCGATGATTACGCCGGCCCTGCTGCTGTCCGCCACCGGCACGTTCATCCTCTCTACCTCTACCCGCCTCGGCCGCGGCATCGACCGGATCCGCAAGATCTCCGAGTTGCTCGACAACGACTTCGATCCCGCCCACGAAGTCCGGATCACCCCGGACCGCAAGCAGATGCTGCTCGGCCAGGTGGAGATCCTCGGCCGCCGCGCCCGCCTGCTGATTCAGGTGATGCAGGTGCTCTATCTGGCGGCGGCGATGTTCGTGGGCACCAGCGTCTCCATCGGCATCGCTTCGGTCTTTCTCAAGCGCCTCAGCTGGATGCCCATCACCATGGGCCTTGGCGGCGCCTGCTTTCTCGCCTACGGCACCTTCCGGCTGATCTTTGAAGCGCGTATGTCCGCGGCAGGGCTGCTCTGGGAGATCGAGTTCATGGAGCGCGGGGCGGAGAAGCATCAGGAGTCGGTGTGAGCAACGGCCCGCTGCCGCCGGTGCTCGAAGACTACCGCCGGCAGATTGAGACGCTGAAAGCCCGCGCCCGGACGCTGGCCGACCGCTTGACCAGGGCGCAGATGGGCGCCCGGCCGGCGCCGGAGGCCTGGAGCCCGGTCGAGATTCTCGATCACCTGCGCCGGACCGTCGAGCAGTATCTGCCGGCCATCGACGCCGCCCTTGCCCGGGCTGAAAAAACCGCGTCACCGCCCGGGGAGCCGAATTATGGCTGGGTCTGGCGCCTGTTTCTGCGCACCCTCGAACCTCCCATCCGCCAGCGCTTCCGGGCGCCCAAGGCCTTCGCCCCCGCCGAGAACCCGGACGTGGACGCCACCCTGGCCGGATTCCTCGCCGCTCACGATGCGCTCATCGAACGCATCCACCGCGCGGCCGATTACGACCTCGAACGCGTCAAGGTCGTCTCGCCCGCCAACTCCTTGCTCAAGCCGCCCCTGGGCTGCGCGCTACTGGCCATGGCAGCCCACGGGCGAAGACACTTCTCGCAACTACCGCCGCTACCGGGTGCGGAACTTCCCGGAGAGCGCGGCTAGCTTATCCTGCATCGACGGCTGCGGCGCCTGCTGTTGCCGGGGCTGCGGTCGCCCGCCCCCGGCCGGCTTCGGCTCGAGCGCCTTGATCGACAGCGCAATCCGCTTCGTCTTCAGGTCCACGGCCAGCACCGACACCTTCACAATCTGCCCCGCCTTGAGCGCCTCGGCCGGGTCGGTGATGTACCGGTGGCTGATCTCGCTCACGTGGACAAGGCCGTCCTGATGCACGCCAATATCGACAAACGCGCCGAACTTGGTGACGTTGGTGACCACCCCTTCGAGCACCATGCCCGCCGAGACGTCCTTCATCTCCTTGACGTCATCCCGGAACTTGGGCACCACAAACTTCTCGCGCGGGTCGCGCCCCGGCTTGCGCAGCTCTTCGCGAATATCGTTGAGCGTGTAGAGGCCCACCTTCTCGGTCTTGAAGCCTTCAATCTTGACCTTCTCCACCAGATCCGGCTTGGCGATCAGCTCCGGCACCGACACCTGCAGGGAGGCCGCAATCGCCTCCACCACCGGGTAGGACTCCGGATGCACCGCCGTCATATCGAGCGGATTCTCCCCGTTGCGGATGCGCAGAAAGCCGGCCGCCTGTTCAAACGTCTTCGGCCCGAAGCCGGAGACGGCGAGCAGCTGCACCCGGCTCTTGAACCGGCCGTTCTCGTTGCGGAACTCGACAATCTTCTGCGCCACGCGTTCACTCAGCCCCGCCACCTGCTTAAGCAGCGGCGCTGAGGCCGTGTTCAGATCCACGCCCACGCGGTTCACGCAGCTTTCCACCGTCTGCTCAAGGCCCTGCTTCAAACGCCGCTGATCGACATCGTGCTGATACTGCCCGACGCCGATCGACTTCGGGTCCACCTTCACGAGTTCGGCCAGCGGGTCCTGCAAACGCCGGGCGATCGAGATCGCGCCGCGCACCGTCAGGTCCAGATCCGGAAACTCCTGCCGCGCCACGTCCGAAGCGGAATAGACCGAGGCGCCCGCTTCAGAAACGACCACGGAGAACGGCCCCAGATTGGCCTGCTTGATCACCTCGGCCACCTCGCGCGACCCGGTCCCGTTGCCGATGGCGAAGGCCTGGACCTTGTGCTGCTGAATCAGCCGCGACAGCGTCCGGATCGATCCGGCGACGTCGTTTTTCGGCTCGAGCGGATAGATCACCGTATGCTCGAGCAGCTTGCCGGTGTCATCCACGACCGCCAATTTGCAGCCGGTGCGGATGCCGGGGTCGACGCCGATCACCGTCAGCGCGCCGGCCGGCGGCGAGAGCAGCAGGTTTTCGAGGTTTTCGCGGAAGACTTTGATCGCCTCCTCATCGGAGCGGTCTTTGAGGTCGAGGCGGATTTCGGTCTGAATCGACGGGTTGAGCAGCCGGTCGTAGCCGTCTTCAATGGCGTCGTGCAGATGCGGCTGCCATTCGCCGGGTTCGCGACACACCTTGGCCCGGAGCCAGGCACAGACCTCGTCGCGGTTCAGTTCAATCTCGAAGTGCAGAATACCCTCTTTGGCGCCCCGGCGGATGGCCAGCATGCGGTGCGAGGGGATTTTGGCCACCGGCTCGGAGAAGTCGGCGTACATCTGGAACTTGCCTTCCGGGTCGGGCACGCCTTCGATGGCCTTTGAAACCACGATGCCTTTTTCGGCCATCATGGCGCGCACGGCCTTGCGGAAGTCCGCGTTCTCGGCCACCATTTCGGAGATGATGTGCCGGGCGCCTTCAAGCGCCTCCTGCGGGTCACCGAAGGTGGCGGCGTAGGCGGCGAGCGGCTGGCCGTTGGGAACCTGCTCCCACAGGTAGAGCGCCAGCGGCTCGAACCCTTTCTCGCGCGCCACGCTGGCTTTGGTCTTGCGCTTGGGCTTGTAGGGCAGGTAGAGGTCTTCGAGTTCGGACTTATCGAGCGTCTTTTCGATTTTGGCCTGGAGTTCCGGGGTCAGCTTGCCCTGCTCGGCAATCGAGGCGAGCACGGTGGCGCGGCGGTCTTCGAGTTCCCGGAAGTATTCGAGTTTCTCCTGGATGGCGAGGATTTTCACCTCGTCCAGATTGCCCGTGGCTTCCTTACGGTAGCGGGCGATGAAGGGAACGGTGCCGCCTTCGTCAAACAAGGCGATGGTGGCCACCAGGCTTTGCAGCGAAATCTCGAGCAGTTTCGCGATGTGCAGCAGGACGGGGGTAGGAAGTGCTTTCAGATCCATTAGGCTTTATAAAAAGAAAACGGGGAGTTGGACTTCGCGAAACGAAGCCAACTCCCCCATATTGTCGCAGGTCATTACCGCCCGAGGCGGGGAAACCTCAGCCTTCCATCTTGAGCATCTGAATGCCGGCCTGGATGTAGCCAAAGCAGAACGCGAAGCTCTTCTTGCCGCCCGGGTCGCCTTCGACGCGGGGCACGTGGTCGGGCATCACCATGCCGTCGTAGCCCACTTCTTTATAAGTCCGCAGCGCTTCGAGCATGTTCACGGAGCCGTTGTCCGGGAAGGTCTCTTTGAAGTCCAGGTAGCCGCCTTCGATATTGCGGAAGTGGACGTTGAAGATCTTCTTGCGGGTGCCGAAGTAGCGGATGTAGTCGTGGATCTGTTTGTTCGGGTCGACGAGGCCTTCGCTGATCGTCCCCTGGCAGAAGTTGAGGCCGTGGTAGGGGCTCTCGCGGATGGAGACGAACTTCTTGAGCCCCTCGGGGCTGAGTACGGTTTCGCAGCCGCGCCAGCCCTTGTTTTTGGGCATGGCCGGGTCGTGCGGGTGGCAGGCGATGCGGATCTTGTACTCGTTGGCAACCGGGACGACGCGGTCGAGGAAGTAGGTGATCCGCTCCCAGTAGATGTCTTCGGAAACGGCGCCGGCTTCGGTGAGCGGCGGATCCTGCTTGGCGCCGGCGTACTTGAAGCTGCGCTGAATGGCCCCGCCCCGGCCCTTGGTCGGCTCGGTGGAGACGACGCCGAGGATCGACATGTTGTACTTGACGGCGGGGATGCCGGCTTCCTTCACGTTCTTGATCATCTGGCAGACCTCGTCGATGGCGCGGTCGCGGTCCGGCGACTTGCCCATCATGATGGCCGGGTACTCGGCGCGAGTGATGTAGGCCGAGCTGAGCGGCAGCGGCACCATGTCGAGGGTGATGCCGTGTTTGTTGACGCGGTCGCGGAGGGCCTTGAGGCTATCGACGCTCCACTTCTCGTCGAGCTTCCGGGAGGGCAGGCCGGAGCAGATATTGTTGACGCCAAACGCGGCGAGGGCGTTCAGCGTTTCCGGGTCGTCGGCGTGCTGATGGCCGGCCTTCATCAGAACCGGTTTGCCCTGGCTTTTCGATTTGGCGGCGGAGGCGGGGAGTTGAGCGGCGGCGGCCAGGGCCGCGCCTTGAAAGAGTTCACGGCGTCGCATGATTAGAAAAGGTTATTTCATGTTTGCGGGGGGAGAGTCAAGTGCGGGCGGCCAGCACGCGGGGCGTTCCTGCGAGGTCGGCGTGGAGTTCGACGGCCCGCCAGCCTTGGAACAGCTCGGCGATGGCGGCCGCCTGCCCGTAGCCAAACTCGCCCAGCAGCCAGCCGCCGGGGCGGAGCAGGCGCCGGCAGAGCGGTTCGAGGCGGCGGTAGTGGTCGAGGCCGTCCGGGCCGCTGAAGAGCGCGGTCGGGGGCTCCCAATCGCGCACTTCCCGCTGCAGGCCCGGCCCGTCGCCGGCCGGGACGTAGGGGGGATTGGTCACAATCGCATCGAACGAGTGGCCGGCGAAGGCGGCGGCCAAGTCGGCCTGCACGAACTGCACCGGCGCCCCCAGCGCCTCCGCATTGGCCCGGGCGATGCGGAGCGCCTCGGCCGAAATATCGGTCGCCACCGTCGGCCGCTCCCATTCAAGCGCCAGGGTGATGGCCAGAATGCCGGAGCCCGTGCCGATGTCGAGCACCGTGGTGGGTTCGTTTCGCAAAGCGAGTTCGACTATGAGTTCGGTCTCAGGGCGGGGAATCAGCACCCCGGGGCCGACGGTGAACCGCCGCCCGTAGAACTCCTGCTCCCGGGTGATGTACTGCAGCGGCTTGCCCTGCGTCCGTTCGTGCAGCCAGCGCCCGAAGTGAATCCAGGCCAACTCCGGCAGCGGGGCTTCCGGATGGGCGTACAGATACACGCGGTCCTGGCCGAGCGCCCGGCTCAGCAGCACCTCGGCCGTCAGCCGGGGGCTCTCTATGCCGTGCTCGCTCAGAAAACGGATCGCTTGCCGTGAGGCCTCTCCGACGGTCAGACTAGGCGGCTCGCTGGCCATCCCCAGCCTGTTCCTTCAACTTCTCGGCCTGGTAGTAGGTAACGAGCCCGTCGATAATCGCCTCGATGCGTCCTTCCATTACCAGATCGAGCTGATGCAGGGTGAGGCCAATCCGATGATCGGTCACGCGGTTCTGCGGAAAGTTGTAAGTACGGATCTTCTCGCTGCGGTCGCCTGACCCCACCATCTTCTTCCGCTCGGCGCCAATGGCGGCCTGCTGCTTTTCGAGTTCCAACTCGTAGAGCCGCGACCGCAGCACCCGCATCGCCTTATCGCGATTCTTGATCTGCGACTTCTCGTCCTGGCAGCTGACCACGACGCCCGTTGCCAGGTGCGTGATGCGGATGGCCGAATAGGTCGTGTTCACGCTCTGCCCGCCCGGGCCGGATGAGCAGAAGGTATCGACCCGGATGTCTTTGGCTTCAATGTGGATGTCCACATCCTCGGCCTCCGGCAGCACCGCCACCGTAACGGCGGAGGTGTGCACCCGCCCCTGCGTCTCGGTCTGCGGCACGCGCTGTACCCGGTGGACGCCCGACTCGTACTTCAACTTGCTGTAAACCTTCTCGCCGGTGATGAGCGCAATCACTTCTTTAATCCCGCCCACCGACGAGTCGCTCAGGTCGGTGATCTCCACCTTCCATCGCTGCGTTTCAAAGTACCGCGTGTACATGCGCCACAGCTCGGCCGCAAACAGCGTAGCCTCGTCGCCGCCCGTGCCGGCCCGGATTTCGAGGACGATGTTCTTGTCATCGTTCGGGTCCTTCGGCAGCAGGAAGATCATCAGCTCCTCTTCGAGCCTGGCCATGGCCGGTTCGAGGTCGGCGATCTCGGCAAGCGCCATTTCGCGCATCTCCGGATCGGCATCCTGCGACATGCCCTTGGCCTGCGCGAGCGCGTCGTTCGCCTGCTTCCACTCGCGATACTTGTTCACCACCTCTTCCATGTCGCGATGCGCCTTGGCGGTTTTCCGGTAAGACTCCGGATCATTGATTACATCCGGGTCCGCCATGGCCCGGCTCAACTCTTCAAAGCGCATTTCAAGCGCGTCTAACTTGTCGGCGTATTGCATGTTAAGCGATAACCAGTTGTCCGCCCTGCTTCTTTTCGAGCTCCATGGCGCCTTCGAGGGCGTGAATCGCAATGGCGGTCTGGTCGTCGGAGGGAGGTTGTGTCGTAATCTTTTGGAGCCACAGGCCGGGGATGGTCATGGCCGCGAGCAGCGACCCGCGCCGGCGGGCGGCAAACCGGATCAGTTCGTAACTCAGGCCCGCGATCACCGGAATCAGCACCACCCGCGAAGCGATCTTGGCGGGCACCGTGTTCAAGCCAAACAACGGATCCACCACCATATAAGTCGCCATGGAGATCAGCATCACCACCAGCAGAAAACTGGTGCCGCAGCGGGGATGGAGCGTGGTAAAACTCTGCGCGTTCGGGATGGTTACCGGCTGGCCGGACTCGAAGTTGTAAACCACCTTGTGCTCGGCGCCGTGGTACTCAAACACCCGGTGAATGTCCTTATAGCGCGAAATGCCGTAAAGAAACGCGAGGAAGATACAGAGACGAATCACTCCGTCGACGAGGCTGAACAGCGCGCCCTGTTGCAGCACCGGGAAATAGTTGGCCAATTGACCCGTGGCAAAGGCCGGCAGCACCTTGTACATGAGGATGAAGAAGCCGATCGAGAAGATCAGATTCAGCGTCATCATCCACGCGGGCACCTCCGAGGAAGCCTCCGGCTTGCCCTTGGCCGCGTTCTCTTCCTCCATGGCGATGTTGGTGGAAAAACGCAGCGCCTTCACCCCCAGCGACATCGCCTGGCCCAGGGTCCCGACGCCCCGCAGAATCGGGAGCTTGAAGATGGGGTACTTTTCGCTGACCCGCGGCAGCGGCGCCTGTTCGGTGGCGATCTCTCCGTTCGACCGGCGTACCGCCACGCAATAGCTGTGCGGCGCCCGCATCATTACCCCTTCCATGACGGCCTGACCGCCAACGAGGGTCTCCTCGCCGCTTTCGAGTACGGGCAGAAGTTGTGTGTGCGTGACGAGACGAAAAAAATGACGCAGAGACATACGCGGGACCAAAAAAGCTTCCTGTCTAAAGTATAGCTGTTTGATGTCCGGCGGGCGCCTCCGGATGCGGTCGTGTCTTCCGCCTCAGGCGGCCACCGGCTTCAGTTTCGCCAGATGCGCGGCCAGCAGCCAGCGGATCTGGGTCGCTTCAAACGGAGCGGCACAGTAGTCGGCCGCTCCGGCCTCTACCGCGTCGAGCCACTCGCCCGTTTCGGGCAGCCGGCTGGTGGCGATCACCCGCAGCCCGGGCCGGTGCGCGGCGGTCACCGCCAACACCTCCGCCAGCGCCGCCGGAGCGGCCGGGCAGAACACCAGATCGATAGCGGCCCAGCCAGCCGTCCCCGTGCGCATCTCGTCGTCAATCTCCGGGACGTAATGCGTGGTGATCAGTACATCGCGCAGGTCGCGGGAGAGTTCGGGAGGTAAACCATAGAGGAGTATTCGCGGGGACATAGCGTCCTTGTCAATCGATCAACCTTGGCCTGGTCTCGGACCCGGAGAACGCGCCGCTTGTCTTCTTACGGTAACGGACGCCTGTCCGGCAATCCAATCGAAAAATCTTATGGTTACGATTCAAAGCCACCCCCGTCCGGTTGGTACAATTACAAGGTATGTCAGCGATTGTGCGTCGAAAGTCGGTGCCGGTAAATGTCGGCGGGGTGATGGTCGGAGGCGACAACCCGATTGTGGTGCAGTCCATGACCAACACCGATACGGCGGACATCACGGGCACCGCCAATCAGGTCCTGGCCCTCGCCAAGGCCGGTTCGGAGATTGTTCGCGTCACGGTGAACACCGAAGAAGCTGCCCGCGCGGTCCCGAAGATCGTCGATACGCTGATGCTCTATGACTGCCGGGTGCCCATTGTCGGCGACTTCCACTACAACGGCCACCTGCTGCTCAAGAAGTACCCGGAGTGTGCCCGCGCCCTCGCCAAATACCGGATCAACCCCGGCAACGTCAACATCGGCAAAAAGCACGACGATAACTTCCGGGCGATGATCGAAGTCGCCGTTGAACACCAGAAGCCGGTCCGCATCGGCGTCAACTGGGGCTCGCTCGACGGCGCGCTGCTCACCCGCATGATGGATGAGAACGCCAAACTGCCCGAACCGCTCGACGCCAAGCAGGTCACCATGAACGCCATGGTGGTCAGCGCGCTCGAAGCGGCCGCGGCGGCCGAGCGCTACGGCCTGCGGCGCAACCAGATTCTGCTCAGCGCCAAAGTCAGCGGCGTGCAGGACCTGATCGCCGTCAATCGCATGCTCGCCGCGCAGTGCGACTACGCCCTGCACCTTGGCCTCACCGAGGCCGGCCTCGGCTCGAAAGGCATTGTCGCCACCACCGCGGCCCTCTCCGTTCTCCTCCAGGAGGGTATCGGCGACACCATCCGCGCCAGCCTTACCCCCCTGCCGAACGGCGACCGCACCGAAGAGGTGCTCGTCTGCCAGCAGATTCTCCAGGCCCTCGAACTCCGCAGTTTCACCCCGCAGGTCACCGCCTGCCCCGGGTGCGGCCGCACCACTTCTACCTTCTTCCAGGACATGGCGGACCAGATTCAGACCTACCTGCGCGAGCAGATGCCGGTCTGGGGCGGCACCTATCCCGGTGTCGAAGAGATGAAGGTCGCCGTCATGGGCTGTATTGTCAACGGTCCCGGCGAATCGAAGCACGCCAACATCGGCATCTCCCTGCCCGGGACGTTCGAAGAGCCCGTCGCGCCCGTCTACGTGGACGGCAAACTCGTCCGGACCCTGCGCGGCGATCACATCGTCGCCGAATTCATCACGATGTTGAACGACTACGTCGAATCGCACTACGCCGCCGTGACCGCACAATAATGACCGCCCGCGAGATCGCCTTCGACGCCGCACTCCGCGTCGAAAAAGGCGCCTGGGCCGAGGAGGTCCTCCGGGGCGCCGTGGCCGGTCTTGACCCGCGCGACGCCGACCTCGCCTGGGAACTCGTGCTCGGCCCCCTGCGCGTCCAATCGCAGCTCGACCATCTCATCGGTCACTACTCCGGCAAAACCGGCAAGCTCGACCCCGAGGTCCGCCTTGCCCTCCGCCTGGGTATCTATCAGCTCCGCTATCTCGACCGGATTCCCCCCCACGCCGCCGTCTCGGCCGCCGTCGATCTGGTCCGGCGCGCCCGCAAACGCTCCGCGATGGGCTTCGTCAACGCCGTACTCCGTAAGGTGAACCGCGACCCGGTCCCCTGGCCCTCGCCCGAGGTCGCACTCGCCGCACCCGCCTGGCTGCTGGCCCGCTGGCAGGCCGCCTTCGGCGCCGAAAAAGCCGCCGGCATCGCGCGGGCCTTCCTCGCCCCGCCGGCCGCTCCGGGGCAGGACCCGGGCGCCGCCGCCATTGTGCCCCTGCTCGGCGTCGAGCCGGGCATGTCCGTCCTCGACCTGTGCGCCGCGCCCGGCAATAAGACCCGCCAACTGGTCGCCGCCGGCGGCCGCGTGGTCGCCGCCGACCGCTACGGGCACCGTCTCCGGCAGGTGGAGGCCGCCGATCGCGTCGTCCTTGATGCCACCACCCCGTTGCCGTTTGTAAAAACTTTTGACCGGATTCTGGTCGACGCACCCTGCAGCGGCACCGGCACTCTGGGGAGGAATCCAGAGATCAAATGGCGCATCACCCCCGCCGACCTCGATGACCTCGCCGCCCGCCAACGCGCCATTTTGCGCCACGCCCTGGGCGTTCTGGCCCCCGGCGGCCGCCTCGTCTACTCCACCTGCTCGCTTCAAAAGGAGGAGAACGAAGCCGTGGTCGCCGCCGTCTGCCCCGACCGCGTCCTCCAAGCCGGATACCGCCTCCCCGGCCAGCAACCCGGGGACGGCTTTTGGCACGCCGTGATAGCATGATTACTGCGCTCCCATGGTCGAGATTCTGCCATCTTTACTAGCTGCGGACTTTGCCCGGCTGGGTGAGGAGATCGCGCGCGTCGAACAGGCGGGCGTGTCGATGCTGCACGTCGACGTCATGGATGGCCATTTTGTCCCCAATCTCACGATGGGTCCCCCGGTCGTCAAATCCCTGCGCAAAATCACCAAAGCGCACCTCGACGTCCATCTGATGATTACCGACGCCGATCGTTTCGCCCCTATCTTCATCGAATCCGGCGCCGACAGCGTCTCCGTCCATCAGGAAGCCTGTCCGCATCTGGACCGTACCCTCCGCCTGATTCAGGCCGAAGGCGCGCTGGCCGGGGTCGTGCTCAATCCCGCCACCCCCGTGGCCACCCTCGACGAGGTGCTCGACATCGTCGACTTCGTGCTCATCATGAGCGTCAATCCGGGCTTCGGCGGGCAGCGCTTCCTGCCCGGTTCGCTCCGGAAAATCGAACAGTTGGCCGAACGCCGAAGCCGTCTCGGCCTTGGCTTCAAAATCGAAATTGATGGCGGCGTGGGCCTCGAAAACGCGGCCGCCATTGCCCGTGCCGGCGCCGAATGGCTCGTCGCCGGCTCCAGTGTGTTTGGAGCGCCGGATTCCGGCGCCGCCGTTCGTTCGCTGCGGCAGGCCGCGAGCGTGGGGTCCCTAGTCTAGGCCAGAGTTTAAGCAAGTGAGATTTGGATTTATGTTTCTTTCGCGCAAAACGATAGCGGTTCTGATGGTGACAGCCCTGGCGATTCCCTCGCTCTCGAGCTGCTTCCGGAAGAAGAAGTACGAGAACCCGATTTCGAAAGATACCCAGCAGCCGGACAAGGTCCTGTTCGACAAGGCGGTGCGGGACATCGAACGCGGCCGTTATGAGGTGGCCCGTATCACCCTGAACACCCTCATGAACACCTACGATACCTCCGAGTATCTGGCCAAGGCGAAACTCGCTATCGCCGATAGCTGGATGCGCGAAGGTGGCTCGAACGGCATGGCCCAAGCCGAAGCCGAGTACAAAGACTTCATCCTCTTCTACCCCACCATGGAGGAGGCTGCCGAAGCCCAGCAGAAGGTCTGCATGATCCATTACAAGCAGATGGAGAAGCCGGACCGCGACGACCGTCACACCTATAAGTCCGAAGAGGAGTGCCGGACCCTGCTCACTCAGTTCCCCAACTCGAAGTTCGCCCCCCAAACGCAGCAGCTGCTCCGCAACATCCAGGAGATCCTGGCCGAAAAAGAGTTCCGCGTCGGCTCGTTCTACAACTCGAAAGGATCGAACCCGGCCGCCAGTAACCGTCTGCAGAACGTGGTCGACCAGTGGCCGCTCTACTCGAAGGCCGACATGGACCTGTGGCTGCTCGCCGATAGCTACTCGAAGATGGGCCCCCGCTTCAAAGCCAAGGCCGGTCAAGCCTACCAGCGCCTCGTGCGGGACTATCCGCTCTCTCCTCTCGCCAAACAGGCCGTCGACAAGCTCAAAGAGATGGAGATGCAGGTTCCCGAAGCCGATCCCGTCGCCGTCGCCCGCATGAAGTACGAGGAAGAAAACCGCACCAAACCCGGCATGATGCACAACTTCTGGGGCGTCTTCAGCAAGAGCCCCGATACGATCGCCGCCGCCAAGAGCGGCACCCCGTCGATGGAGTCGATGCGGCCCACCCTCCCGGCCTCGATCCCGCTGCCCGTGGGCGTGGCGACCGGCGTCAATGACGTCGGCGGCCAGGTGCTGACCGGTGAGTCCGCCCTCGAGAAGAAGGACGACGCCCGGCTCAGCGCCCAGCAGCCCGGCGGCGCCGGCAGCCCTGCACCGGCTGCCGCTCCCGCCG
>JADCJL010000055.1 GCA_020247055.1 Acidobacteriaceae bacterium | reverse complement strand
CCGGCGACATGGCAGTGCGGGACCTCCGCCCTCTTCCAGCGCTTTGTGTTCGGCACCGAAACCGTCAACTCGACGCTCTACGGCGCCCAGGCCGTGCCCACCTGCCATCCGAACAACTTCCTTTCGGTCCGCAACAACGTCATCAACGGGCCGGATACAGAGATCACCGGCATTGACATCAATGCGTCCTATTCGTGGCTTGATTTCTTCTCGGGCAACCTCACGGTAGGCGGAGACGCGAGTATTCTCAACGATTACAAGCGGGAATCGGCGATCCTGCTCAACACGAACATCGTGTTCGACGCAGCTCTGAACAGGGCAGGAAAGTCGGAGCTCTTGTCGGCCTTCTATTCCTATCCGCGCCTGCGCGGAAACATCTATGCAAACTGGGGGGTTGGTGACCATAACCTGCGTTGGACGTCGCGTTACTGGTCCGGCACAGACGACGTCAACGCCGTGGTGGCGGGCAATCGCCTTGAGCGGGGTGACCGCTGGGTGCACGACTTCACCTATCGCCTGGCCTTCCAGGACCGGTGGACCGCGACCCTGTCGGTCCGGAACGTCTTCGACGACCAGCCGCCCTTCTACAAGAGCCAGTACAACTACGACTACATGACGCAGAACCCCTTGGGCCGTGTGTTCGAGTTCGGAATGCAGGCCAAGTTCTGATCCGCCATTGCAGTCTGCGCCCCATCCTACGGGTTGGGGCGCAGAGTCGCTCCGGTCTTCGCCTGGCCTCATCCGGCGTGGGAGGATGGATACCCTCGGTTGTTTTTTGGATCGGCGGAAGTTCGTCTTAAATTCGACCATTGACGCGGGGTAACAGACAAGAAAAGACTTTTGTCTGCGGGGTTTCTTTCAGGAACCTAGGCAAGTCGGACGAGAGGGGGCCATGTCCGGTTACGGTTTTGATGACAGTCAGGAAGATTCGGTCCGGATCAGCGGGCGCGTAAAGTGGTTCGATGAGGGCAAGGGTTACGGCTTCATTGTCCCCGACCAGCCTGAACTTACCGACCGCAAGGATGTCCTGATCCACGTGACTTCCCTCCGCGGCGTAGGGCGCGAGGTTGCGCCTGAAGGCGCTTCCCTGTCCTGTTCAGTGGTCCGCCGACCCAAGGGCTGGCAGGTTTCTGAGATTCACGATTTCGACGATAGCACCGCCCAACCCTCCCAGGAGCGCCGCTTCGACCGGGACGGCGGCTTCCGAAGGGAGCGTGACGGGGGGGGCTATGGCGGCTCCCGTGACCGCGATGGAGATGACCGCGGCGGGAGGGGCGGCTTCCAGCCTCGGTCCAACGGCGGCGGCCGGGCGCCGGTCGCCGAAGGGCCATTTGAGCGCGCCAAGGTGAAGTGGTTCAACCGGACCAAGGGCTATGGCTTTGTCGTGCGCGAGCAGGAGTCCGGGGATATCTTTGTCCACATCGAGACCTTGCGCCGCGCTGGTGTCGAAGATCTGCAGCCGGGCGAGGATCTGATGGTCCGCTTCGGGAACGGCCCCAAGGGACTGGTGGTGGCCGAGGTCCAGCTGATCTGACTGGCGCCCCCGGCGGGCCGGGTTTAAGGGCAGGGTATGCGATCCACGCGCTTTCGCCTCCTGCTGGCGGCCCTCGTCCTGTTGACCGCCCCCTTGGCGTTCTCGGCCGCCCCCGCAGCCTCCGCCCCGACCTGCATTGGCAACCCTGAACTGAAACCCCTGCGGCCTCTCACCGTCCGGACGGCGAAGGGTGAGTTCCGCTTTCTGGTTGAGGTCGCCGACTCCGACCGCGAACGCGAACTGGGAATGATGTGCCGCCGCAGCCTGGCGCCCGACCGGGGCATGCTGTTCGACTTCGGCCGCGAGCGGCCGGACGCCGCCTTCTGGATGCGGAACACCCTGATCCCCCTGGACATCATCTACATCCGCCGGGATGGGGTCGTGCGCTCCATCATCCGAAACGCCCGGCCCCTGGACGAGACCCCGAGGCCCGCGGGCGGGCCGATCCTGGGGGTTCTGGAACTGGCCGGTGGCCGGGCGGCGCAGATTGGCCTTCAGCCGGGCGACCGCATCGATTTTCCCATCTTCCGGAGTCGCCCGTGACCCGCCCTTCGTCCGCTGAGCCGTCTTCCGGCCCTGAGGTCATTTCGCCGCCGCCGGGCTTCGTCCAGTCTGCAACCCGCGGGCCCTATTCGACGCATAACGGACCGTACTTCCATCGGGACCCACAGGGAGAGATGACGGAGCACGCCTTCTTCGCCCTGCCGCGCCACGCCAATGGCCTGGGCCTGGTGCATGGGGGCATGCTGACCTCGTTCATGGACGGCCTCCTGGCCGCGGCCGTCTGGCGGGCCTCTCGCCGGTCAAGCGTGACCATCCACCTCGGCGTCGATTTCCTCCACATGGCCCGGGTGGGGGAGTGGGTGTTTGGCGAGAGCCGGGTCACCCGCCTGACCCGTGACGTCGCCTTCGTGGAGGGCCGGGCCCACATCGCCGGGACCGATGTCGTCCGGGCGAGCGGGGTCTTCAAGCTGATGCGCAAGCCCGCGGACTGATTGCGGAACGGCGCGAAGACGGCTATCGCGAACCTGTGCCGGCGCTCTTTTCGGGGCGTAGCGCAGCCTGGTAGCGCATCTGCTTTGGGAGCAGAGGGTCGCGTGTTCGAATCACGCCGCCCCGACCAGAGCCGGCAGGAAGAACGGGGACAGTCATGATCGCGCGCATTTTCCGTCCGTCGAAGACCGCCATGCAGTCCGGCAGGGCCCGCGCCCAGGAGT
>JADCJL010000054.1 GCA_020247055.1 Acidobacteriaceae bacterium | reverse complement strand
GCCGACAGGTTCACGCGGGCCGGGTTGGTGGCCGTGGGGATGATCGCGTGGTGGTCCGAGACCTTCGCGTCATCCACGTAGCGGGCCGACAGCGGCCGCTGCCCCGTGCCCTCGGCAATCAGATTCGGATACTGCGGCGCCACGGCTTTGACAATTGCCGGCAGCCCGGCGGCCACGGTCCGCGACAGGTGGCGGCTATCGGTTCGCGGATAGGAGATCAGCTTGTGCGACTCGTACAGCGCCTGCGCGATATCGAGGGTCTTCTGGGCCGAATAGCCGAACAGACGGTTGGCGTGGCGCTGCAGTTCGGCCAGGTCGTAGAGCAGCGGCGGCGCCATTTTCTTGGTCTCGGACTCGATGCTCGCAATCTGCGCCGCGCCGGACTTGGCCCGCGCGACAATCTGCTTGGCATCGTCCGTCTTGGCCGGCAGCCGCATGGCCTGCTGCAGCGTTTCGCCCTTGACAGGCGTGCGGAACCACGTCCCCAGATAGGTTGGCTTCGCCGCAACCTCCCGCGGCGAGAACGTCACGACCACCTCGCGGTACTCCTCCGGCACGAAGGCCCGCACGGCGAGTTCCCGTTCAACAATCATCGCCAGCGTCGGCGTCTGCACCCGCCCCACCGAAAGCTCTTCGTTGTAGGCGAGCGAGTAGGCCCGCGACAGGTTCATGCCGACGAGCCAGTCCGCGCGCGACCGCCCGCGGGCCGCCGCCCCCAGCCCATCGTAGGCGCTCGCCGACTGCAGTTGCGCGAAGCCCTCCCGAATGGCATCGGCCGTCAGCGAGGAGATCCATAACCGGTCGACGGGCTTATCCGTCTCCGCGGCGTCGTAGATGTAGCGAAAGATCAGTTCACCCTCCCGCCCCGCGTCCGTCGCGCAAATAATCCGCTCCACTTTGGGCGACGTCAGAATCTTGCGCACTGTCTGAAACTGGTCTTTCGTCTTGTCGTAAACCACCAGCGGCCAGGACTCCGGCAGCATCGGCAGCGTATTGCGCCGCCACTGCTTCCACTCCGGCCGGATCTCGTGCGGCTGCGCCAGCGAAACCAGGTGGCCAATGGCCCAGGTGACAATGTAGCCCCCGCCGTGCAGGTAGCCGTCGCCCTTCTGCGTGGCGCCCAGAACTTTGGCCAGGTCGCGGGCAACGGACGGTTTTTCAGCGATGACGGCGACGGTAGACAAGGTAAGCCTCTATTGTACCGGCGAGGTCGTGTACCCTAAAAGAGTAACCCCACGACGGGAGAGATCGGGTCTCGAGCCCGGCGCCGAAGGAGCAACCGCCCCGGAAACTCTCAGGCAGAAGGACCGTCGACCGGGTCGTACTCTGGAAAGTGGCCGCGGCGAGCAAAATTTCGCCACAAAGCCCGCCGACGGGATAACGTTCTCAGGCGAACCGACAGAGGGGGCAAAACGTCACCGCCCCTGGTCTCGAGCAGCAGACCAGACGGTCGACAAGCCCAATTCCGGAACCGAGAGGATACACCCATGGGGAACACCCTGCAGACGGCGGCCGATACCGCCAACGTCGCTACCGACTTCGCCCGCCGCCACATCGGTCCCGGGCCACGCGAACTCGCCCAGATGCTCGAGGCCGTCAATGTCGACTCGCTCGACGACCTGATCGCGCAGACCGTACCCGCCGCGATTCGCCAGGCCGAGCCGCTTGACTTCGGCCCCGCCTTGTCCGAGACCGCCGCCCTGGCCCGCATGCGCGAGCTCGCCAATCAGAATCAGGTCTTCACCTCGCTGATCGGCATGGGCTACCACGGCACCATCCTGCCCGGCGTCATCCAACGCAACATCCTTGAAAACCCCGCCTGGTACACCGCCTACACGCCCTACCAGCCCGAAATCAGCCAGGGCCGCCTCGAAGCTCTGCTCAACTACCAGACCATGATCTGCGACCTCACCGGGCTCGACGTCGCCAACGCCTCCCTGCTCGATGAAGCCACCGCCGCGGCCGAAGCCATGGCCCTCGCCAAGCGCGTCGCCGCCAGCACCTCCACCCGCTTCTTCGTCGATAGCGAGGTCCATCCGCAGACCCTTGCCCTGCTCCAAACCCGCAGCGAGCCCCTCGGCTGGCAGCTAATCGTCGGCAACCCGCTCACCGATCTCGCCGGGGCCGAAGTCTTCGGCGCCATCTTCCAGTACCCCGCCTCGCACGGCGAAGTGCGCGACCTCCGCCCCGCCGTCGAAGCCGTCCACGCGCAAAAAGGCATCGCCATCTTCGCCGCCGATCCGCTCGCGCTCACCCTGCTCGTACCCCCCGGCGAGATGGGCGCCGATATCGCCATCGGCTCCACGCAGCGCTTCGGCGTCCCCATGGGCTACGGCGGCCCCCACGCCGCCTACATGGCCGTCAAAGACGCCTTCAAGCGCAACATCCCGGGCCGCCTCGTCGGCGTCTCCATCGACGCCCGCGGCAACCGCGCCTACCGCCTCGCCCTCCAGACCCGCGAACAGCACATCCGCCGCGAAAAGGCCACCTCCAACATCTGCACCGCTCAGGTGCTGCTCTCCGTCATGGCCTCGCTCTACGCCGTCTACCACGGCCCCAAAGGCCTCACGCAGATCGCCGGCGAAATCTTCCGCAAAACCGCCCGCCTCGCCGCCACCCTCCGCGCCGCCGGCTACACCCTCCGCAACCGCACCTTCTTTGACACCCTCACTGTCCACGTCGGCGACCGGCAGGCCGACCTCGTCGCCCGCGCCGCCGCAGCCCGCATCAACTTCCGTCTCGTCGGCGGCGACGCCCTCGGCATCACCCTCGACGAAACCACCACGGAGACAGTCCTCGCCGCCGTCGCCCACGTCTTCGGCGCCACTCCTGCAAACGAGGACGATTGCGAAATCGCCCTGCCCCGCTCAAGCGCCTTCCTCACCCATCCCGTCTTCCACCAGTACCGCAGCGAAACCGACCTGCTCCGCTACATGCGCAAACTCGCCGACCGCGACCTTGCGCTCGACCGCGCCATGATCCCCCTCGGCTCCTGCACCATGAAGCTCAACGCCACCGCCGAAATGACCCCCGTCACCTGGCCCGAGTTCGGCGCGCTCCACCCCTTCGCTCCCCCCGCCCAGGCCGCCGGCTATCACGCCATGTTCGCCGACCTGCAGAGCAAGCTGTGCGCCATCACCGGCTACGACGCCGTCTCCCTGCAGCCCAACTCCGGCGCCCAGGGCGAGTACGCCGGCCTGCTCGCCATCCGCGGCTACCACCTCAGCCGCGGCGACGCCCACCGCAACATCTGCCTCATCCCCAGCTCCGCCCACGGCACCAACCCCGCCTCCGCCCACATGGCCGGCATGGAGGTCGTCGTCGTCAGCTGCGATGAGGACGGCAACGTCGACCTCGCCGACCTCACCGCCAAGGCCGAAAAGCACGCTGCTCACCTCGCCGCCGTCATGGTGACCTATCCCTCCACCCACGGCGTCTTCGAAGAGCAGATCCGCGAAATCTGCGCCATCGTCCACCGCCACGGCGGCCAGGTCTATCTCGACGGCGCCAACATGAACGCCCAGGTCGGCCTCGCCCGCCCGGGCGACTACGGCGCCGACGTCTCCCATCTCAATCTCCACAAGACCTTCTGCATCCCCCACGGCGGCGGCGGACCCGGCATGGGCCCGATCGGCGTCAAGGCCCACCTCGCCCCCTTCCTGCCCGGCCACCCCGCGCTCGACGGCGGCACGGCTCCCGTAGGCCCCGTCTCCGCCGCGCCCTACGGCTCGGCCTCCATCCTGCCCATCTCCTACGTCTACATCCTCATGATGGGCGGCGCCGGACTGCAGAAGGCGACCGAAGTGGCCATCCTCTCGGCCAACTACATCGCCCGCCGCCTCAGCCCCCACTTCCCCGTGCTCTACAAGAACACCAACGGCCGCGTCGCCCACGAGTGCATCATCGACCCCCGGCCCCTCAAAGACGCCTGCGGCGTGACCGTCGACGACATCGCCAAACGCCTTATCGACTACGGCTTCCACGCCCCCACCATGAGCTTTCCCGTCGCCGGCACTCTCATGATCGAACCCACCGAAAGCGAGTCGAAAGCCGAACTCGACCGATTCTGCGACGCCATGATCGCCATCCGCGGCGAGATCCAGCAGGTGCAGGACGGCCGTTTCGCCATCACCGACTCCCCGCTCCGCCACGCCCCCCACACCGTGCACGACATCGCCGACGACCACTGGCGCCGCCCCTATCCCCGCGCCGAGGGCTGCTTCCCGCCCGGCACCGCCCGCCAGGACAAGTACTGGTCCTCGGTCAACCGCATCGACAACGTCTACGGCGACCGCAACCTCGTCTGCTCCTGCCCGTCCATCGAAGAGTACGCCCAGGCCTAACGCCCCGGCCGGCCCCGCCCCGCCGTACGCGCCACCACAAACAACCCCGCCAGCACCAGCGCTCCGCCGGCCAGCAAGGTCGGCCGGAGCGGCTCGTCGAAAATCCACGCGCTCAGCGCAATCCCGGAAACCGGCACGAGAAAGGCATACATCGAAAGCGCCCCCGCCGGATACCGCTGCAGCAGCTGCGCCCAGAGAATGAAGCAGAGCCCGGCCACCACAATGCCCTGATACGAGATCGCCGCCACCGCCTGCCAGGTCACCTCCCGCAGCACCGGCGGCTCGAAAAGCCATGCGATCAGCAGAAACAGCGGCACCGACCACGCCATCTGCCACACCACCGCCCGCGTCGGATGAATCGTCTGCACCAGCGACCGCGTGTACACCTGCCGAAAGCCCAGCAGCGCCGACGACAGAATCATCAGCGCATTACCCAGCAGCGGATCCGGCGCCAGAGTTGATACCTTCTGCCCCAAAGCCAGCACCGTCACCCCCGCCAGCGCCAGCCCCAAACCGATCCCGCGCGCCGGCGTCAGCGGCTCCTCGAGATGTTGGAAGAAGAAATGCCCCGTCAGGTTCGAAAACACGGCGTAAGCGTTCAGAATCACCACCCCATACGCCGGCGACGTCAGTGCCGCCGCTGAGTTCAACAGCCCGATCTGCACCGTAAACAGCACCCCCAGCCAGAACAGCGGCCGCCACTCCGCCGGCGTCGGCCAGAAGCCCACGCCCCGGTGCCGCGCCCACACCCCCACGAAAATCATCCCCAGCAGCATGCGCCAGAACGCGCTCCACAGCGGCGGAATGCTATCGACGCCAACGCGGATCGAAACAATATTGCCGCCCCACAAGATAGAGACGGCGACGGCGGTCAGGATGGCGGACAGGCCCGGGGTTGCGCGCAAGGGAGTATTTCCAGTATCGCAACAGACCCATCGCCACAGACTGCCGCCCCGGCGCTGTTATACTGCGCCTCATGCGGATTCTCCTTGCGGTGCTCGCCTTGGCCGGCGCCCTCAGCGCCGAGACGAAGAAAGACATCGTGGCCCTCGACCAAGCCTGGCGCCAGGCCATTCTCGCCAAAGACGCGGCGGCTCTTGAAAAGATGCTTGCCGACGACCTCGTCTACGGCCACGCCACCGGCATCGTCGATACCAAAGCCACTTATATCGCCAAGGTCACCTCCGGCAAGCAGCTCTACAAAACCCTCGAGCAGAGAAAGGTCACCGTGAACCTCTACGGCACGTCCGCGTTAACCCATTCCTGGATGCACGTCACCGGCGTCAATCAGGACGGCCCGTTCGACGACAAAGTCATGCTCATCCACTTCTGGGTCAAGCAGACGGGAACCTGGAGACTGGCGGGCCACCAGACAACCAAAGTGGCCCGCCTCCCCGACTAACCCGGACGTCCCGGCGCGTTAGCGAGCCGAAAACTTCCTCGGCCGCGCGCCGAAGGTTTTCTTGCCGGCAAAGCCCGCCGCCGGCTTGGCGGCCGGCTTGGCGCCCCGGCCCGACGACTTGTGCACCAGCTCCAGCTTCCGCTCCGGCGCCTGCGCAATCCGCTCCGGAATCGCCGCAATGGCCGCTTTATCGGCCGCGTTCACCATCTGGCGTTCGAGCCGGACGTTCAGGTTCCGCTCAATCCGCCGCACATCGTTCCACTCGGCGCGCGTCACAAACGTCGTGGCCACGCCCCGCAGTCCGGCCCGGCCCGTCCGCCCCACCCGGTGGATGAAGTCTTCCGGCACCTTCGGCACGTCAAAGTTCACCACGTGCGCCACGGCCTCAATATGCAGGCCGCGCGCCGCCACATCGGTACAGACCAGCACGCGCACTTCGCCGTCCTGGAAGGCCTTCAGCGCGCGACTACGCTGCCCCTGGGAACGATTGCCGTGGATGCTCGTCGAACTGATGCCGTCCGCCTCGAGGCGTTTGGCCAGCCGGTCCGCCCCGTGCTTGGTGCGGACAAACACCATGAAGGTGCCTTCGTGAATCCGCAGCATATGCTCGAGCGTGCCAATCTTGTGGTCCTGCTCGAGTTCGTACATCTGCAGGTCCACCTGGTCGGCCGTCTTCGTGGTCGACCCAATGGCCACCCGCACCGGGTTGTTCAGGTACTTGGTAATCAGGTGGGCCACCGAACTCTCAATCGTCGCCGAATAGAACAGCGTCTGCCGCACCGGCGCGAGCAACCCCATGATGCGCGTAATCGAGGGCAGGAAGCCCATGTCGAGCATCCGGTCGGCTTCGTCGAGAATCAGCAGGTTGATCGAGTCCAGCCGCACCAGGCGGCGCTCGATAAAGTCCGACAGGCGACCCGGCGTGGCGATAATCACCTGCACGCCGCGCTTGATATCGGCCAGCTGCGGCCGTTCGCTTAACCCGCCCACGACCACCGCGGCGCGGATGCCCGTGCCGGGCGAGAGCTTGTTGAAGGTCTCGGAAATCTGCACCGCGAGTTCGCGGGTCGGGCTCAGGATCAAAGCCTGAGAGCCCTTGGCTGCTTTGTTTTTGAGCAGCCGTTCGAGAAGAGGGAGGACAAAAGCAAGGGTCTTGCCGGTGCCCGTCTGGGCTGTAGCGACAAGGTCCTTACCTTCAAGAGCGGGAGGAATGGCCTGCGATTGCACGGGCGTCGGGGTGACAAATCCATGCTTGGCCAGGTTGCCCTTCAAAACGGAGGACAACGTAAGGTCAGAAAAAGTATTCATTCAGTTGTGTTGGTGGGAAGGCCGATCGAGCGAACCGGCAAACAGGAGGGCAAGCGGGTGCGGTAGAACAAACTTCCAGTACTACTCGCAGTATAGCGTACTTCCACTGCCGCGGGCAGAAAACGATGGCCGCAATGGAAAAGCCGCCAACGTTCCGCGAAGAACGGTGACGGCCCTTGCAAATGACCTGCCGGCAGGAGGGAAACAGCCCTATAAGGCCTTGGCGAGCTCCTCAGCGAAAGCGCTCGGCGGACCGGACGGACGAGTCGGTTTCTTGTGCTTCTTGCCTCCCCGGCGGGACTTGTCTCCCATCATCCCCATCGCGGCGGAAGCGGGTGGTGCACCCGCGCCGGCGGCCGGTGCCGCGCCACGCACAGGGGTCTTGCCTTTCGGCGGCTGGGCCGGGTTCGCCCGCAGCAGACGCTCTTCAAGCGGCGCACGGTCAAAACGGCGGATGATAGAATTCATCTCCTCGCCATTGGGCGCTTCGATGAAGGCGAAACCCTTCGATTCTTGCGTCTCGGGGTTACGGATTACTTTGATGGAATCGGCGACAAGGTTTTCTGCGGTGAGCCATGACTTAATGTCATCGGCAGTCACCCAAACGGGGAGATTGCCAAGAAAAACGGTGAAACTCATTGAAGGGAAAGACTACTCCTGGGAGGGATGTTGAACCGGCGAGGTCCGCTGAGAGCACTTTTAGCGTAACACAGTGTTCTCAGCGGAAAAAATTTAATCAGGAAAACTGAGACTTCGCTACCCGGCAAACGCCACCGGACGCGCAATTCGTACCGCGGCGTTGCCCTTTAGCTCAGCGATCACGCTTTCCGGCACCACGGCATCCACCTCCACCACCGCCACGGCCAGCACCTCCTGGCCCGGCAGCACCTTCGGCGTCCGCCCTAAGGAGAAGTTCGCGATGTTGATCGCATTCCGCCCCAGCACCGAACCCACATGCCCAATCACCCCCGGCACGTCCGCATTCTTCAAATACAGCAGATGCCCGCTCAGGTTGGCCTCGCACGGAATCCCGTCCACCATGATCAGCCGCGGACAGCCCAGAATCACCGCCCCCTCCACCACGGTCAACCCCGCCTCGGTCTCGAGCTCCAGCCGGATCGAGTCAATATGGCCCGTCCGCTGCTTCTCGTGCGCCTCGGCCACGTTCAACCCCCGCTGCGTCGCAATCGGCATCGCGTTCACCAGATTCGCCCGATAAGACAGCGAACGGTTCAACACCCCGGCCAGCCCCGCGTTCCGCAGCAGCACCGTGTTGAAGTCCGCAATCCGGCCCGAATACACCAGCCGCACCGACTTCGGATTCCCTTGCGCAATATAGGCCGCAAATCCGCCCAGCCGCTCGGCCAGCTCAATGTACGGCCCCACCGCCTTGTACATCTCCGGCGACAGCGCCGGCATATTCACCGCGTTCAGCGCCACGCCATTGGTCAGGTACTCCACCACCTGCTCCACAATCCGGACGCCGACAATCTCCTGCGCCTCCTCCGTCGACCCGCCTATGTGCGGCGTCGCCAGCAATCCCTCGGCCCGCAGCAGCGGGTCCTCCGCCGCCGGCGGCTCGCTCTCAAATACGTCCAGGCCCGCCCCGGCCACCGTCCCCTGCGCGAGCGCCGCCACCAGGTCCGCGCTGTTCACCAGCTCCCCCCGCGCGCAGTTGATAATCCGCACCCCGGGCTTCATCTTCGCAAACGCCGCCGCGTTCAACATCCCGTGCGTCTCCGGCGTCAACGCCATGTGCAGCGTAATGTAGTCCGAGGACGAATACAGCTTATCGAGCGAAACCAGCTCCACGCCCAAATCGGCCGCCGTCTGCGGATTCACAAACGGATCGTAGGCCACGCACTTCATCTCAAACGCCTGCGCCCGCGTCACCACGTGCCGCCCAATCGCGCCCAAGCCGAGCACGCCCAGCGTCTTGCCCCGCAGCTCGTTGCCCTGAAACTTCTTCTTCTCCCACTTCCCGCTCTTGGTCGACGCGCTCGCCGCCGGAATCTGCCGCGCCAGCGATAGCATCAGCCCAATCGCGTGCTCGGCCACCGAAATCGCGTTCCCCCCCGGAGTGTTCATCACGAGAACCCCGGCCGCCGTCGCCGCGTCGAGGTCGACATTGTCCACCCCCACCCCGGCCCGGCCCACCACCCGCAGCTTCGGCGCCTTCGCCAGCACCTCCGCGTTCACCTTCACCGCGCTCCGCACGAGCAGCGCATCACAATCGCCCAGATGGGCCGCGTAGCTCTTCGGATCGGCAATCACAATCTCCCAGCCCGCCTGCGCGCGTAACAACTCCACGCCGGCGGCGGCAATCGGTTCCGCTACCAGAATTTTCATAATCGAGTTCCTTCGGCCTCTTCTAAGCCTTCACCGGCTGCGGCATCGCCACCTCGGCATAGAGGCGCTGCACCGCGGCCACGCCCGCACCCAACTCCACCGGATGCCCGTTCTGCAGCAGCAGCAATTCCAGCCCCGCAATCACGGCAAACATGTCAGCAAAGTCGAAATACCCCAGATGCGCCATCCGGAAGATCTTGCCCTGCATCGACCCCTGCCCGTTGGCGATAATCGCCCCGAAGTGGGTCCGGAAGCCCTTCACGATCACCCCGGAGTCGATCCCCGCCGGCGACTTGATCGCCGTTACCGACGAACCCGGATTGCGCGGCGCAAACAGCTCCAGACCAAGCGCCGCCGCCGCCGCCCGCGTCGCCTTGGCCAGCAACTGGGCGTTCTCAATCAGCTTGTCCATGCCCAGATTGTTGATGTACTCAAGCGCCACGTTCAGCGCAATCAGGTGCGACGTATTCGGCGTCCACGCCGTCTCGCCCTTATCCGCCATCTTCTTCTCGCGCTTCAGGTCGAAGTAATACCGCGGCATACAGGAGCGCGCGTTCAGCCCCCACGCCTTCGCACTCACGCTGATAAACGCGAGCCCCGGCGGAATCATAAACGACTTCTGCGACCCGCCAATGCAAATATCAATGCCCCAGCCGTCAATATCAAGCGGCATCGTACCCAGACCGGTAATCGCATCGACAATGAAGATCGCCTCGGTCCCGGCGATAATCTTCGCCATCGCCTCCACGTCGTGCGCCGCCCCGGTCGAAGTCTCCGAAGCCTGTATGAAGACGCCCTTCACCTCGGGATTCGCCGCCAGCGTCTCGGCCAGCCGCTCCGGGCTCACCACGCTGCCATACTCCTCGGTCAGCACAATAGCGTCCAGCCCGAAGGCCGCCACCATCTCCGCCCAACGCTCGCCAAATTTGCCGGCCGAACACACCACCACCTTGTCGCCGGGCGAAAAGAAGTTCGAAACCGAAGCCTCCATCGCGCCCGAACCGGACGCCGTCAGAATGAGCGTATCGTTCGACGTACCCATCGCTTTCTTCAAACCCTGCATCGCAGAGGCCTGAATCTTGATAAAATCCTGGGTCCGGTGATGGACATCGCTGGCCATCATCGCCTGCAGCGCCGGTGGGTAAAGGGGCGTCGGCCCCGGTGTCAAAAGGCGTTGTTTCTTGATGTGCATGTTTGGGGAAATGAGAAGGATCGAGGAAACTATTAGAATAGCAAATACAATGGCTCTTCTCGATCAGATCCAACGCGACATGGTCGCCGCAATGAAAGCAAAAGAGGAGGTGCGTCTCGGCGCCGTGCGGATGATCAAAACCGCCCTCACCAAGTGGCAGACCGATAACGCCAAGCCCCTCGACGAGGCCGCCGAACTCCAGGTCCTCTCCATCCTCGTCAAACAGCGCAAAGAGTCCATCGCCATGTTCCGCACCGCCGGACGCGAAGAGTCCGCCGCCCGCGAGGAAGCCGAACTCGCCGTCGTCGAAGCCTACATGCCCGCCGCCCCCACCGATGCCGAAGTCGACGCCGCCATCGCCGCCGCCATCGCCGAAACCGGCGTCACCGACAAGGCCAAAATGGGCCTCGTCATGAACGCCGCCAAAGCCCGGCTCGCCGGCAAGCGCCTCGACGGCAAAGTGCTCAGCGACAAGGTCCGCGCCGCCCTCGGCTAGCCCTAGATCTTAAAGAAAATCCGCCGCCCGTAAAGCCAGTAGCACAGCCCCCACATCGCCGCCATCACCAGCACGTTGTGGGGCACCGCCCCCGCCGGACCCCAAAACGCGAACTGCTGCCCGTCAAACGCCGCCAGCCCCCGCGACAACCACCCCCGCAGCACCTGCGAAAACGAGTAAATGAATATGCTGTTCGCCCCCACCACCACCAGCGGAAACGTCCACCGCCGCGCCCCCCGCATCTCCACCAGCCAATAGAAAAACGCGAACGCCAGCAGGACCCACCCCGTGCTAAAAAGCAAAAACGAACCCGTCCACAGCCGCTTCACCATCGGCACCACCGGCGCCAGCGCCCACCCCGCCGCCAACGCCCCGGCCGCCACCCCCACCAGCGTCCGCAGCCGCCCCTCCCGCGTCCCCTCCCGCTGCAACAGCAGCCCGGTCCAGCACCCAAACAACACCGTCAACGCATTGCCCAGAAAGTTCAGCGTCGTGTAATGGCCCGAGTAGTTGTAGCCCAGCACCGCCAGGTCCACCCGTGCCGCAAAGTTACCCTGCGGGTCAAACGGGCCCGCCGGTCCCGGAAACAGAAAAAACAGCCCGTGGTGCAGCGCAACAATCGCTCCCGCCGCCGCCACCTGCCCCCGCCCCGGCAATTGCAGAATCAGATAACAGAGCACGTAGGAGAACGCGATCTGGCACAGCACGTTGATGAACTGCAGCTTCAGCGCCCCGCTCGTCCCCCAGTTCGACAGCACGTTCGACAGCACCACCAGCACCAGCGCCCGCCACGCCACATGCCGCCACGCCGCCGTCCGCCGCCCCAGCGCCAGCGGCATCGCCACACCCACAATAAACGTGAACGCCGGCTGAATCAGGTCCCATAGCGTACACCCCGCCCACGCCGCGTGCTCAAACTGGTCGGCCAGCGCCCATTGCCCCCGAAACGCCGCGTGGATCCCGAAGCCATGCGAAACCAGCAGCAGCATCGTAAACCCGCGAAAGGCATCAAGGGAAAGCAGACGGTCCCCGAAGGCCGGGGGCGAGGAAGCAGACATGGGCGTGGAGCGAGTCTATCGAATTTTCGCCCCCAAAATGATACCCTGCCTCTAACTGCCACCCTGCCCAATCCAGGCTCCTGAATTGCCAGGACCAGTTTTTGACTCAATCAATCGGGCGTCTCCGCCAAAGCAATGGTTGTTGGGGAAAGGAGCTCCAGCGGAGACGTCACCGATGTAGGAATATACGAAGTCCGCGCGAAAACGTTCCCTGCCGCGCTAGCTTTTTTTGAGCATTCCTACCACGGCGTTTAGCGCAATCGTGCCCAGCCCCAGCGGGATCAGCACCTTCCACCCGATATCCATCAACTGGTCGTACCGGTAGCGCGGAAACGTCCCCCGGAACCAGATCATAACGTACAGAAAAAACGCCACCTTCAGCAAAAACCAGAACGGCGCCGCCGCCACGGCGTTCACCGCCGGAATCACCAGCACCACCCCCACGAACGTCAACGCCCCGCCCACCGCCAGCATCCCGTACCGGTGCGGCGCATACTTTAGCTTCGGCGCCAGCAGAACGACCGAAGCCACCCCCGGCCCGGCGAACAACAAAAACGGAACGCCATAGTTCAGCGGAATCTCCAGCCACCCGACGCTCGGAAACGGCCGCAGCCAGCCCCCCCAGAACAGCGTCACCGACACCGCCGAAACCACGAAAATATTCGCATACTCGGCCAGCATGTACAGCGCCCACCGGAACCCGCTGTACTCCGTATGGAACCCCGCCACCAGCTCCGACTCCGCCTCCGGCAAATCAAACGGCGACCGGTTCGTCTCCGCCACCGCCGCGATAAAGAAAATCACAAACGCCGGCGCCATCGCCCCCCAATTGTCAAAAACGAACCAAAGCCCCTGCGCCTGCTGATTCCGCACAATCTGCACCATGCTCAGCGTCCCGGCCGACATCACCCCGCACACCAAACCCAGCCCCATCGCCAGCTCATAACTCACCAGCTGCGCCGAACTCCGCAGCGCCCCCAGCAGCGGATAGTGGCTGTTCGACGACCATCCTCCCAGCACAATCCCCAGGATCCCCACGCTCCCCAGCGCGCTGATCACCAGCAGCCCCACGTTCACATCGGCAATCCGGAACCGCTCGGAAAACGGAACCACGCCAAACGCCACAAACGCCGTGAACATCGACACAATCGGAGCAACGTAGAAAATCCCCTTATCCGCCTCCCGCGGAATAATGTCTTCTTTCAGCAGCAGCTTCAAGGCATCCGCCAACGGCTGCAGTAGCCCGTGCGGACCCACCCGCATCGGCCCCAGCCGCACCTGCATATCCGCCAGCACCTTCCGCTCCACCAGCACGATATAGCCCGCAATCGGGGGAAACAAACCCACAATCACGAGCATCATCACCGCCGGAATCAGCCAGAACTCCATCATTTCAGCACCGCCCGCACCGCCCATTGCAACAACGGCTCCGGATATACCCCCGCCCCCAGCGTCAACACCCCCGTCACCCCCAGCGCCACCCGCACCCCCGCGCTCAACCCCGCTACCGGCCCCGCGGCCGCCGCCCCCGGCGTCAGAAACATACTCCGCACCACCCGGAAATAGTAGAACAACGCCACCGCCACATACACCGCCCCCACCACCGCCAGCCCATACCGTCCAGCCTCAATCAACGCCAGAAAAATATAGTACTTCCCCACAAAACCCGCCGTCGGCGGCAACCCCGCCAGCGACACGAGAAACAGAACCATCACCGCCGCTGTCGCCGGATGCCGGCGCGCCAACCCGTTCAAATCCGTCATCTCCTCGCCGTGCACCGCCAGCAGCACCGCAAACGCCCCCAGCGTCATCAACGCGTACGCCGCGGCGTACACCGCCACGCCCCGCCATCCCGTCGCGTTCCCCGCCACCACCCCCAGCAACAGATACCCGGCGTGCGCAATCGAACTATACGCCAGCAGCCGCTTCACGTTGCTCTGCGTCAACGCCGCCAGGTTCCCCACCGTCAAACTCACCACCGCCGCCACGATCAGCAGCGGCTCCCAAGCCTCCCGCGCCGCGCCCAGCGGCCCCAAAAACAGCCGCAGCAGCAGCGCCAAGCTCCCAAGCTTCGACCCCACCGCCAGGTATGCCGTCACCGCCGTCGGCGCGCCCTCGTACACATCCGGCGCCCACATGTGGAACGGCGCGGCCGCAATCTTGAACAGAATCCCCGCGCTCACCGTCAGGATCGCCAGCACCGTCAGCGGATCAAACGCCGGCCGCGCCGCCACCGCCGCCGCAATGTCCCCAAAATATGTCGACCCCGCCAGCCCGTACAGCAGCGAAAATCCGTAAGCCAGCAGACCGCTTGAAAACGCTCCTAACAGCAGATACTTCAACGCCGCTTCGTTCGACCGCCGGCTCCGCCGCAGAAACCCCGCCAGCACGTAAAAGCTGATCGACATCGTCTCCAAACCCACGAAAATCGTAATCAGCTCCGTGCCCACCGCCAGAAAGTACGCCCCGGCCTGCGCCATCAGCACCAGGCCGTAGTATTCGCCCTGGTGCTCCTGCTCCACCTCCAGATACCGGTAGCTGAGCAACGCCACCAGCCCCGCCGTCACCAAAAACAGCCAGTTGAAAAACAGCCCGAAGGCATCAATCGTCAACGCCCCGTGGAAGGCCGTAAACGGCGCAATCTCGCCCTGCCGCGTCAACTGCCAGCCCGTCAACGCCAACCCCGGCAGCACCAGCGCCAACTGCCACCGCCGCGAACGCTCCCCCAGCAAAAAATCGAACAGGAACACCGCGCAACCAAACAACGCCAGCAGAATCACCGGCAGCAGCGCGAAATGGTCCACGTCGGTGTAGAAATGGCTCACCGGCCCAACCTCCCGGCCAACTCCAGCACCGGCCGCTCCAGCACCGCGAACCACGGCTGCGGATACACCCCGATCGCCACCGCCAGCCCCAGCAACGGCAGCACCGTCGCCCACTCCCGCGCCGTCAAATCCGGCAGCTCCCGGTTGGCTTCGTTTCGCAAATCACCCAGCATCGTCCGCTGGTACAGCCACAACAGGTAAGCCGCCCCCAGCACAATTCCCCCCACCGCCGCCGCCGCCCACGCCCGGTTCACCACAAAAGCGCCCTGCAAAATCGTGAATTCACCAATAAACCCGTTCAACAGCGGCAGCCCCGCCGAACTGAACACCGCCACGGCAAACACGAACGCAAACCGCGGCATCACCATCGCCAGCCCCCCGAAATCCCCAATCTGCCGCGTATGCCGCCGTTCATAAACATATCCCACCAACAGGAACAAAAGGCTGGTCGAAATGCCGTGGTTCACCTGCTGCAGCACGCTCCCCGCCAGACCATTGCTGTTCATCGCCGCCAGCCCCAGCGTGCAGAAACCCATGTGGCTCACCGACGAGTACGCCACCAGCCGTTTCCAGTCCTGCTGCGCGAGACAAATCAGCGCCCCGTACAGAATCGCCGCTATCGACAGCACCCCCAGCACCGGCGCCGCCTCCCGCGCCGCCTCTGGAAACAAAGGCAGCGAGAGCCGCACGAACCCGTACGTCCCCATCTTCAGCAACACCCCGGCCAGCAGCACCGAACCGGCCGTCGGCGCCTCCGTGTGCGCATCCGGCAGCCAGGTGTGAAACGGCGCCATCGGCACTTTAATCGCAAAACCCACGAAAAACGCCCAGAAAAGCCACCGTTGCGTCTCGAGCGGCAGCTGCGCCCGCAACAGCTCCGTCAACTCAAACGTCGCCCGTCCCAACTGCTGCCCGCCCTGCCAATACAGCGCCACCATCCCCACCAGCAGCACCACGCTCCCCGCCACCGTGTACAGGAAGAACTTCATCGCCGCGTACAGCCGCCGCTCCCCGCCCCAGATGCCGATCAGGAAGTACATCGGCACCAGCACCAGCTCAAAAAACACGAAAAACAACAGCAAATCGAGCGACAAAAACAGCCCCAGCATCCCGAACTGCAGCAGCAGCAGCATGGCGTAAAACTCTTTCACCCGCTCCGCAATCGCGTTCCAGGAAGCCAGCGCCGCCACCGGCCCGAGCAGCGCCGTCAACAGCACCAGCAGCAGGCTGATGCCATCGATCCCCACCAGATACTGCGCCCCCAGCGACGGAATCCAAGCGGCCCGCTCGACGAACTGATAGCCGCCCGCCCCCCGGTCAAACGCCGTCCACAGCGGCGCCGCCAGCGCCAAGCCGCCCAGCAGCACCGCGTTCGCCCACAGCCGCACCGCCCCCGCCGCCCGCCCGGGAATCGCCAGCAGCACCACGAACCCAACCAAAGGAAGCGCCAGCAGCGCCGTTAGCCACCCCATCGCTTAGGCGCTCCTCCACAGGTACCACCCGGCCATCGCGGCCAGACTCAACACAATCACCACCCCATAACTCTGCGTCATCCCGCTCTGCAGGTACCGCACCGGAAACGACGCCGCCTTCACGGAAAACGCCGTCAGCCGCACCGCCCCGTCCACCATCCACGTATCGCTCCACTTGCTGATCGCCCCAAGCCGCCGGCCCAGCCAGCCCGCGCCGTCCACCCCGCCGTCAATCACGCCGCGGTCCCACGCGGCCAGCCACGCCCCGCCCCCCCGCGCCATACCCCGCACCACCGCCAACTGATAAAAACCATCCACCCCGCAGCCCGCGCGCAGCCACCGCGCCAACCCGCCCTCGCCCTCGGCCCACCCGTGCCCCGCGCCCCCGCCATACACCCGGTACGCCCCGCCCAGGCCCGCCACCGCCACCACCCCGGAAGCCGCCATAATCCCCAGCGAATGCGGCTCCGCGCTCGCGCCCAACCACCCCGCAAACGGCGCCGCAAACCATCCCGCGCCCACCGATCCCAGGTTCAACACCCACAACGGCACCGTCATCCGCTTCGACGACTCATGCACATGCCGCCCACCCCGGTACTCGCCCCAGAACACCAGCAAACACAGCCGGCCCATATAAAACGCGGTCAGCAGCGCCGTCAGCAACCCCGCCGCGAACAGCGCCGGCGAAGCCGCCCAGACCGCCGTCAGAATCGAATCCTTCGAGAAGAAGCCCGCCAACCCCGGCCAGCCCGCCAGCGCCAGCGCACCCATCACCATCGTCCGGAACGTCTGCGGCATCCGCCGCCGCAAGCCGCCCATCCGCCGCATGTCCTGCTCGCCGTCGAGCGCGTGAATCACCGATCCGGCCCCCAAAAACAGCTGGGCCTTGAAGAAGGCGTGCGTCACCACGTGGAACAGCGCCGCCCAGTACGCCCCCACCCCCAGCGCCAGAAACATCAGCCCCAGCTGGCTCACCGTCGAATACGCCAGAACTTTCTTGATATCGTGCTGCGTCAACGCCATCAGCGCCGCCGCCACCGCCGTCGCCGCGCCCAACCCCGCCGCCACCCCGCCCACCTCCGGCGTCAGCCGGTAGAGCGGCTCGGCCCGCACCACCAGGTACACCCCCGCCGTCACCATCGTCGCCGCATGCATCAGCGCCGACACCGGCGTCGGCCCCTCCATCGCATCCGGCAGCCACGGAAACAGCGGAATCTGCGCCGATTTGCCCACCGCCCCCAGCAGCAGCAACCCCGTCGCCCACGGCAGCAGCGGATGCGCCGCCGCCTCGATCGCCGTAAACCGCAGCGTGCCAAAAATACTCAGCAAAAACAGCAGCCCCAGCAGATAGCCGGCATCGCCCACGCGGTTCATCAAAAACGCCTTCATCGCCGCATCGGTCGCCGTCTTGCGCTTAAAGTAAAACCCGATCAGCAGGTAACTGGCCAGCCCCACGCCCTCCCAGCCCACAAACAGCAGCAGGTAGTTGTTCGCCATCACCAGCACCAGCATGAAGAACACAAACAGGTTCAGGCAGCCGAAATAGCGATACAACCCGCCATCGTGCGCCATATACGCAATCGAGTAAACGTGGATCAGAAACCCGATGCCCGTCACCATCAGAATCATCACCGCGCTCACCGGATCGAGCAGATAGCCCCAGTCCGCCGTCAGTTGCACCATGCGCCCGTCAAAGGCCGGAAACGGCAGCCCGGCCACCCAGGTAAACAACACCTGCTCGCGCCGCCCCGCCAGCACCGCCCCCAGGCTCCACAAAAACGACAGCAGCACAAAGCCCGAACACAGCGGCCCGATCAGCCACCGCAAGCCCTGCCGCGGCCGCAGATCCTGGTCGTGCCCCCCGTCGTGATGGTGCCCGTGCGCCGCCGGCCCGGACTGCTCCTGCGGGTCCAGATACTGGTGCCGCCCCAGCAGCATCATCAACGCCGCGCCCAGCAGCGGGAACACCGGAATCAGCCAGAGGGTATCGAGAAACATGCTCATGCCGGCCTTACCACTTCAACAGATCGATCTCATCGACCTGCACCGTTTCCCGATTCCGGTAGAGCGCCAGCAGAATGCCCAAGCCCACCGCCGCCTCCGCCACCGCCACCGCAATCACGAACAACGCAAACACCTGCCCCGCCGCGTTGCCATGGTGCCGCGCAAAGGCCACCAGATTCAGGTTCACCGCATTCAAAATCAGCTCAATCGACATCAGGATAATCACGATATTCCGCCGCAGCAGCAGCCCCGCCGTGCCGATCAGCAGCAGCCCCAGACTAACCGCCACATAGTGCATCGTCGGGATCACGCCCGTTTCCTCCCCAGCAGCACGCTGCCCACCACCGCCACCAGCAGCAGCAGCGACACCACCTCAAACGGCACCAGGTAATCCTGCAGCAGCGTATCGGCCACCAGCTCCACGTTGCCCGTCTCCGGCATCCGCTGCGCCGGCGGCAGCTGCACCCGGCTGCCCAGCACCGCCAGCACCACCCCGGCCACCGCCGTCACCGCCGCCCCCACCGGCCACCGCCGGTGAAACTGCCGCAAGCCCCGCCCCGCATCGAGATTCACGAGCATGATCACGAACAGGAACAGCAGCAGAATCCCGCCGATGTAGAGGATGATCTGCGTCACAAACAAAAACTCCGCCGTCAGTTGCAGATACAGCCCCGCCACCCCCAGCAGCGAAACCATTAGCGCAATCGCCGCGTGCACCGCGCTCGGCCGCGTCACGGCCAATGCCGCCCCGCCCAGCGTCAGCGTCGTAAAGGCGTAGAAAAAGAGGGTATCGAGAGTCATTGCCGGTATTGCGTGGGCCGCGGCCCCTCCTCAAGCGCCTGCCGGTCCCAGATCAGACCCTCCCGCGTATAACTGGCCAGCTCAAAGTCCTGCGTCAGTTCAAGCGCATCCACCGGACAGGCGTCCTCGCACAGCCCGCAGAACATACACCGCGACAGGTCATAGGTAAAGTGCACCAAATCCTTCCGCTTGGTCTCCGGGTTGCGCACACTGCCCACCACGATTAAATTCTCCGGGCACGCCACCGCGCACAGGTTGCAGGAAATGCACAGCGTCTCCTGCGTCTCCGGGTGCACGTTCAGACGGGGCGCGCCCCGGTAGCGCTCGCTCACCGCCGGCCGCTCGCTCGGGTACTGCTCGGTGGCAATCTGATCCGGACTCTGGTGCCGGAAGGTCACCCACAAGCCTTCGAGCAGATCGAGCAGCAAAAATCGGCGCAGGAACCGCTTCACCGGTCCACCTCCCCAAGAACAATGTCAATGGTGCCGATGATGGCCACCACGTCCGCCACCAGCGCACCCTTCGCCATGTGGCCCAGCGCCTGCAGGTTCACAAACGATGGCGGCCGCACCCGCAGCCGGTAGGGCTGCGTCGACCCGTCGCTTACGATGAAGTAGCCCAACTCGCCCTTCGGCGCCTCAATCGAAACGTAGGCCTCTCCCACCGGCGGCTTAATCACCTTCGGCACCTTCGCCATAATCGGCCCGGCCGGAATGTTCGCTACCGCCTGCCGGATGATCCGCACCGACTCGCGCATCTCATCGAGCCGCACGAAGTAACGGTCCAGCGTATCGCCCGACGTCCGCACCGGCACGTCGAACTCGTACTGCTCATAGCCCGAGTACGGCTGCGCCTTCCGCAGATCCCACGCCACGCCCGCCGCCCGCAGCACCGGCCCGGTCACCCCGTACTGCTTACACGTCGCCGCGTCGATTACGCCCACGCCCCGCAGCCGCTCCCGCCAGATCCGGTTCCCGCTCAGCAGCTCCTCGTACTCGTCCACCTTGCCGAGAAACTGCCCGCAGAAAGCTTCCACTTCCCGCTCAAACCCCTCGTACAGCTCATACTGCAGCCCGCCAATCCGGAAGGCGTGCGTCGTCAACCGCGCCCCGCAGTAGTTCTCGAAGATCTTCAGCACCGCCTCGCGCTCGCGCAGCGTATAAAACAGAGGCGTAATCGCGCCAATGTCGAGCGCGTGCGTCCCCAGCCACAGCAGATGCGAGGCAATCCGGTTGAGCTCGGTCAGAATCACCCGCACCGCCTGCGCCCGCGGCGTCGCCACCGCGTTCAGCAGCTTCTCCACCGCCAGGCAGTACCCCAGCCCGTTCGAAACAGCGGCCAGATAATCCATCCGGTCCACATACGGCGCAAACTGAGTGTACGTCCGGTTCTCGGCAATCTTCTCAACGCCCCGGTGCAGATAGCCAATGATGCAATCGGTGCTCGTCACCCGCTCCCCGTCCAGCTTCAGGACAATCCGCAGCACCCCGTGCG
>JADCJL010000053.1 GCA_020247055.1 Acidobacteriaceae bacterium | reverse complement strand
GTAACCTCTTTGTCGCCGACGAGCAGAACCATCGCGTCCGCCGCATCGCCCCGGACGGCACCATCACGACCGTCGCCGGAACGGGTCTCCCCGGCTTCTCCGGCGATGGGGGGCCCGCCACGCTCGCCCGGCTGAACGGCCCCCGCGGCTTATCCGTGGACCGGGCCGGTAACCTGCTGATCGCGGATACCGCGAACCACACCATTCGCCGCGTGGCCGCCAACGGCGTCATCACCACCCTGGCCGGCAACACCTTCAACGGCTTCCGCGGCGACGGCAGCCCGGCAACCACCGCCATGCTCGATCTGCCCACGGCGGTGCTGGCCAGCCCGAACTCGGATGAGTTCTTTATCGCCGATTCGAAGAACCACCGCGTCCGCCGCGTCTCGAACACGGGCATCATTACGACCTACGCGGGCTCCGTAATGGGGTCCGGCTTCAGCGGCGACGGCAACACGGCCGTCTTCGCCCAGCTCTCCTTCCCCACAGCGCTCGCCTTCGATAGCGCGGGGCGTCTTTACATCGCCGACGCGGGCAACAACCGCATCCGCCGCATCGATCTGGCGGGCAACATCACCTCACTGCCGGACGACTCGCTCGCCAATCCGATGGGCGTGGCTGTAGGCATCGATGGCGCCGTCTTCGTCGCCGACACGGCCAACCACCGGGTGCGCCGCATCGATCCGCAGGGCAGCGCGGCGACCGTAGCCGGCACGGGTTTGCCGGGCCTGGCAGGCGATGGCGGTCCCTCCACCGATGGCCGACTGAACTTTCCGCTGGGTCTAACCTTCGACCCGGCCGGTAACCTCATAATCGCCGATTCGGCCAACAACCGCCTCCGCCGCCTTGTGGCCACCGTCGACGTCCTCGCCCCGCCCAGCCTCGAGACGCCGCAGCTCCGGTTCGTACACCCGGGCAGCAACCAGGAGACGCTGCTGGCGCCCGGCATGCTGCTGACGCTCTACGGGGTGAACCTGGGAGCGCCGGCGCCCGTCCTTGGCGAGGCGCAGAACGGACGGCTGCCGACGCGGCTCGCCGGCGTGGAGGTGACGGTGAACGGAATCGCCGCTCCGCTGCTCTATGTCTCGCCCACCCAGATCAACCTGCAGGTGCCGAACCGGGCGGGGACGAGCGGGCGCGCGCTGGTCGAGGTCCGGCAGGGTACCCAGGTACGAGCCACGCGGGCGGGGACGCTGGCCGAGGCGGCGCCCGGCTTTTTCGCTGTCGGCGCGATCCATCCGGACGGCAGCCTGAACAGCGATCTGAACCCGGCGCCGCGAGGCGAAGTACTCGTGCTCTATGCCACGGGCGCCGGACGGATGACGCCGGAGCCCGTGGATGGACAGGTGACGATCGCGGAACCCTTCCCTACCCCGGTGCTGCCGGCACAGTTGACCATCGGCGACACGGTGGCTCCCATTGTCTGGATGGGCGCCGCGCCGGGCTTTCCCGGGGTGGTGCAGATCAACTTCCGCTCCCCGGCCGGCTTCTTTCCAGCGGGCGCACACAAGCTGCGGCTGCGCGTCGGCCAGGTGACCACGGAGGCCTCTACGCCCTTCTATTTGCGTTAAGCTCGGGAGCAGATGCTTCGCCGCACGCTGCTCTCCGCGCTCCCGCTCGCGGCCGCGAAACCCGGGCTCCGGTTTTCGCCGGCAGCGCCCTTCCCCGGCTCGCCTATTCTCTTTCAGCTGCCCACCGGGCCGGCTACCAGCACGTGGCTCGACCGGCCACTCGCCTTCTCGGCCGACGGCATCGCGCTGGCGGCGGTGGGGCTGGAGGTGAAACCCGGGGTTCTGCCGTTGACTTTTGAGCAGGGTGAGGTGCATTCGATTCCCATCGCCCGGCACCAATACCGCACCGGGGTGCTGACCGTGCCGCCGCGATTCGTGACGCCGCCGGCCGAGGTTCTAAAGCGGATTCAGCAGGAGGCGGCGCTGAAGAAGACCGTCTTTGCCACCCGTTCCGCCCGCCGCTGGAAGGGTCCGTTCGCGGCGCCGGCGGATACGCCGCACACCTCGCCATTCGGCACCCGCCGTACCTACAACGGCAAGACGCGCAGTATCCATCAGGGCCTCGACTTCCGGGCGCCCACGGGCACGGAGGTGGTGGCGACGCACACGGGCCAGGTGCTGCTCGCCCGTGAGATGTACTACGAGGGGGGCTTCGTGGTGCTCGACCACGGCGAGGGTCTTTTTTCGCTGTACATGCACCTGTCGGCGTTCTCGGTCAACGAGGGCGAGACGGTGGCGCAGAGCCAGCCGATTGCGCGTAGCGGCGCTTCGGGCCGGGTGACCGGGCCGCACCTGCACTTTGGCGTACAGTGGCAGGGTTTGTACATGGAACCGGCGACCCTGCTGGGTCTCCGGTTCCCTTCCTGAAGCAGCGGTCTACTTGCGGGTGGCGCCGCGGCTCAGACGGCGGAAGTAGTCCGCCACCTGATCGGAGTAGCCGGCCGGGATGCGTTCCTGCGTGCCGCTGCGAACGTTACCGGTCTGCTGGCCTTCGAGTTCCCGGCGCAGCTTGAGTTCGAGCTGTTCAAGGCCCGGCAGGAACTGCGTCCGCATCTGTTCGAGCAGGGCGGGATTGCCCGGGAACTTATTCGGGTCGAGGCGCTGCATTTCGCGAATCACGGCGTCGATTTCGCGCTGCGTTTCGGGCGATTCGCCGGCCAGGCTGCGGAGTTCGCTCAGGCTCTGCATCCCGTCGCGCCAGGCGCGGTTGGCGCCGCCGGCCATCGACTGGAAGCTGCGTTCCCCGCGGTTCATGGCGGAGTAGCCGCTTTGGTCGCCGCGCTGGCCGCCGGCGGTCTGCTGCTGACCTTCGCGGTCGCCGGGTTGGGGGCTGCCGCCCCGCTGACCACCCTGGCCCTGTTGACCTTGTTGACCCTGCTGGCCCTGCTGCCCTTGCTGGCCCTGCTGCCCTTGCTGGCCCTGCTGCCCTTGTTGACCCTGCTGGCCCTGCTGGCCTTGCTGACCCTGCTGGCCTTGCTGACCCTGCTGGCCTTGCTGACCCTGCTGGCCTTGCTGACCCTGCTGACCTTGTTGGCCCTGTTGACCCTGCTGACCCGGCTCCCGCGAGGTCATCTGCCGGACCTGCTCGCGCAGCCTTTCGATACCCGCCAGGCCCTGCTCCATTTTCGTGCCCTGCTGGCCTGGCCGCTCCATCGCCTCCTGTGCGGCGCCGATCTTTTCGCGTAACCGCTGCAGGTCTTTAGCGAGCGACTCTTCGCGCTGTCCAAGATAGGGCGCGAGACCCTGGTTGAAGTACTGCGCGCCGTACTTCATCCGGATCGCCATCTGATCCTGCTGCATCTGGGCGAGCGCCTCGCGCAGCTTGCGCGAGGCCTCCTTGTTCGAGCCCTGCATCTCGCCAACCGCCTGCTGCATGTCCCGCTCGAGTTGAGAGATCTTTTCGCCCATTTGCTGCTTGTTGCGGCCCATCTGACGCTGGAGGTCCATCTTCTGGCCTTGCTGGGCCCGTTCTCCACCCGGCTTCGATCCGAACTCCCGCTGGATCTGGTCCGAGAGCGCCTGCTGTTGCTCGGCCAACTGTTTGGTTCGCTCGGCGATGCTGCTCATCGAGCCGGAGGCCTGCTCCTGACGCATGCCACGCAGTTGATTGCCGGCTTCCCGCAGCTGCTCGGCCGCCCGCTGGCGCTGGTCTTCGCGCTGCATGTTCCGGGTGGCCTGTTCGAGGCGGTCGATGGCCTCTTTGAGACGCGGATCCTGCGGACGCTGCTGGCCGGCCATCTGGCGGAGGCGCGAGGAGGGAGAGGTCGGCGCGGACTGATTCTGCTGGCTCTGCTGCCCCTGTTGACCCTGCTGGCCCTGTTGCCCCTGCTGGCCCTGTTGCCCCTGCTGGCCCTGTTGCCCCTGCTGCCCTTGCTGCCCCTGCTGCCCCTGCTGTTGCTGAGGCGACTGTTCGCCCCGAGCCAACTGCTCCATCTGGCGCTTCAGCTCCTCGG
>JADCJL010000052.1 GCA_020247055.1 Acidobacteriaceae bacterium | reverse complement strand
TCCTCTCAATCCTCGATCCCTCCGATCTCCACCTCGCCCGCGGCCGCCGCTCCGCCCTCGCCAATTGGATCGCCCGCCCCGCCAACCCCCTCACCGCCCGCGTCATCGTCAACCGCCTCTGGCACCACCACTTCGGCCGCGGCATCTCGGCCACCCCCTCCGACTTCGGCCTCATGGGCGAACGCCCCACCAACCTCCCCCTGCTCGACCACCTCGCCTCCTCCCTCGTCGCCAACGGCTGGAGCCTCAAAACGCTCCACAAACAGATCATGCTCTCCCACGCCTGGCAGCAGTCCAGCGCTCACCACCCCGCCAGCGCCGCCGCCGACCCCGACAACAAGCTCTGGTGGAAATACCCCCGCCACCGCCTCGAAGGCGAAGCCGTCCGCGACTCCATGCTCGCCGTCTCCGGCCAGCTCAACGCGAAAATGTTCGGCCCCCCCGTCTTCCCCCCGCTGCCCGCCGGCGTCGTCACCCGCGGCGGCTGGAAGAAGGATGAGGACGCCGCCGCCGCCAGCCGCCGCTCCGTCTACGTCTTTGTCCGCCGCAACACCCGCTACCCCCTGTTCGACGCCTTCGACATGCCCGACACCCACGAAAGCTGCGCCCGCCGCAACCTGACCATCAACCCCGCCCAGTCGCTCGAACTCATGAACAGCCGCCTGGTCGCCGATTGGTCCCGCCGCTTTGCCGACCGCGTCCGCAACGACGCCGGCCAGTCCCTCGACGGCATGCTCGACCGCGCCTGGAAACTCGCCGTCCAGCGCCCGCCCACCGCCGCCGAGCGCGCCGACGCCCGCGCTTTCCTCGAACGCTCATCATCGACCCCCGAATCCTGGGCCGACCTCTGCCAGACCCTCCTGTCCACCAACGAGTTCCTCTACATCAATTAGCCATGAACGCCAAGCTCCGCCACCATTGGAACGTCTCCAGCCGCCGCGAGTTCTTCGCCCACGCCGGTTCCGGGCTCGGCGCCATCGCGCTCAACTCCCTCCTCGCCGAAGCCGCCGAAACCCCCAAAAAGCCCCATCTCCCCGTCAAAGCCAAGTCCGTCATCTGGCTCTTCATGGAAGGCGGCCCCAGCCACATCGACCTGTTCGACCCCAAGCCCGCTCTCAACAAAATGGCCGGCCAGCCCCTGCCTCCCAGCTTCGGCAAACTGGTCACCGCCATGGGCACCGCCAGCAACAGCCTCATGGCCTCTCCCCGCACCTGGAAGCAACACGGGCAGTCCGGCCTCTGGGTCAGCGAATGGTACCCCCACATCGCCCGTCACGTCGATGACATGACCGTCATCCGCTCCTGCTGGGCCAACGGTCTCAACCACGTCGGCTCCGTCTGCCAGATGAACACCGGCGACATCCTCGCCGGCCGCCCCTCCCTCGGCGCCTGGGTCACCTATGGCCTCGGTACCGCCAACAAGAATCTCCCCACCTTCGTCGTCCTCGCCGACGACAAAGAGGTGCTCGGCGGGCCCAAAAACTGGTCCTCCGGCTTCCTCCCCGCCACCTACCAGGGCACGCAATTCCGCCAGGGCGACACCCCCATTCTCAATCTCAAGCCCGTCGAAGGCGTCACCGACGACCGCCAGCGCAGCCGCCTCAGCCTCCTCAAGCAGCTCAATCAGCACTGGGGCGCCGACAAAACCGAAGACACCGACCTCGACGCTCGCGTCCGCAGCTTCGAACTCGCTTACGAAATGCAGTCCGCCGGCGCCGAAGCCGTCGATATCGCCAACGAAACCGAATCCACCCGCGCCCTCTACGGCATGGACGACGAACTTACCCGCCAGTTCGGCCACAACTGCCTCCTGGCCCGCCGCCTCGTCGAGCGCGGCGTCCGCTTCGTCGAACTCTACTGCGGCTCCGGCTCCGGCTGGGACGCTCACTCCAACATCGAAGCCAACCACGGCAAATGGTGCCGCGTCTCCGATAAACCCATCGCCGGCCTCCTCACCGATCTCAAGCAGCGCGGCCTGCTGCAGGACACGCTCGTCGTCTGGGGCGGGGAATTCGGCCGCACCCCCTTCAACGAAAAAGGCAACGGCCGCGATCACAACCCCTGGGGCTTCACCATGTGGATGGCCGGCGGCGGCGCCAAGGGCGGCCAGTATGTGGGCACCACGGACGAGATCGGCCTCCGCGCCGTCGAAAAGCCCTGCCACGTCCACGACATCCACGCCAGCATCCTCTACGCCCTCGGCCTCGACCATCTCCAGCTGACCTACCAGCACAACGGCCGCGCCGAACGGCCGACCATTGTCGGCGGCAACACGTTCAAGGAGATCTTCGCCTAGCGGCTCCGCGCCGCCGGGTCCGCCAGCCTCCATGCCAAACGCCACCCGCGTCCGCTTCGGCATCCTGGTCAGCATCCTCTCGGCCCTCTTCACCTCCGGCGCGCTCTCCGGCTTCGCGCAAAGCCGCGTCGCCCGCAAATCCACCCGCCGGACCCTCTACGTCAACCAGTTGCCTCTCATCGGCGGCCCTCTCCGCCACTGGCTGTTCACCGCCAACGGCCAACGCACCAATCAGGGAGTTTCTGGCGTGGAAAAGGCGGAACCTTTCCTCGCCGCCGACCGCCGCGAAGGCGCCCGTCTGCTGAAGATCGAAGCCGACGTCCACCTCGAAACCCAGCGCCGCAGCCCCACTACCCCCACTCCGCAGTACCGCAACTACGAAGTCCTCGTCATCGACAAAGTCTACCGCGCCGAACTCGTCGACCCTCCTCCGGCCCTTCGGTAAACCCGTTCCCACGCCGTAGGAACTTTTATCTCTCCTGTTCGCAAAGCCTTACCGTCTCCCTCGATCCTTCTCTCCGCCCGCCCGTTCCATACTCACAGTGGGCAAAGCAATCAAATTACTTTGCAAGGAACTCAAGGAAGACTACAAATGCTGAATTTTTACAAAAGAAATCAAAATGCCGGCTCCCCGGCGTCCAATAACGGAAACACGACGCCTGACGCGCCACCTGCCGTCAACCCCCAGACGGACCCCGTTTTTCCCAGCGCGCAGTCCGATCAGCCGCCCCCAAGTGGCCCCGCTACCGCAAGTTAATGCAATTGTTAACCATCTGGAATGGCACCGCAATCTCCCCTCAGTAGCCTGAAGGGATGTTATCCGTCCGCCTGCTCCTCCTCATTCTGGCCGCTATGCCCCTGGCGGCCCAATTCGACACCGGCGCCATTGTCGGCATCGTCCGGCACGCCTCGCAGGCCCCGGTGGCCAGCGCCGTCGTCACAGTGAAAGAGGTGCGCCGCGGGGTCAACCTCACTACCAAAACCAACGAGGCCGGCAGCTTCGAGTTCCCCAGTCAGCCCATCGGCCGCTACCTGCTTGAAGTAGAAAGCTCCGGCTTCCGCAAACAGGCTAGCCAGGAGTTCGATCTCCGCATCGGCGTCCGCCAGCGGGTCGACTTCACCCTCGAACTCGCGTCCGTCCAATCCACCGTACAGGTCCTCGCCGAAGCCCCCCTCCTCGAAACCGACCGCGCCGAACGCGGCCAGACCATCGCCGCGGCTCAGATTCGCGAACTCCCCCTCAACGGCCGCGCCTACTCCGAACTCATCTACCTCACCGCCGGCATCGTTCGGACCCCCAGCTCCGGCGTCGGCTCCGCGCAGCGCGAAGCTTCCTTCAGCGTCAACGGCCTCCGCAGCACCGCGAACAATTTCCTCCTCGACGGCCTCGACAACAACTACTTCGGCACCTCCAACCAAGGCTTCTCCAACCAGGTCGTCCAACCCCCGCCGGACGCCGTCGCCGAGTTCCGCGTCATCACCAATAACATGAGCGCCGAGTACGGCCGCGCCGGCGGCGCGATCGTTAACGCCAGTATCCGCTCCGGCACCAACGAATTCCACGGCGGGCTCTGGCATTTCTTCCGCAACACCCAACTCAACGCCGTCGGCTTCTTCAAACCCACCGCCGGCCGGCCCATCCAGAACCAGAATCAGTTCGGCGGCGCCTTCGGCGGTCCCATCTTCAAGAACCGCACCTTCTTCTTCATGGACTACGAAGGCTACCGCGAAGTCAACTCCTCCGTCGCCTTCGCCACCTTCCCCTCGGCTCCCCAGCGCGCCGGCAATCTCGGCGTCCCCGTCCGCAACCCGCTCACCGGCGAACTCTTTGCCAACGGCGTCATCCCCCCGTCAGCCCTCTCCCCCTTCGCCCGCGCCATCATGCAGGCCCTTCCCGAAAACACCAGCAACGCCGCCGCCAATAACTACCGCACCCTCCGCCGCATCACCGATTCCCGCGACAAGGGCGACCTGAAAATTGACCACTACCTCTCCGATACCCTCCGCGGCTTCTTCCGCTTCTCCCGCAGCCGTTTCGACGTCTTCGATCCCGGTACCTTCGGCGGCCTCGCCGGCGGGAATGGTAACGGCTTTCAACGCGTCCCTCTCGTCTCCTTCGCCGCCGGTGCCACCTGGACCATTTCGAGCAACTCCATCCTCGAAGCCCGGCTCGGTTTCTCCCAGTCCGAGGCCGGCAAGGACCCCCCTCTCATCGGCGGACCCAGCATGCAGGAACTCTTCGGCATCCCCGGACTGCCTACCGAAAAGCGCTACACCGGCGGCATTACCGCCGAAACCCTCGTCGGCTTCACCTCCTACGGACGTCAGGCCACCAACCCCCAGTACCAACACCCTGTCCTCCTCAATCCCAAGCTGAACTTCACCCGCATCGCCGGACGTCACACCCTGCGCACCGGCATCGAGTACCAGCGACTCGGCGTCGAGGCCCTCGACGTCAGCCCCATGATCGGCCGTAACACCTACAGTGGGCTCTTTTCCGCCCCTCCCGGCGTCACCCCCACCGCCGCTACCCAGTCTCTTTATAGCCTCGCCGACTTCTTCTTCGGCGCCCGGAACACCTTTCAACTCGTCAACCCAGGCATCGTCAACCACCGCCAGCAGTCCGGCTTCGGCTACCTGCAGGACGATCTCCGCCTCTCCCGCACCCTCACTCTCAACCTCGGCCTCCGCTACGAACTCGTCACCCCCTTCTACGAACGGGACAACCGTCTCTCCAGTTGGGATCCCACGTCCAACACCATCATCCAAGCCAAGGCTGGCTCCCTTTTCGATCGCAGCCGCGTCAACCTCGATACCAACAACTTCGGACCCCGCCTCGGCATCGCCTGGAATCCGCTCAACAAAACCGTCCTCCGCGCCGGCTACGGCATCGGCTACAACACCTTCAACCGCACCGGCACCAGCTACCTCGCCTATAACGCCCCCAATTTCGTCCTCGCCAGCGCCTCCCAGGTTCCTGGCCAGCCCGGCTTCCTCACCACCCAACAGGGCTTTCCGGCCAACTTCACCTCCCCGGCCAACTTCAACCCCCGCCGCAGCACCGTGCAGTATGTCGATCCCAATTTGCAATGGGGCCGCGTTCAGAACTGGTTCCTCTCCGTCCAACGCGAACTGCCCTTCCGCATCCTGGTCGACCTCTCCTACGTCGGCAACAGCGCCGATCATCTCGCCACCATCAACGACCTGAATCAGGCCCGCCCCAACGCTCTCAACGAAAATCTCAACATCGAAGACCGCCGCCCCAACCTCGCCTACAGCAATATCTCCGGCACCGTCGGCAATGGATTTTCCCGCTATCACGGCCTTCAGGTCCGCGTCGAAAAACGAAGCGAATCCGGACTCTACTTCCTCAACAGCTTCACCTGGGCCAAAGCCATCGACAACTCCTCCCAGGCCTTCGACAACAGCAATAACAATGGAACCAGCTTCCAGAGTATCTACGACATCGGCGCCGACAAAGGCCTCTCCAACTACGACCGCCGCTTCAACAACATCACCAGCCTGGTCTACGAACTCCCCTTCGGCCGCGGCCGTCGCTTCCTCGGCAAATCCTCCCGCGCCCTCGATCTCACCTTGGGTGGCTGGCAGATCAACTCCATCCTCAACCTGCGCTCCGGAGAACCGTTCAACATGACCTATACCGCCGCTGCCCGCAGCCAGGTCGCACCCTTCCTCACCCTCCTCGGCTTCAATGTCTTCCGCCCCAATATCTCCGGCAACCCCCTCATGCCCAAAGATCAACGCACGGTCAACTCCTACCTCAACCGCGCCAACGTCTCCATCCCCGACTACTTCCAACCCTTCGGCAACGCCGGCCGCAATATCGTCCGCGGATTCGCCTTCCATCAACTCGACCTCGGCGTCAGCAAGAGCTTCCGCCTCACGGAACGCTTCCGCCTCCAGTTCCGCGCCGAAGCCTTCAACGTACTCAACAAAGCCAACTTCACCGCCCCGAACGCCAACATCTCCAGCCCGGCCTTCGGTACCATCACTTCCACTTACGACCCCCGCAGCCTCCAACTCGCCCTGAAACTCCTATTCTGATGCGCCTCCTCCTCATCCACCTCCTGCTCCTCGGCCTCCTCGCCTCCGCGGCGGAACTTCCCCCCGTCGTCTTCGTTCACGGCAACGGAGACGACGCCACCAAATGGGTGCCCACCATCTGGCTGTTTGAATCCAATGGCTACCCCAAGGACCGGCTCTTCGCCATTCGCCTCACCGATCCCGTCGCCCGCCGCGAAGACTCCAAGCCCGAAGCCTTCCGCTCCTCCACCACCGACCAAGCCTCCGAACTCGCTGCCTTTGTCGCCCGCGTGCTCCTCGAAACGAAGGCCAAGAAGGTCGCCCTCGTCGGTAGCAGTCGCGGCGGCCTCACCATCCGGAACTACCTCCGCAATGCCGGTGGCTGGGCCGTCACCTCCCATGCCGTCCTCTGCGGAACCCCCAATCATGGCGTCATCTCGGTCGACGGTATGCCCGACATGGAATTCAACGCCAAAGGCAACTTCCTCCGCGCTCTCAACCAGGGCTCGGAAACCGTCGAAGGCATCCGCTTCCTCACCATCCGCAGCGACAAGCAGGACAAATTTGCCCAGCCCAACGTCGGATACGATGCCCCAGCCCTGCAGGGCGCCGAAGATGTAGTGCTACCCGGTCTCGACCACCGCGAAGTCGCCTTCCATCCGAAGGCCTTTAGCGTCATCTACCGATTCCTCACCAATACCGCCCCGGCCCGCCTCCAACCCGTTGCCGAGTCCGCTCCCGTCATCAGCGGCTTCATTACTGCTTTTGCCAACGGTGCTCCCACCAACCGGCCCGCCGCTGGTATCCCGCTGCAGATCTTTGCCCTCCGCCCCGGCTCTTCCGAACGCGATGGCGTCCCGCTGCTCGACAGCACCACCACCATTGCCGGCGCGTGGGGCCCGCTCCAGGTCGCTCCCAACCGGGGGTACGAGTTCGTCCTCACCGCTCCGGAAGGCCGTACCATCACCTACTTCATCACCGGCATCCACCGCTCCACCAACCTGCTCAACCTCCGCCTCGTGCCGCCTTCTCCCGCTCCCGGACTACAGATCCACCGCCCGCAAGGCTACTTCTCCAAAGGCCGCGACGCCGTCAAAATCAATGGCCTGGAACTGGAATCCATTCCGCCTGGCATTCCCACCCGCGATTCCCTCTCTATCCAGCCAAACGGGCCTGTCACCGTCGAACTGCGCGAGGAACTCCTCTTCGCCCGCCCGGCGCTCCGCCCCGGAGATACCAGCATCGCCACGTTTCTCTGGGAGTAGAGCAAGCCGGAACCAAACGCTAACTCACCGCCTTCGCACTCTCCGCGCTGAGTTCAGGGTTGGCTACGCTCCACAGCCGCGAGAGTTGGGCGCCGGACTCTCCACGCGCAGCCGAAGGCCAAAAATCCTCCCTCACTACGGCGTGCCCAGCCGCCCCAACAATACCCTCGCCTCGCTGACATCAGGAGCGGGCATCAGATTTTCATCCCACCGTCACCAGCCTGTATTCTCCGCATCGTAGTCTGAGGCCGATGCGTACCCTCCTCTTCCTTACCTTCGCCGCCTCTCTGGTCCCGCTCCACGCTCAGGGACCCGCCGCCGGTCCCGATCCCCGCTTTCTCCAGCAACTCCTCGAACGCCACCGTCCCTCCGGCACCGACCCTTTCGAGTTCGCCGCCCTCGGTGACCAGCAGTACGGCGCCGACGGGGAACGCCGCTGGCCGGCTCTCGTCGAAGGCGTTAATCGATCCGGCGTCTCTTTCGTCGTCCACACGGGCGATGTCAAAAGCGGCAGTACCCTCTGTTCAGACGCCATGTTCGCCGACCGCGTTCAGTCCTTTAACTCGTTCCTGATGCCCATGATCCTCACCCCCGGTGACAACGAGTGGACCGACTGCCATCGCGACAACAATGGCTCCTATAACTCCCTCGAACGCCTCGCCTACCTCCGCCGTGTCTTTTATCCCACCAATCAATCCTTCGGCCAGCGTAAACTCACGCTCTCCCGCCAAAGCGAGGATCCTCGGTATCCTAACTATGTCGAAAACAGTATGTGGGCGCAGGGTAATGTCTTGTTTGCCGCCCTGCATATCGTGGGTAGCAACAATAATCTCGACCGCAACGCGGAAAACGATCGCGAGTACGCGGAACGGAATCGGGCGAACTTCAACTGGTTGAAGACGGTATTCTCGGTAGCCCGCGATGCCGAGTTCGCTGGTGTAGTCCTGCTCCTGCAGGCCAATCCCGGCTTCCCCGGCTCTCGCGTTCGCGTCAGTCAGTTGGAGTCCGGATTCCGGGAGATTTTCTTCCATCTCGAAGACGAGGCCGTCGTCTTCAACCGGCCGGTCCTGCTGATCCACGGCGACTCCCACGAGTTCCACATCGACAAACCCCTGCTCGGCACCCGGAGCGGCCGCGTGATTGACACCATCATGCGCCTCGAAGTCCCTGGCTCCGCCGATGTCCACTGGGTCCGCGTCCGCGTCAACCCGGCCAAACCCGCGTCGCTGTTCTCCTTCGAACACGAAGACATCGTCGCTCACCGCCCCGCCCAGCAGCGTCCGTAGTCAGGTAGCCAAGATGAAGCCGAGACCGCCGGCACCCGCACCCCGCTGGTGCCGGCGGTCTCCCGAAAGCAGCGAACAATGTGCTGGAGCGTCACAACATCCTGGGATGTATCGCGCTGCCCCTTCCCCAAGCTTGAATCCTCATTCTCTCGGCCAAGGTGATCTCGCATACCGCCATGCCGACTCAGCCTGCCTCAAAGTGGAGCGTTGCAGAAGTCAGCCTCCCGTTTCAGACGCGCCGCTTGGATTGCCTGCTCCACACTTTGTTCGCTATGAGGCTGCGGGCCCGCGCGTCAAACTTGCCCCACTCCGCAGTACCGCAACTACGAAGTCCTCGTCATCGACAAAGTCTACCGCGCCGAACTCGTCGACCCTCCTCCGGCCCTTCGGTAAACCCGTTCCCACGCCGTAGGAACTTTTA
>JADCJL010000051.1 GCA_020247055.1 Acidobacteriaceae bacterium | reverse complement strand
GGGCGGACAAAGCGCGGCGTCACCACCACGAGCAACTCGTCGTTGGTTTTGCGGACTGACCGGCTCCGGAAGAGTTGGCCCAGAATCGGAACATCCCCCAGCCACTTCACGCGGCTCAGGCTCTGAATCACGCGGCTGTCAATCAGACCCGCGACGGCAAAGCTCTCGCCGTCTTTGAGGATCGCCTCGGTCTCGGCCACCCGCGTTGCGACGGCCGGAATTAGAAACCCCTGTAGCGTCACCGCGTTTGCGTAATCGAGCGAACTGACCTGCGGACGCACCTTCAAATGAATTCCGCCCGAAGCGGTCACCGTCGGGGTAAAGTCCAACTGCACGCCGAACTTTTTGAACTGCACCGTGACGACGGGCGCCGTGGCGCCACCGGTGGAGGTGGCCGTCAGCGTGGGGAACGGGAACTCGCCGCCCGCCAGGAAGCTCGCTTCTTTGCCTTCCAGCGCAATGAGGTTCGGCTCGGCCAGCACCTGCAGCAGATTCCGCGCCTGCATGGCGCGGATCGTCGCGCCGATGTTGAGGTCGGGCCGGAAGACGAACAGGTTCAATAGGTCCGAAAAGTTCAGCGTCGAGTTGGCGAACTCCTGGTCTTGAAACTGCAGCTGGCTGAAGCGGGGCGTGGCAAACTGCTGGGTGCTGCCGAGGCCCAGGGTCTTGGAGTTGCGAGAGAAGAAGTTGAAGCCGATCTCCTGCAGGGCGCTCCGGTCTACGGTGGCAAACTTCACTTCGAGCAGGATCTGGCGCGGGTCAGCCGGGGGCGGCACCGTCAGCAGATTGACGACCTTCTTGCTGTAAGTAGAAGCGATGGCTTCGGCGCGTTTGGCCTCTTCCGTGGTCTTCACGGCGCCGGAGAGCACCATCGTTTCGAGGTTGCCCTGCACGCTGATGGCGTTGTCCCCCACGGCCTGCTGCACGGCGCGGCGCACCAGATCATACTGCTGCTGGTCGCCGATGACGTTGACCTCATAACGCTTGGGAAGCGCGCGATCTTCCCAGATGATCACCGTCGCCTTGCCAATCCCCTTGGCGTTCACCATGACTTCGCGCGGGGAGACGACAACCACATCGGCAATCTTCGGTTCGGAGGCGGCGACGGTTTTCACCTCGCCCTCCAATTGGAGCAGTTCGCCACGGCCGACCGTGAGCGTGATCTCCTTGGCGGGTCCGGCCTGTCCCCATGCCATCGAACACCAACACAGCAGCGGGAATAGAAGTAAGAGGGGCTTCAATCGCATGGGTTGTCGGGCTATTCCTGAAAGGACTCTTGCACGTGCTTCTCACCGCGGAAGACGTCGATAACGAACTTGGGCTTCGGTGGCTCTTTCTTTGCCGGCGGACGCGGCGCGGCGGCGGGTTTGTTCGGATCGGGATCCTCGCCGATCAGCTTGGCCCAGGCCTGGTCGTCCCGCAGATTCGGCATCCCGCCCCGCAGGCGATTTTGCGCCTGCATCTTCAGGCGCTGGGAGCGGTAGGCGCCGCCCGGGTCAATCGCTTCCGCGGTCACCGAAGGAGGCTCGGCCGCCTCCGACTTCGATTCATCCTTAGGGTTTCGCAGCGCCAGCGACACGCGCCCCTGGTTCTTCGCCAGTTCGAGTACCCGCGCCTGCTCCGGCGTTACCAACAACGTTACCGCGCGGTTCTGGCCGGTCGGCGCCGGTGCCGGGGCCGCCGCCGCGTTGCCGCCGCCCGCGGGGGGCGCCGTCGCCACCGGCTCTACCGCCCGGCCGACCGAGAGCACCACCACGTTTTCAATCACCGTTGTTGTTACCGCTTCGAGCATCGAACCCGGCTTGGTAAACAGAACATCCACGTGGGAACGCGCCTGAATCAACCCGCTCGCGCTCGCGGCGTCGTTCACCGAAACGCTCACCGCCCGCTTGCCCGGCTCAATCATCGAAGCCACGCCATCGGCCCCGGACACGCTCGACAGCCGGGCCGCCAGCACCGGTTCGTTCAAGCTCAACGGATAGAGCAGCGTCCGGTCGACCCCCGCCTTCGGATCCGTCAACACCCCCGGCGGCACATCCTTGGCCGCCATCGTTATCTTTTTGAAGTGGTTCGCCTGCAGACGCGTCCCCGCGGCCAGGTTGCCGTTGGCCGCCAGCACCTGCACCAGCTTTTCCGTCTTTGGCGCCACGGTCGCGGAATAGAGAAACCACGTCAGCAAGGCCGCTGCCAGCGCGGCGCCGCCGAAGATCATCAGAAGCTTCTGCCGGTCCATTCCCTATCCTTCATCGAGTGAGTAATAACACAGCATACCTCTAGAAGTTCCGTTCGAGCACAACAGAAACTTCATCCCGGTACCGTTCGCGCCAACCCTGCGCGGTGAGCGCCTCGACGAGAGAGTAGCGAGCCGGCAGCAGCGCGTGCGTGAAGCCATACTTGGCGAGAATTTCGCGATACCCCGGCCGCACCTCTACCAGCCGCACGTACTCTTTGAGAAACTCCGCCCCGTAGTAGTCGCTGCGGCCGTCAAAGTACACCATCCGGCCCTGATAAATCAGGTAGCCGCCATAGGCGTCCGGCGCCAGAACCCGCGCCCCGGCCGGCACATGCCCCAGCGCCGCCACCGGAAACTGCCCGGCTGGAAACTCCGCCCGCGCACCGAACACCGCCAGCACCGCCCCCAGCACCAACACCGCTCCCCACGCCCCGCCGTGCACCTGCCGGTCCCAAGCCCGGAGCCGGGCAAAATAACCAAACTGCGCCGGCCAGCGCTCGGCGAGCGCCGCCGAAAGCGCGGCGTTGGCCATCGGCAGGCCAGCCAACGCGAGCACCGGTAATCCGCGCGCCGCCCGCAGTCCCAGCACCACCAGTCCCAGCATCCAAACCGCGTGCGGCCACCGGCCTGCCTGCAGGGCGCAGACCGCCCCACCCATCACCAGCAGCAGCGCCACCATCACCTGACCCGCCCCCTCGGCATGAAAGTTGAAGCTCTGAAACTCCGCAATCCGGTCCAGCAGCTCATGGTCCTGCAGATAGTGCGCAATGTGGACATGCACCCGCCAGCCGTACGGATTGACGAGCGTTGCCGCCGCCGTCGCCCCGGCCCACCACCAGTTCCGCCGGTCTCGCAGCCCGTAGGCCGCCAGCAACAGCGGCAGCAGCAGAAAGCTGCCGTGGACGTTCGCCCAGACCACGGCCAACGGCAGCAGCCACCCGTGGCGGCCCCGCTCCACCAAATGCAACGCCGCCAGCAGGCAAACCCAGCCAAACACGTGCGGCCGTGCCAGCCAATGCAGCTGTACCGTGGTCAAAAACGGCGCCGCGAACAACGCAGCCAAGGCAAAAGTGCCCCCGTACCGCCAATGCAGCCCGACCCACAGCCAACTGCTCAGCACAATCAGCCCGAGGTACAGCAGCACCACGCCGCGCAGACCCGCGCGCTGGTGCGCCCAGCCCATGGCCACGTCCGCGCCCCACTCCCAGGCAAACCACGCCTCGCCCGGCTTGGCGAACGACCACGGATCTACCCGCGGCACCGCTCCGGTGCCGAGAATCCGTTCGCCGTTGCGAATGTGCCAGCCGGCGTCTGAGTCGCGGAACAGCTGAGTCGGCGCATCATACAGAACTAACGCGCAGAACAGCGTGACTGCCGCCACCAGCAGACGCAAGTCCGGCAGGAGCCAGCGAGCCATCCTCGTCGGCGGACGCGGCTCCATGCCAGCAACGGCCTACTGACCGGTGGCGCCGATCGAGGTCAAGCCCTGGGTAATCGACGAATAGAGGCTGACCACGGCGGTGGAAAGCTGATTCACCGTGGTGATTAGCGCCAAGCCCACCGCGGCCACAATCAGCGCGTACTCGACGAGGTCCTGGCCGTCTTCCTCTTTCCAAAGCCGAAGCAAAATCTGTTTGATCATGGGAACTCCTGTCACTTCCTTAGCGGGCAGCTTCCGCTGTCCCTGTCTGTTGTCGCACGTCCGGGGTGCCGAACGCTACTTTCAATGCGTGGCTCACGGTCTGCCACAAGCCGGGGCGCGGGGGCGGCATCACGATCGGCTTGCCGTCGTCGGCGGCCACCAGCCGCAGGTTTTCAAGAATTTGCGGTAAATCGCGGCGGTAGGTAAGGGCCGCCTCAAGCGCCTTCCGCGCCCCGGCTACATCGCCTTTTTCATACAGCGCGGCGGCCACATTGTTCTGCGCCACCGCCGGGTCGCCCGCCCGCTCGAACTGCGCGATCGCATCAGCCGGGCTCATTTGGACCGCCGGGTTCATCCGGATCAATGTCCGCCCCAGGTTGTTCCGCGCAATCATCGAGGTGCTGTTCAGCGCCAAAGCCTGGCGGAATGCGGCCGCGGCCTCGCCATAGCGTTCCTGCAGCAGCAGGTTATAGCCCAGATTGTTGTATAGGTAATCGCGCCGCCCCTCGAGCGCGAGCGCCCGCCGGTGCATCGCCTCACCCTCTTTGTACCGTTCCGCTTCGTCGAGCAGAATACCGGCCCAGGCTAACGTTTCCGGCGTCGGCTTGGCCTGCTGGGCCACGAGCCCCGTCAGAACCGTCGCGGCCTGTTCGGGCACTACCGCCCGCCGCAGGCTTTTTGCCAGCCGGTCCACGGCGGCCGCCGACGCCGGGAATCGTTCGACCGCAATCCGGCAGTGCTCCAATTCAAGATCCGGATAGCCCATCGCGCCATATTCGGCCGCCAATTCCAGCCGCACGGTCACGTTCGATGGCTCGGCGGCCACCCGCTCACGCAAACGCCTCACGCGAATGTTGCCGTCTCCGGCATTCACCGCATTCAGCACCTGCTGCCGCATCATTGGGGGCAACGCTGGCCGGGACGCTCGGGCGGCTTGCTGGTGCCGGGCGCAACTCATCGCGGCCAAGGCCATCACGAGAAAAAGGACCGCTCTCAAGACGCCACCTGCCGCTTTTCGAACTCCAGTTGGTCGCCAACCACCGTGCCGGTCTTGGCCGCTTGGCCCGCCGGCAACTCCAGCACCGAATGCGCCGTCAGGCAGAACGAGATGCGGCTCTTCTTCATGTGGTCGCGAATCTTCAGCACCTTCCGGGTCTTGTTCAAATACACCACGTCAATCGGAAACTTCATCGCAAACGTATGGACGCCCTCACAGGGGACAATCCACAACCCCTCGCCGGGCTCGAGACCCGTCCGGGACAGCAGACCGGCACGCCGTTTCGCGCTCGTATCAGCGATATCGGCCTCGGAGGCAACGAGCGTCCCCCGGGTTACATTTCTCACTGACAATTTCACGGTCACGATTACGATGTCCCTTTTCAACCCGGCTGGCGGCGAGATGTTGCGCCGAGCACGGAAACTTTTGCGATGCTAATGGGTTAGACTAGCGAACTTGCTTATGCTCCTGCAATCGGTCCTCGCCCGCTGTTCGGTCCTCCTCCTTCTGGCCTCTGCCGCGCTCGTCGCGCAGAACACCGGAGCCACCTTCGGCACCGTGTACAGCCTGGGCGGGACCCCCTCCGACGTCATCCTTGATGAAATCCGCGGCAAGCTCTATCTCGTCAACTCCTCGGCCAACCGCATCGACGTCTTCTCCACCGCGGACAAGCGCATCACCAGCCGCATTACCGTTGGCCAGTTTCCGCTCGCCGCGGCCATCTCGCCCGACAACAATTTCCTGTACGTCACCAACACCCAAAGCGCCTCCCTCTCCGTCATTGACCTCGGCACCGAAAGTGTCATCAACACCGTCTCCCTCCCCGCCCGGCCCGAAGGCGTCGCCGTCGGCGTTGATGGCCGCGCCCTCATCACCACCCAGGGCACCGGCACGAACAACGCCCTCAACACCCTCCTTCTGTTCGACCGCACCCAGCAGTCCGGCCAGCAGATCTACTCGGTTCCCTTCCCCCCCGCCATCACCACCCCCAATCCCCTGCCCGCCGTCTTCGCCGGCCGCCCGGCCACCGCCTTCCCCGGCCGGCTCCTCCCGACCCCCGGCGGTAGCTTCCTCATCGGCATGGTCGCCATCAACCAGACGACCAATGCAGCCCAAACCACCCTCTTCGTCTACGAGGTCGCCTCCGGCACGGTCGTCAAAAGCCGCACCGTCACCGGCCAGTCCACAATTCTTTCGATGGCGCCCGATGGGAGCCGCTTTATGGCCGGCTCCACGCTATATGACACCGCCACACTGGCCGTCGTCGGCCAGATGAGCACCGCCAATCTCCCCTTCTTCGTCGGCGCCGGCTTCAACCCCGGCTTCAACGTCCAGCGCAACCTCGGCGGCAGCTCGTTCAACCGCGCCGGCGACACCATCTATAGCGCCTTCAACACCGCCGCCACCACCGCCCGGCCCGTTTCGAACGTCCTGTACCTGACCAACACATCCAACCTTGGCGTCCGCCTCGGCCTCAAACTGCGCGAATCCATTCTCGGCCAGATCGTCTCCACCGCCAGCGGCGACGACCTCTGGGCCCTCAGCGAATCCGGCCTGCTCTACCTGCCGGTCTCCACCATCTACGACTACCCCATCCTCAATCCCGAAACCACCCAGGTCTTCCTCGCCAACGACGAATGCAATAAAGGCATCGCCCGCGCCACCGTGCGGATGACCAATCTCGGCAAAGGCCGCTTGAGCTACAGCATTCCGAACACCACCACCGCCCTGATCATGCAGGTCTCAAGCGGCTTGGCCCCTTCCACGATCACCATGACCATGGACCCCGGACGCAGCGGCGTCGTCCGACAGCCCGGAACCAACCTGTTTACCGCGGCCGCCGGCGGCGGCGGCACCGCGCTCAACGTCACGGTGTCCTCAAACGATGCCATCAACTTCCCCAACACCATCCGCGTCTACATGAACTACCGGGTCCGCGATCAACGCGGCGTCATCTACCCCATCCCCGTGGCCCTCAACAACGGCGAAGGCCTCTGGGACATGGTCCTCGATGAACCCCGCGGACGCCTCTACATATCGAACTCCGGCTTCAACCGGATCGAGGTCTTCGACACCCGCCGGCAAAAGCTGCTCGACCCCATCGAAGTCGGACAGCTTCCCCACGCCATGGCCATGACGCCCGATGGCAGCATCCTGTACGTGGGCGACTCGGGCGGCGAGTCCATCACGGTCGTCGACCTCGAATCCCGCAAGCCGATCAGCAAAATCGAATTCCCCCCCATTCCCCGCGTCGGCGCCCAGAACGCCGTACGCCCGCTCGCGCTCGCCTACGGCGTCTCTGGCCTCCAGTTCATGATGTCGAACGGAAGCTTCTGGCGCGTCATCGGCAACCAAGCCACCCCCCGCCCAGCCAACAACGTCACCCCGGTCACCGTCCCCGGCCCCATCTCCATGGTCGCCACTCCCAACGGGGAATCCATCCTCACCATGGCGGGCAACTCGAACGCCTATCTCTACGACGCCCTTGCCGACACCTACACCGCCAGCCGCCAGCTCTACGACCAGGCCCCCGTCAGCTACTTCGGCCCCCTCGCCGGCTCCGGCAACGGCGCCTACTTCCTTGCCAACGGCCTCATCCTCAGCCCCTCGCTCGCTGTCATCGGTGGCAGCGAACGCCCGGGTGTAACTCAGTTCGGCCCGCCACCCGCCCCCGGCCAGCCGCCCACCCAGACCATCGTCTCCAACGGCCAGCGCAACGTCGCCAGCGTCTATCCCCTCGACGAAAAACGCTTCCTCCGCATGACCACCCCCGTGCGCCAGAACCTCACCAGCGTCACCCGCGACGACGCCCGCCCCACCATCGAACTCGTCAACATCGAAACCGGTGCAGAAACCGTCATCGCGATCGCCCCCGAAAACCCCACCTTCAGCGTCTTCGGCGCCGCCCGCGTGAACGTCCCCCCGCGCCAGTTGGTCGTCGATAGCCAGGGCAACGCCTACAGCATCGGCGTCAGCGGCTTGAGCGTCATTCCGGTCTACACCACCGGCACCGCGCCGCGCCCGGTCATCACCACCGGTACCCGCGGCGTCGTCAACTCCACCGACGGCACGCAGAACTTCCGCCCCGGCTCCTTCATCACCGTCAATGGCTCCCGCCTCGCAACCCCCGCCGTCGCCGATACCATCCCTGCTCCCACCGTCCTCGGCGGCTCCTGCATCGTCATCAACGAACTACCGCTGCCGCTGATTCAAACGTCCGACGGTCAGATCTCCGCCCAGATCCCGGAAACCCTGCAGCCCGGTCCCGCCGTGCTCCAGGTCCGCAGCCTCAGCCGCGCGGAACAAAGCGACCCGATCACCATCACCATCCGCCGCTGACCCCGCCACGACGGGTGATACAATCCCCGCGATGCTTACCCGTCGCCTGTTCGCCCTCACCGCCTCCGCCGCCGCTCTCCACGCGCAACTGCCCAACCAGCGCGGCCCCGGCCGCAAAATCGACGAGTACGACCCGGCCAACACCAAGCTGTCGCATCGCATGCCGATCCGCAGCCTCTCCGACGACGACCTGCTCTTCCTCCAGCAGCTCGGCATCCGCTGGGCCCGCATCGAATTCGGAGCCGACCCCTCATTCGAATTCATGAGGGCCACCCAGGAGCGCCTCCGCCGGTTCGGCATGGAGATCTACTCCGCCGTCGACTATAACTACCGCGAACTCGACGTCCAACTCGGCCGCGGACGCCGCGACGAGTTCATCGAAAAATACTGCCGCTTTCTCACCAACTGCGGCCACCTCCGCATCCCGGTCGCCGACTACGACTGGCACCCCGCCAACACCTACACCACGGCTCTTGTCAACTCCCCCCGCGGCTACCGCGCCCGCGAGTTTTCGGAAACCGACTTCCGCGCCAAAATCGAAAAACCCGCCTTCGACCGGGAATACCCCGCCGAAGAGATCTGGGCCACCTACACCTACTTCATGAAGGCCGTGCTCCCGGTTGCCGAAAAGGCCGGCGTCAAGCTCGCCCTCCACCCCGACGACCCGCCGCTGGCCAAAATGAACGGCGTTGCCAAGATATTCGTCCACGCCGACGGCTACGCCCGCGCCGAACGCATCGCCGGCAACTCCCCGGCCTGGGGCCTCACCTTCTGCGTCGGCACGTGGATGGAGGGCGGCAATCGCATGGGCAAGGATATCTTCGCCATGATCGCCGACTACGGCCGCCGGGGCAAGATCCTCGACGTCCACTTCCGCAACGTCTCGAGTCCCCTGCCCCGCTTCGTCGAAACCTTCCCCGATGACGGCTACGTCGATATGTACCAGGTGATGAAGGCCCTGCGGCAGGTCCGCTTCAACGGCATCATCGTCCCCGATCACGTCCCCGAGTTCGCCGGCGACCACGGCATGCACCGCGCCGGCGTCGCCTACTGTATCGCGTCGATGCGCGGACTCCTCCGCCGCGCCAACGAAGAGGTCGGCTAAAGCGACGCTGGGTCCACCTGGATCTTCAACTGTGCTGGTAAGGGAGTAGGATCGATCGCGGCAACATCGACCCGCTGCGCCTGGGCGGTGGCGGCCGCCCGGCCGGCAATCTGGCCCAGCGTCATCCACACCGGCTCCATCCGCAGCACCGACATCGCGACATGGGTACACGATAAGGCAACCGGCACCAGCAGATTACTGAGGCGCCGGGGCAACATCGCGCCATACGGAACCTGCCCGGGCTGGGCGGGACCAAACGCCTTCCGGGGGTACCACAGCACGCCCTCCATGAAGCCATCGACGGCAAACCGCCGGTCCTGGCATGGGTGGACATCAAAAGAGTGTTCGCCAATCGCAATTGCCTGGGGAACCCGGGGCGTCCGGCCTGTCTTCGGATTGACCGTGAAGTTGTGCTGGGTGACCAGAGCCCGGCCTTCGATCCGGCGGCCCTGGCGCACGTAAATCTGCCATGGCCAATGGCCGGAGTCTCGAAACTCCCCCCGATGAAGGCCGATAGGAGCGAGCGGCTCGCGGATGGCCGCGGGGACCCGGGGATCGTTCTGCAAGAACCAGAGCAGCCCATGAATGTGGTCGATATGAAACCGGGCCAGGCGGGCGCGATGGCCGCGGCCGGCCTCCGGCCAAGCCCAATTCGCCCCCGGCAGATTGGTGCTCGTGAGCGCCTCGATATCTCCGTTCATCTGAAATTTCCGATGCGGAAGCTGTGCGCCGCGGCCAAACCGCTTCATGCGCCCGGAAGCAAAGTCGTCGAGCAGGGGAAGGTAGTCGGGAAGATGGAGATCGTATGCCGCGGGCTTCTCAATGCGAACCCGTTGGGCCGGGTCATCGGTAAAAATAGAGCGCGCGCAGAAAGCCTGAATGGCGGGCGAAGCCTCGCCCGTATCGGGGGTCATAATCTGCCGGCCGGTCCGCCAATTCATGTAGTGGATTCCCGCAAACGGCTCGCCGTGCTCCTCCCGGCTTTCCCGGCCAACCCGGTAAGGCACCTTGGCCGCGGCAGCCAGGTCGCCCTCGTAGGTGCCGTCAATGAAGGTGCGGGCGGACACCGTGACCCGGCTGTTATCCGGCGCATCGAGAACAATGCAGAGGATGCGGCCATTGCGGACCGTCGCCGAGACGAGATGATGGCCGGGCAGGCGGCGGAGCATCTTCTCCCCTTCCACCATCCGGTCAAACGCCGCTTCAGCTACCGAAGGCTCATAGAACCAGCCATCCCGCGTGCGCGCATACTCCTCCGGCTGCGAACCCAGCGTCTGCTGATAGTGTTTGCGCACCAACCCGACGAACTCGAGCACCTGGCCGCCAAACACATTCGTGCGAACCGCATCCGTGGTCGACAACCCGCTTGCCGCCATGCCGCCCAAGTGCGTTTGGGGACACGCCAGCAGAACATGGAGTCCCCGCCGGGCGGCCTCTACCGCAGCCGTGATCCCGCCGGGAGTGGAGCCATAGACCAAAACATCGCACGCCAGAGCCGCCGGTGCCGCCCCAGCCGGACTCGCTGCCAAAGCCGCGACGCCGGTCGAAAGAAAGTGTCTGCGAATCATAATTTGTTCCCTCCCTGTCTCGAGCCATGGTTCGCCTTCGCTTAAACAGACGCTGCCTCGATACGGTCCATCAGGCAGTGCAGCAAAAACTGGTGCGCCTCCTGGATGCGGGCCGTATCGTGATGCGGAACCACCAGCGCCAGCGTGGCGAGCGGTAGCGCCGCGCCGCCGCCGCGGCCCAGAAACGCCACTGACGCGATACCCAGCCGATTAGCCGCCTCGAGAGCCCGGACGACATTGGGCGATTGCCCACTTGTCGTGAAAACCACCAGCAGGTCTCCGGGCTGGCCGATCGCTTCGATCTGCCGGGCGAAGACATCGTCAAAGCTGTAGTCATTGCCGATGCAGGTCAGCACGGCGCCGTCCGCGTTGAGCGAGACGGCCGCCAGCGCGCGCCGGTCGTGTTTGTAGCGGCCAGCCAGTTCGCCCGCCAGATGCTGCGCTTCGCAGGCGCTGCCGCCGTTCCCGCAAAGAAGTAACTTCCGGCCATTGCGCAACGTGGCGGCCGCCAGAGCGGCGGCCTGATCGAGGACGGGACGGAGTTCACCCAGTTGCGAAAACAGGGAAAGCACGTCGTTCAGGGCTTCGGTCATGGTTCTGTCCGCGGGCGCAGCCCAAAATGGAGAATCAGCGCGGCCGTCGGGTGAAGGAGCGCGGCCAGGCCAAACGCGGCCGGATAGCCCAGGTTCTGAATCACCACACCCAGGATCTGCGCAAAGAATGCCCCGGCCAGACTGCCCGCCATGCCCATCATCCCGAAAACAGAGGCCGTCGAGTGGCGCGGGATCACGTCGGCGCAAAGTGCGGCTGTGGCGGTCGACCACGCCTGCGTGAGCATGGCAACCAGGCAGGTCACTGCAATGGCGGTGGTCGCGTTCGGGGCCCAACCTACCAGCGCACCCAACGGCGCCAGGATGCCGATCGCGCGGAGGATCCACAAGCGCGCCCCGGGGGGCGAAACGCCGCGGCGCACCAACCAGTCCGACAGCGCCCCGCCGCTCAAGTGCCCGAGATCAGCAAACAGGAACGGAATCCATCCGTAAAAGCCAATCTCGGCGAGGCTTAGGTGGCGCTCCCGCTGCAGATAGTCAGGCAGCCAGAAGATGTAAAAGTACCAAACCGGATCGCTGAAAAACCGCGGCACAATCAGCCCCCACACCGTGCGCTGACGTAGCAGCACACGCCACTCTGGACGCGGTTCGGTCTCGCCCGGTAAAACCTCCGGCGCGCGATAGGTAAACCACCACAGCGGCAGCCAGAGTAGTCCAAGAGCGCCCGGGATGAGAAAGGCATACTGCCAGCCGAAGTGCAGCGTAATCCAGGCGATCAGCGGCGGAGCGGCAATGGCGCCAATGGTGCTTCCCGAAGAAAAGATGCCGCTCGCGATCCCGCGCTGCCGGGCAGCAAACCACTCCCCGCACACCTTCACCCCGGCCGGAAACACGCAAGGCTCGCCCACGCCCAGCAGGAAGCGGCAAGCGCCCAGCGAGAAGGCCCCTCGGGCCCAGGCTGTCAGCATCGTGGCCACCGACCACCAGCCCAGCGCGAAACCTAAACCGCGCCGCACCCCAAGGCGGTCCAGCAAACGCCCCCCCAGCGCGTACATCACCGTGTAGGGCACCAGAAAGGCCGTAACGATGTTGGCGTAATCCTGCTCGCTGAGCTGAAACTCCTGACGCAGCAGCGGGCTCAAAATCGAGAGAGTCTGGCGGTCGACGTAGTTGATGGTCGTCGCCGCACACAGCAGCCCGATAATGAGCCACTTTCTCACTGGGGCCCCTGCCGTTTATAGGTTTCGTAGCTGTAGCAGCCAACGGCCGAGGCGCCGCCGTCGATGGTAAAGGTCTGCCCGGTAATGTAGGAGGCTGCCGGAGAGACGAGAAACGCGATCAGATCGGCGACCTCCTCCGGCTCGGCGAGGCGGTTGAGCGGAATGCTGCGGCTGCGTTCGGCATACTTCGGGCCGGCGTAGACCTGGCGCAGCTGTTCGGTGGCCACCGGCCCCGGCGCAACGGTGTTGACGCGAATCTGGTGTGGGGCCAACTCAACAGCCAGAACCCGGGAGTAGGCCGCCACCGCGGCCTTGGCCGCGGCGTAGGCGCCCGTTCCGTACATCGCCATCGAGGCGGCCACCGAACCGATGTTAACGATCGCCCCGCCCTCGTTCTGCTCCACTAGGGCCCGCGCCGCCGCCTGACTGCAGCGGAAAGAGGCCGTCAGATGGAGATCAAAAAAGCTCTGCCAGGTGGCGGGATCGATCTCCAGTAGCGGCGCCATCTTCGCCATACCCGCGGCGTTTACCTGCGCGTCCAAGCGGCCGAAACGGTCGAGGGCCGCCCGCACCAGCCTCGCCGGCGTCTCCGCCTCCAGCAGATCAACGGCCACGGCGAAGCTGCCCGGCAACTCCGCCTCCAGCGTTTGCAGTTCGCCGGTGGAACGGCCATTCAGAATGAGCCGGAAACCCGCCCGATGAAGCGTCCGGGCCGTGGCGCGGCCGATTCCGCGGGCCGCGCCGGTAACAATAGCTACTGGGGCACTCATCGAAGCTCTCCTTGCACGCCGGCGTAGCACGCTTCCACCAGACGGACATCTTCGCGCGCCTCTTCGCCGCTCACCTCCGGATCCTCTCCGGCCAGCAGCGCCTCGCAAAAACGACGGTGCTGGTTATACGGGTTGGCGGCATCGTCCCATTCCGGCGCGAGGCAGTTCTCGAACCGTTCGAGTGAACCGTCACCCCGCAGATGGAGGTACTCCCCATCGAACGGACCCGTTTGCCCGGTGAATTCAACGATCGCGTTTTCGCGGTAGTGAATCGAACCTCGGGTGCCAAGAAGAGAGACATGCTCCTCAAGACAACACCAGGAGGTTTGGATCTCGCCCAGACCGCCGCCGGATAAGCGGTATTGCGCCAGCATCAGGTCGTCTCCTTCCAGATGGGGGCAGGCAAAGTTGGTCGCCATGGACTGCACACCGCTCACCTGCTGGTCGAGCAGCCAGCGCATCAGGTGCTGGTAGTGCACTGCTAACTGAATGAACGATCCGCCGCCGGTGCGCTCCCGCGACGCCCTCCAGTTCACCGCGGGGCCACCCCACCCCAGACCGCCCCGGTGAGCCAACCGCGCGCTGAACAAAGCCACCTTGCCCAGGTAGCCTTGAGCGACCATCGCGCGAATGTCCCGAAACAACGGGTGGTCCAGCAGATTCATGTAGACGCCTAGTTTGCGCCCCGCCCGGTCCCGCGCTGCAAGAATCCGGTCGCACTCGGCCGCCGACCGGGCCATCGGCTTCTGCAACAACACATGCTTGCCAGCCGCGAAGGCGGCGATCGCGTGCTCGGCGTGGAGATGGTTCGGCGTAGAAATCACTACGGCGTCAACTTCGTCAGCCAAGGCATCGGCAAACTGCGAGGAAGCCGTGCCGGCCCCCAGCTCGGCCGCAGCCAATCGCGCCTCGTCCTCGTTGGCATCAATGCAGGCAATCACCTGCACCCGCGGCAGTTGGGCGTAAGTGCGACGGTAGCGTTTGACGACGCCGCCGCAGCCGGCCAGCGCGATTTTGATCTGATCATTCCTCATAGAAACTCCTGGGTAAGGGCCAACCTCAACGCGACAAGGAAGCCTCATTGCCGAGAAGCGCACCCTGCTTGAGAAGAATCCGGCGAACCTGCGCTGCATCGACATGGCGCGGCGCCGTCAGTTGTTGCGCGCTCAGGGCCGCCGCCACCCCGGCGGCGTGACCCGTGGCCAGCGAGGTGCCCGGCACCCGGGTCGATCCGTGGGCGCGATGCGTCGTCGAAATCGGCCGCCCGGCGACCAGCAGGCCATCCACCGACGCCGGCACCAGACAGCGATACGGGATGGGGTACGGCGTCGGTGGGTTGTCTTTGTGCGGATGTACGCCCACAAAGCCATCGGTCGGATGAATGTCGATAGGCCAGGCTCCCAGCGCAATGGTATCGGGGAAGTCGCGGCGCTGCCAGATATCGTCTTCGGTCAAAGAATAGACGCCTTCGATCTTGCGGCTTTCTCGGACATGCAGATCGGTGGCGCCCGAAAGCAGGTAGCTTTCGCGCAGAGCCGGGACGTGTTCGCGCAGCCGTGCGCTAATGGCGAGCATATCCTCACGGGCACTCTGTTCGAGCGCCGTGCGTTCGGCCGGATCGATCGGATTTCCCACCACTCGTGTGGCGTTGATGGAAACCTCATGGTCATTCAGCCGGATCAGCCACGGGCCGCCATAGCGCATGGCGGACCCCGCCATGGCCTGCTGGCAGGCCGTTTCGAGTTGCTGCCAGGTAAAACCCGGAGCCACGTTACCCAAACGGAAATGGCACGTGATCGCCTGCAGTTCCGGGCTGAGCGACCAGCCGACGCCGGCATGATGGGCAATCTCGGCGTCACCGGTAGCGTCAACGACGCAACCAGCTCGCAGATCCGCGCGGCCATCAACAAGGGAGGCTTCCACCCCGCTGACATGACGCTCCCGCAGCAGCGCGCCGATGGCGGTCCCCCGATACAGAATCGTAACACCAGCCCGGCTCAACAGACGGTCGATCGCTACTTTCATGTACTCGGGGTGGAAACTGACCACCTCGCTCGGATTATCGGCCGTCCCGAGTCCACTCATCTTCCCCAACTCTTCGAGCAGCGCGAAGACAAACCCGCCTACGACCGGCTGCGCGGGATCGACACACGAGTTCACCGCGTCGAGGGTGTGAATCATGCCGGCCACCGGAGTGCCGCCGGCAAAACCAAGGCGTTCCAGCAAAAGGGTTCTCGCCCCCGTCTGCGCCGCGCCCCACGCCGCGGCGCTGCCGGCGCATCCGGCGCCACAGACAATCACGTCGAAACTTTGTCTATCAAGACGGCTGCGTTGCATAGCTTACTTCGTTATGGCTCCTGAAGGGTTCGGGTCATCATACATTCGCGGGGCTCGATCATTACCGGTTTTGTCCTCCGATGCCGGTCTCCCCGGCGCCATCGGTAACGTCAAAAAATCAGCTTCAGCGCCAACTGCCCGCTCCGGTTACCGGTCTTCTGTGTCACCTGCCCAAAGGTCGGCGTATTCACTGTAGTCCCCGGGTTCGCCCACAGCGGGTGATTCAAGAAATTGAAAAACTCCGCACGCAGCTGCACCGTCACCCGCTCACGAATCGCCGTGTTCTTAAAAAACGAGACCGTCCAGTTGTTAATCCCCTGGCCGCGCAGGTCGGGCGACTGCGGCCCGGTGTTGCCAAACGTGAACGGATCGGGCTGCGAGAAAACCGCCGTATCGAACCAACGGAGAGCCGTACGCTGCGCCTCGGGCAGCAGCGCGGACTTTCCGTTGTTGTTCGGCCGCTGGCCCGCCCCGAACCCAATGCTGTTCACCGGCACCGTAATCGACAACGGCAGCCCGCTCTGCAGCGTAAGAATGCCATTCACCTGCCAGCCGCCGAGAATCGCATTCGCCGCCGCGTTGGTCGAGTTAGCCCACCGGCGCCCCTTGCCAAACGGGAGATCGTAGAGGAATGCCGTCGTCATGCGGTGACCAATGTCAATGGGCGACAGACTGCGCTCCACGCGATTGTCGTACTGGTTCTGAATGCCCGTACTCCGCCAGTAACGCTCCCCCACGTTGCCGATGTTCTTGGCCCACGCGTAAGAAGTAAGTAGAGAAAACCCATTGCTGAAACGCCGCTCCAGCTTCGTCTGCAGTGAGTTATAGTTCATCTGACCGGCCGATACGGTGTTGTACTGCACATCCGAGAAGTGCGGAAACGGTCGCAGCAACTGCCCTTGACTCAACGTCGCATTCGAAAACGGGCCGCGCGGAACCAGTCCCAGGAAGGGATTCGGCACCTGCGCGTTCAGCGCGGCGCCGCGCGCAAACAGGATCGGCTCCAACTGGTTGCCCTGAATGTTGATGTACTGATTGACACCCCGGGACCCGACATAGCCCACATCGAGCAGCCAGTCCTTCATCTGCCGCTGGATGCCGATATTGAACTGCTGCGTGTAGGGCGCGACGATGTTGCGAAGCTGCGTGGTCACGCTTTGGCCGAGCAACGTGTTGACCCCATCGGCGTTCCCCGTCGGCAGGTTGAAACCATCGGGAAAGGGGTTGCTCAAGCGCCGCGCCGGAGTCAGGTTGCCATCGGTGCTGGCCAGAAACGGCGTATCCCCGTCGTAGCCCAGCGCGCCGAAGGTGGCCGCGCCGAATCCGGTGTTCACAATCGGCTGATAGAACAGCCCATATGCCGCGCGCACAACGGTCTTGTCCGTGGCCTTGTAGGCCAAACCAAATCGCGGACCAAAGTTGTTTCGGTCGAGCGGTTGCCGGTAGCGCGAACTGATCTCCTTGCCCATAAACTGCAAGCCTCCCACGGCGGACGCTACTCGCTGCGTCGCGGCAGAGCGCACATTCAGATCAAAGCTCGTGTTGCGATTGAAGCGCTCCGTGTAAGGGGTCTCCAGGTCGTAGCGAAAACCAAGGTTCAGCGTCAGCCGGCTCGAAACGCGCCAGTCGTCCTGCACATAACCAGCCAGGTAGAACCACTGCACGGCAATCGAACCGGGAATTCGGTTGTTTCCACCTGCCGGATAGCCCAGCAGGAAGGAGGCCAATCCCCATCCGGCCGTCGCGCTCGGGGCGAACGGATCCTGCTGCGTCCAGACGCTGTTGAAACTGAACGACGGCGTCACGTCGCTCGCCTGAATGTCCGCATAACGGTACATCCGCGCGTCACCGCCGTATTTGATCGTATGCTTACCGGCGATCTTGGTAATGCTGCCCTGCAGCGAGTGCGACAGGTCGCCACGACGCAGCAGGTCGCCGTTTGAACGCGCTCCCATTCCCTCGTAGTTTTGAATGCTGATGGGCGGGAAGACCTTGTAAAAGACCGAGGAAGCAAACTGCGCCGGGAAGCCGGCCGCGGCCAGATCAAAACCCGAAGATTGCGGCAAACGACTCAACAACTGCCGGTTCAGGGAATAGCGCAGATCGAGAATTGTCGTGGGGGTAAGGGTGCTCGAAAAACCCACCACAGCGTTCTTCGGATAGACATAGAGGTTCGATCCTCCCCCGCGGGGCGAAAACGCCCCGGCCGGATTATTCGTTATCAGGCAGGAACTGCAACCGGGCGTAGACCCAAACAGATTCGCGGCGCCGCCTCCCTGCTCGCTTTCTGTATACCGGACAAACAGCCGCGCGCCGTCACGGATGTTGTAATCGGTCTTGATCGTCCACATGTTCTGGCGGTTCTGCCCGTTGGCATTGACCAGGTAATTGTTGGCGTTCGAAAACGCATCCGTCGGTATCGAATTTGGCGCCGGATAGTAGTTCACGAGATTCCGCGACACCGGATCCAGCCGGCTCGCCGGAATCTGATTGCCCGCGAACGGAGTGCGCGCAAACCGATTGGCTTGGTTGGGCACCGCTGCCGTCGTCAGCGGGTCAAAGACCTGAATCAGCGCCCCGGACGCCGTGCGGCGCTGCGAAAAGTCGCCCGTCTTTTCCTGCGCCGTTGGCACACTCAACAACTGGCGCGACGGGAGAACATCGCGGTAGCCCTCATAGTTGTGGAAGAAGAAAAGCCGGTTGCGGCCATTGAACACCTTGGGAATCCACACCGGCCCCCCCACGCTGTAGCCAAAGGTATGGACGTTGACAAAATCGCGGGTTCTGCCCGCTCGGTTATTCAACCAGGAGTTCGCATTCAGCGCCCGGTTCTTCCAGAAGTCGTAGATCGTACCGTGCAGATTGTTTGTGCCCGACTTGTAGATCGCGTTCAGCACGGCGCCACCCGTCCGGCCAAACTCCGCCGCAAGGGCATTCGTCTCGATCTTGAACTCTTCGATGGCGTCAATCGTCGGAATGACCGACGCGGCCCCCATATTCGCCGTCAGCGCCGTGGCGCCATCCACCATGAACTCATTGGTGTTTACCTGACCACCGTTCGAAGACCAACGGCCAAACCCCACCGACCCCGAGGTGGCCGGCGCCGCGCTCGCCCCAAAATCATTCACCCCCGCCGTCAGCGTCGCAATCTGAAAAAGATTGCGGTTGGACGACGGCAAATCCACCACTTTCTTGTTGTCGATCAACTGGCTCACGGAAGATGTGGCCGTTTGCAGTAGCGGCGCATCGCCCTTCACCTCAATCGTCTCCGTCACCTGTCCAGGCTCCAGCGTCAGGGGCACCTCCATCCTCTGACTCGTGTCCAGCTTCAGATTAGCCCGCGAAATGCGCTTGAACCCCGTGAACTGCGCCTCCACCCGGTAGGTCCCGGGCGGCAACAGCGGTAACTCAAAATACCCGGCATCGTTGGTCTGCGTGGATCGCTCTACCCCTGTCGCCTGTTCGGTTGCAATAACCTTTACCCCCGGCAGCACCGCGCCAGTGGAGTCGGTTGCCGTGCCGAGAATCGTCCCGGTAAAAGTCTGGCTGAAGAGCGCCGCCGACAGCAGCGCCAAGGCGGCAAGGATTCGTTTATTCATCGTGGAATCTCCTGAAGGTCCTTCGCAGTCTATCCAACAGATTTACCATTGGTCAACTTCTGGTAAGCATTTCCCCATCGACTACAATGGAATTTCGTGACCCAAAAGCAGTTGACCGAAATCATCAGGTCTAAAATTCAAGCTGGTTTTTACCCGCCGGGCGTTCTCCTGCCCTCCGAGCGCACCATGGCCGAGGCTCTCGGCGCCTCGCGCCCCACCCTGCGCAAGGCGATGGAACCACTGGTAAAAGAAGGAATTCTCGAACAGCAACCCGGCAGGGGCATGCTGGTACCCGAAGAGAGCGCCCGCGTCCCTTGGCGGATGATCGCCCTTCTGCTGCCGGACTTCACCAACCGCTTCTTCGCCGAAGTCGCCGAAGCGATCGAATACGCTGCCTTTCAGCGCGGTTACCAAATTATTCTGTGTAACTCGCGCCATCAGCCCCACCTCATCGAGCACCATCTCAAGCAACTCGCGGCCCGGAAGGTGGACGGCGTCATCCTCGCCCACCAACCCAACCAGGAAATCCCCAAATCGCTCGAACTCCTTCGCCAAGCCCGCATTCCCGCGGTCTTGCTCTTCAGCTCCTCGCGAAACGCCGACTGGGATAGCGTAGTGCTCGAAGACCAGGCGGGCGTCGAACAGGCTCTGCGCTACCTGGTTTCGCTTGGCCATCGGCAGATTGCTTACTGCCCTCCGCTCGATGAACAAAGCGCCCATCCGCGCGACGATCACTATCGCGAGTTCCTCCGCCGCTCCCTTCCCGGCAAGAAGCCCTGTGCCTTCCATGTGGTCGGGCGCTCCGATGAGCAGGTGACGGCGGCACTGCGGGCTCTCCTCGCCGACCCCGATGCGCCCACGGCCTGCTTTGCCGGCAACGATCATGTCGCCGTCCGGATCCTCAAGTGTCTGGCGGCGCTAAAGGTCAAAGTCCCGGCGGAGTTCTCCGTTGTCGGATTCGACAACCTCCGTCTGGTCGAACATCTGCCCGTCCCCCTCACCACCGTGGATCAACCGAAGCAGGAGATGGGCCGCCGGGCGGCCGAGTTGCTCTTCGAACGGCTCGAACTCGGCCCGGATACCCCGGCGCGGCGTGAAGTTTTCAGCCCCCACCTTGTCATCCGCGAATCAGCGTCCCTCGCCCGCACGTTCCCCCCTGCCGGTGCCGCCGAATCTCTGGCCCAACCCGCCCCCGGCGCAAAAGCCAAACGGCCCCAATGGTAAACTGAAAGTCACCTTGAAAATTGGTTTCGTTAGTCTCGGCTGCCCCAAAAACCTCGTCGACTCAGAAGTCATGATGGGCGATCTCGTCTCGAAAGGGCACGAACTTACCCCTCACCCCGACGAGGCCGACGTCATCGTCGTCAACACCTGCTCCTTCATCGACCCGGCCAAGAAAGAGTCCATCGATACCATCCTCGAAATGGCCCAGTACAAGGAAACCGGCCGCGCCCAGCGCCTCATCGTCGCCGGCTGCCTCGTCGAACGCCATCGCGCCGACATCGTCGCCAACATGCCCGAAGTCGACGCCGTCATCGGCACCAACGAACTCGCCAACATCGCCGCCCTCTGCGAAGGCCTCGAACCGGCCGCCAACCCCGTCTCCCCCTTCCTCTATCACGAAGGCTCACCCCGCGTCCGCACCACCCCCAAACACCACGCCTACATCAAAATCGCCGAAGGCTGCGACCACCCCTGCACCTTCTGCATCATCCCCCAGTTCCGCGGCCAGTTCCGCAGCCGCCGCTTTGAAGGCGTCATCCTCGAAGCCCGCCGCCTGTTCGATGACGGCGTCCGCGAAATCAACCTCATCGGCCAGGACGTCACCAGCTACGGCGAAGACCTCGGCCTCAAAAACGGACTCGCCTCCCTTCTCGCCCGCCTCGCCGAAATCGAAACCCCTTACGAAAAGTGGGTCCGTTTCCTCTACGCCTACCCCAACCGCGTCACCCCCGTTCTCCTTGAAACCATCGCCGCCCACCCCCATCTCGTCAAATACATCGACATGCCCCTCCAGCACGCCTCCCGCAACGTGCTCAAACGCATGAAGCGCGGCCAGCACGGCGATGCCTTCCTCAAGCTCCTCGAAACGATCCGCAAAACCATCCCCGGCGTTGCCGTCCGCACGTCCATGATCGTCGGCTTCCCCGGCGAAACCGAAGCCGACTTCGAAGAGCTCTGCCAGTTCGTCCAAACCGCCCGCTTCGATCGCCTCGGCGTCTTCTCCTACTCGGACGAAGAGACCAGCGAAAGCTTCCACCTCGATCAGAAAGTCGACGCCCGCACGATCTACAATCGCAAGCGCCGCCTCATGGCCATTCAGCGCAAAATCAGCCGCAAAGCCAACCAGGCCCTCCTCGGCAAGGAGATGAGCGTCCTCGTCGAAGGCCCCTCCCCGGAATCCGACCTCCTCTGGCAGGCCCGCCTCTCCACCCAAGCCCCCGAAATCGACGGCCTCTGCTACATCTCCGACCCCGGCGAAGGCGTCCTCGCCCCCGGCCAGATCCGTCGCCTCGTCGTCACCGAGGCCCACGACTACGACCTTGTCGGCAACCTCATCGATACCGGCGTCCCGGTGGCCTCCGCGCAGCACCACTTCCCGATCCTGGCGCCCCACGCCACCCCCAACCCGCTGCCGCATCGCTAAGCCAACATGAAGTGCCCCATCTGCAAGCAGTCCGTCACCCTCCGCGACCCCTTCATGCCCTTCTGCAGCGAACGCTGCAAACTGATCGACCTCGGCAACTGGGCGGAGGAAAAATACGTCATCTCCACCCCTCTCAGCCCCAACGACCTGGCCAACCTCGAATCTGATGACGAATTCCGGCGCTAACCGCCTCGCCACCCTCCTCGCAACTTTTTTCGGCTGCGGTCGTTTCCCCTACGGACCCGGCACCGCCGGCGCCCTCGGCGGCCTTCTCTTCGCCTACCTCGTCCCCCTCTCCCCCTGGCTCCTCACGGCCCTCTTCCTCGCCCCCAGCGTCTGGGCCGCCGATGTCCACGCCCGCCTCACCAACCGAAAAGACCCCCAGGACGTCGTCATCGACGAGGTCCTCGGCCAGTGGATCACCCTCGCCTCCGCCGTGCATACTCATTCCTGGCAGGCCTGGCTCTGGGCCTTTGTCCTCTTCCGATTCTTCGATATCGTCAAACCCTGGCCCATCCGCCGCCTCGAAAAACTCCCCGGCGGCTACGGCATCATCGCCGACGATCTCCTCGCCGGCCTGTTCGGCGCGGTTGTCATGCAGGTGGCCGGGTGGAACAATCTGTATTAGGCTCTCACTACCCAACCATGCCCCCCCGCAAGATCTCCGACGCCGCCCCCCAAATCTCCCACGTCTCCCCGGAAGCCGCCATCCCCGGCGGGGAGCTCCGCATCCGCGGCAAAGGCTTTGCTAAAGCGGCGCGGCCCCGGGTCCTCCTCGGCGAGAACTTCGCCCCCATCGTCGTCGGCTCTGACTCCCTTGTCATTGCCCGCGTCCCCGAGGACGCCACCGGCGAACTCATGGTCGCCAGCGGACCCCACGTCAGCCTCCCCGCCTGGCAATGCGACATCGGCATCGCTCTCGCCGATGGCCTCCACCCCGTCTCGAGCCCCGCCGTCGATCACTCCGGCCAGATCTTCACCACCTTCTCCGGCTCCCGCGGCCAGTCCACCCCCGTCAGCGTCTATCGCATCGACCCCCGCGACAGTGGCGCCCAGCCCTTCCTCTCTGACATCATGAACGCCACCGGTCTCGCCTTCCACGCCGACGGCAACCTCTACGTCTCCTCCCGCCACGAAGGCATCGTCTATCAAGTCTCCCCCCGCGGCGAAATGTCCGTCTATGTCGAAGGCATGGGCGTCGCCACCGGCCTCGCCTTCGACGAAGACGACAACCTCTACGTCGGCGACCGCTCCGGCACCATCTTCAAAATCTCTCGCGACCGCCAGATCTACGTCTTCGCCACCATCGAACCCTCCGTCGCCGCCTACCACCTCGCCTTCGGCCCCGCCGGCTATCTGTATGTCACCGGGCCCACCACATCGAGCTACGACTGCGTCCACCGCATCTCCCGCGACGGCGAAGTCGAAGTCTTCTTCCGCGGCCTCGGCCGTCCCCAAGGCCTCGCCTTCGACATCGACGATAACCTCTACGTCGCCGCCTCCCACGCCGGCCGCCGCGGCATCGTTCGCCTCACGCCGGACCGCGAACCCTCCCTATTCGTCTCCGGTCCCGGCATGGTCGGCCTCGCCTTCACGCCCTCCGGCGCCATGGCCATCACCACCACCAACACCCTCTACCGCCTTGACGTCGGCATCACCGGCCGCCCGCTCTACTAAACTCCCATGAACGCCGAAATCATCGCCGTAGGCAGCGAACTACTGACCCCCGAAAAGGTCGATACCAATTCGCTCTATCTCACGCAGCATCTCAACGACCTCGGCATCGAAGTCGTCGCCAAATGCATCATCGGCGACGATCGCACCCGCCTGACCAACGAAATCCGGTCCAGTTCCTCCCGCTCCGAACTCGTCCTCCTCACCGGCGGCCTCGGCCCCACCGAAGACGACGTCACCCGCGACGCCTGCGCCGCCGCCCTCGGCCTTACCCAGCACTTCGACCCCGCCATCTGGAACGCCATCATCGAACGCTTCTCCCGCTTCGGCCGTACCCCGAGCGAGAACAACCGCCGCCAGGCCAACGTCCTCGCCGGCGCCGAGGTTCTCGCCAATCCCAACGGCACCGCACCCGGCCTTTGGCTCTCCCCCGCGCCCGGCCGCTACGTCGCCCTCCTCCCGGGCCCCCCCCGCGAACTGAAGCCCATGGTCCAGGATCAGATCCTGCCCCGCCTCCGCCAACTCATCCCCCCCTCGGTCATCCGCACCCGCTGGTACCGCGTCGCCGGCATCGGCGAAAGCGATCTCGACTCCCTCATCGCCCCCGTCTACACCCAGTTCACCAATCCCGTTACCACCATCCTCGCCGCCCCCGGCGACGTGCACATCCACTTCCGCGCCCGCACCGACGACGAAGCCGAAGCCGAACGCCTCCTCGCCGCCGTCGCCGATCCCATCGTCGCCCTCCTCGGCGATCGCATCTATAGCTCCGATGGCGCCACCCTCGAACAAACCGTCGGCCGCCTTCTGCTCGCGCAACACGCGACCCTCGCCACCGCCGAAAGCATCACCGCCGGCCTCCTCGGCGGCCGCATCACCGACACCTCCGGCTCCAGCGCCTACTACGCCGGCGGCTTCCAGACCTACACCGACGCCATGAAGACCAGACTCCTCGGCGTCGACCCGGCCCTGCTGGCCGCCCACTCCGCCGTCTCCGAACCCGTCGCCCTCGCCATGGCCCAGGCCGCCCGCGAACGCACCGGCGCCACCTACGCCCTCTCCCTCACCGGCTACGCCGAAGGAGACCAGGCCGGCCTCTGCTTCGCCGGCCTCGCCACCCCCCAACACGTCCACTGCCGTCAGCTCAAACTCTTCGGCGACCGCCACCGCGTCCGCGGCCTCGCCGTCATCCAGGCCCTCGACTGGCTCCGCAAAACACTCCTCCACCCCTGAAAACCCATGCACCGCCGCTCCCTGCTCACCCACCTCCTCGCCGCACCCCTCTACGCCGAAGACTGGCCCCAGTTCCGCGGCCCCGGCGGCCAGGGCCACTCCATCGAACAAGGTCTCCCCACCACCTGGACCGACACTAAAAACGTCCGCTGGAAATCCCCCCTCCCCGGCTCCGGCTGGTCCAGCCCCGCCATCGCCGGCGACCGGCTCTACCTGACCACGGCCACGGACAAAAATACCTCCCTCCGCCTCCTCGCCCTCGACACCGCCTCCGGCAAAGTCACCCTCGATACCGAAGTCTTCCGCGCCGCCGGCGCCGGACCCGGCGTCCACGCCAAAAATAGCTACGCCTCGCCCACCGTCATCGTCCAGGGCGACCGCCTCTACGTCCACTACGGCTTCTTCGGCACCGCCTGCCTAAACACCAAAGGCGAAATCCTCTGGAAGCAGGTCCTCCGCTACGAACCCCAGCACGGCCCCGGCGGCTCCCCCGCCCTCTTTGAAGACCTCCTCATCATCAGTTGCGACGGCTTCGATGCCCAGTTCGTCGTCGCCCTCGACACCGCCACCGGCCGCGTTCGCTGGAAGACGCCCCGCGGCAAAGGCAACCAGGCCTATACCACCCCCCTCGTCATCTCCGCCGACGGCCAGCCCCAACTCATCAGCCCCGGCGCCCACTACGCCTACGCCTACGATCCCCGCACCGGCAAAGAGCTCTGGTACATCGAGTACGGCTCCGGCTTTTCGAACGTCCCCCGCCCCGTCTACGCCCACGGCCTCGTCTACATCTGCTCCGGCTTCTTCCAGCCCGTCCTGTTTGCGGTCCGCCCCGGCGGCCGCGGCAACGTCACCCAATCCGAAGTCGCCTGGACCTTTCCCCGCTCCGTTCCCCTCACCCCCTCCCCCCTCGTCGTCGATGACCTGCTCTACATGGTCAGCGACAACGGCGTCGCCACCTGTCTCGACGCCAAATCCGGCAAACTCGCCTGGCAGCATCGCATCGGCGGCAACCACTCCGCCTCCCCCGTCTACGCCGGTGGCAAGATCTACTTCCTTAGCGAAGAGGGCGAATGCACCGTCCTCACCCCCGGCCCCGCCTACCAGGAGGTCGCCCGCAACGAAATCGGCGAACGAACCCTCGCCTCCCTCGCTGTCTCCGGCGGAGCGCTCTACCTGCGCGGCGACCGCCACCTCTACCGCATCCAGTCCTGATCCGCACTTCCCCGCGGCCGCTGCCGAATCCCCGCACGAAACCCCGGCTCCGCGGAGAGGACGGCCTCCGGCCGGCCCACCGGCGGAAGACCCCGCCTGGGGACCGTCCCTACTTCGCCAGCCCCCGCCAAACCACCTCCACCAACTCCCGCGCAAACCCTGGCGGAATCGTCGACGACGCCAGATACCGCGCATAAAACGCCCCCACCAGCAGGTTCACCGCCGCATCCAGACTCACACCCGACCGCAACTCCCCACCCCGCTGCGCCTGCCGCAAGATCCCCAGCAACTGCGCCCGCCGGTTCGCCACCAGCCGCTCGCGAAACAGCACCAGCAACTCCGGCGTATGCGCCTCCTCGGCCAATACCGTACCAATCAACGACATCTCGTTCGGCCGCAGCAGCGACCGCGCAAAGCTCTGCAGCGCCGCCGTCAAATCCCCCGCCGTCGAACCCGTCGCCACCACCGGCTCCCCCGTCTGGATCGTCCGCAGCGCCGCCGTCGCCAAATCCGCCTTCGAAGACCAGCGCCGGTAGATCGTCGGCTTGCTCACCCCCGCCTCCTCCGCCACTCCGTCCAGCGACATCCGCGTGTACCCCTGCTCCGCCAGCAATCGCAAAGCCGCCTGCAGAATCCGCGCCTCGGCCTCAACATCCCGCGGCCGCCCCGGACCCCGCGCCTGACTCTTCTCCCTTGCCACCCTCCCATCTTGACAATCATTTTAGATACGACACAGTATCGTAAAGATTGCAACCCGCAGACCGAAGCCATACTATGCAAATCGGAATCCTCGGATCAGGTAACGTAGGCGGCGCCCTCGGCCGCCGCTGGGCCGCCGCCGGCCACCCCGTCCTGTTCGCCTCCCGCGAACCGGACTCCCCCCGCATGGCCGCCCTCGTCGCCTCAAGCGACATCGTCCTCCTCGCCACCCCCTGGCCCGCTACCCGCGACGCCGTCGCCAACCTCCCCTGGAACGGCAAAATCCTCATCGACGCCACCAACCCCCTCCTCCCCGCCCTCGCCGGCCTCGAGTTCGCCAACACCACCTCCGGCGCCGAACAGGTCGCCGCCTGGGCCCCCGGCGCCCGCGTCGTCAAAGCCTTCAATACCATCGGCTACAACATCATGGAAAATCCCACCTTCTCCGGCGCCCCCGTCACCATCCTCTACTGCGGCGACGACCCGGAAGCCCTCCTCTGGATCTCCCTCGCCATGCTTGAAGGCTACGGCCGCGAGATCGCCTTCTCGCTCCTCCGCCGAAACGATACCATGGTTTCCTGAACCCCTTGCGCCTCGTCCTCCTCGCTGTTGTCAGCCTCGGCCCCTTAGCGGCCCAGTCCCGGCTCCTTCCCGATGCCGACCTCGCCCGCCTCCAGGAAAGCATCAATCAATACCGCTGGGCCGCCGCCGTCCGCGCCACCCTCATCAATACCGCCGACTCCTGGCCCCAGTCCCACCTCTCCCGCTTCGGCCTCCGCGAACTCGCCCTCCCCCCTGAAGGCGGCCAGTGGCCCCACTGGTACGTCTGCCCCTCCACCGGCGTTCCCCTCCGCTTCGAACCACCCAACGGCCACGTCTGCCCCAGCGACAACCGCCACCTCACCGGCTGGCCCTACGACCAGGTCATCTACGCCAACCGCCACGATGCCCTCGCCAACGCCGCTCGCGACCTCGCCCTCGCCTACCGCCTTACCGGCAACACCACCTACGCCGAAAAAGCCGCCTGGATCCTCAACGCCTACGCCGAACGCTACCCCGCTTTCCCCCTCCACGACCGCGACAACCGCAACACCCGCTCCGGCGCCCGCGTCCACGCCCAAACCCTCGACGAAGCCATCTGGCTCCTCCCCCTCGCCTGGGCCTTCGATCTCCTCCAGGGTGCCGGCATTCTCTCTCCCGATCAATCCGCCCGCATCGAACGCCACCTGCTCCGCGAAGCCGCCGCCACCATCCTCCGCCACGACGCCGGCATCTCCAACTGGCAGTCCTGGCACAACGCCGCCCTCGCCGCCGTTGCCGTCACCCTCAACGACAGCCCCCTCCTCTCCCAGGCTCTCGACGGCCCCAGCGGCCTCCGCTTCCAACTTCGTCAGTCCGTAACCCCCGACGGCTTCTGGTACGAAGGCAGCTTTACCTATCACTACTACGCCCTCGACGCCCTCTGGCAAACCGCCGAACTCGCCGCCCGCGCCGGCGACATCAGCCTCTTCGCCGAGCCATCCTTCCAAGGCCTCTTCTCCGCTCCCCTGCGATTCGCCCTCCCCGGCGGCACCCTCCCGCCCTTCAACGACGCCGTTACCGTCAACCTCCAAAACTACAGCCGTTGGTACGAATCCGCCTACGCCCGCTGGGGCGATCCCCTCTTCGCCCTCCTCGCCGCTTCCCGCGCCCGCGGCCGCGAAGCCCTTCTGTTCGGCGTCCCCGAACTCCCCGCCGCCTCGCCCGCCCCCCTCACGAGTGCCCTCTTCCCCGACTCGGGCTACGCCGTCCTCCGCGCCCCCGCCCCCTCCGACCATACCGTGATCCTCAAGTACGGCCCCCACGGCGGCGGCCACGGCCACTACGACAAGCTCAACTTCGTCTCCTACGCCCGCGGCGGCATCCTCGCCATCGACCCCGGCACCCAGGCCTACGGCGCCCCCACCCACGCCACCTGGGACCAGCAAACCATCGCCCACAACACCATCACCGTCGACGAACGTACCCAGGCCGCCGCCACCGGCCAGCTGCTCGCCAGCCGGTTCGAATCCAACTTCTCCTTCGTCCGCGCCACGGCCGGCGAGGCCTACCCCCACGTCCGCCTCACCCGCTCCCTCCTCCACACCAGCGACTACACCCTCGATCTGTTCGAAGCCACCGCCACCGATCAGCAGCTCCATCAATTCGACTGGGCCTACCACAACCAGGGTGAAGTCCTCACCTCCCTACCCCTCGTCCCCGCCCCGCCCCTGCCCCGCACCATGGGCTACCAGCACCTCACCGCCAACCGCTCCGCCGCCGCCGACGCCGATTGGCAGCTCCGCTTCGACGGCGCCCGCGCCCGCCTCGGCGCCTACGGCTCTGTCTACGCCAGCACCACCAACGTCAAAGGAGCCTTCGCCACCACCCGCGAACAAGCCGCCTCCGGCACCGGCGCCGGCCGCCTCGACTACCGGTTCAGCGGCCCTGGCTATTTACTCTACTCGACCCCCAACCTCACCAACCTTCCCCAGCCGGACCACCGGCCCGCCGGCCTCCGCCTGATGCTCTACGGCGACGGTTCCCGCCACCGCATCGCCCTCCGCGTTAACGACACCACCGACGAACGTTTCGTCGCCCCGCTCCTCACCATCGATTGGACCGGCTGGAAGGAGGTAACCCTCACCAACCCCCAAACCTGGACCCATTATCTCGGCAACGACGACGGAGTCATCGACCTTCCCCTCCGCACCGTATCGATCGAACTCCAGCAGACCACCGGTGCCCCGGCCGAAGGAGCTTTTTTCGTCGACGATATCGACCTGCTCTACGAGACCGCAGACCCCCTCCGGGTCGCCGCGTTCGAGGTGCCGATCCAAAGCCTTCGCCTCTGGATGTTGGGCGAACCGGGTACGCAGGTAGTCACCGGCAACGGCCTCGGCGAGGACTTAACCAAACCTGTCCCCTACGTCCTGGCCCGCCGCCGCGGCGCTGGAACCGAGTTCCTCTCCCTCCTCGAACCCTACGGCGCCGAACCCGAAATCACCGGCTTCCGCCGCACCGAAGACGGCGCCATCCTCATCACCGCCCCCAACTGGACCGACACCATCCGCTTCACCCCCACCGGCGTCGAATACTCCCGCCAGTAGTCGCAGCCAGCCGGCCCGGTGCGCCCGCCCCGGCTGCGGCACATTGCTCCTGAAAACCCGATTCCCTGGACCGCGAACCGGCCGCGGCACTGCCGCGACGATCTCCCCACCAGCACGAAAGCCGATCTCCCCGCTCGCGTACGGCCATGGCGAAAGCCATAAAAGCGCACAGGCCGCTTCGGCCCGGCCTGCCGGACGAAGCGAGTCCGTTGTGCGCGTGGTGCTTCGGAGGCACGCCGCCTCCGGCCCCTACCCCCAACCCCGCGCATGCCCGCTGCGGATGCACTGGGGACCCAGTAAGAAACCCAGCAAGAAATCCGCGCCAAAAAACAAGGCAATTTTCACGATTTCAAATCGATCTTCGCTGTATACTCCCGAAAGGAGCTTCTCCATGCGCACGCAAAAAGCCCGGCTACTGGTTCGCGGCCAAGTCACCATCCCATCCCTCAGATTCGGCGCGGCCGGCAATACGTTTCGTTTCGAAGAATCACCCCACAGAGTCGCGGCCGACCCGAAGGCATGGCAGGTGTTCGAAGCCGGCGGCCAGGCCACGATCGCCGAGCTTTGGGACGCCGCCTATGAACAGGCCGTGCAATCCGGCGCCCCCGTCGAACCGGATTGCGAAAACCTCATTGTCCTGCCCACCCCCAGCCGCCAACGCGGACTCTTTGCCGGTGGCCCCGAAAACGATCGCGGCATCGTCAATCAACAATCAACTAACTTTCCCCAAGGACCCGGCTTTGCCTGGCACCTCGGCGACAACTTCTCGCAACTGGGCAGTGCCCGCGCGGCCATCTCCAATCCACAGCCCGTCCGCGCCGCCATTCTTGATGTCGGCTTTGATTTCCACCACCAGGCCATGCCAGAACATCTGCGCAAAGACCTGCAAAGAAACTTCACCGGGGACGGCTCCCCCACCGCCACCGATCCGGACCGCGGTGGCTTTCTGCAAAATCCTGGGCACGGCACCGCTACCATCGGCATTCTGGCCGGCAGGCGTCTTGAAAACGTTCGGCCGCCTACTCCCTCCGGCGACTTCCTCGGCGGCGCCCCGGGCATCGAGGTAATCCCCCTCCGCATCGCCACTTCGGTCGTCCTCTTCCGCACCAGCGCCTTCGTCGACGCGCTCAACTACCTGATGACGCTGCAAGGCAACCCCAACACGGCCATTGACCTTCTGTCCATGAGTATGGGCGGCGTCGCCTCCTCCGCTTGGGCCGACGTCGTCAACCAGGCCTACGACAGCGGCATCCTGCTCGTCACCGCCGCCGGCAACAACTTCGGTCTTCCCAAAAGCATCGTGTATCCCGCGCGCTTCCATCGAGTCCTGGCCGCCTGCGGCATCATGGCCGATTTCACGCCCTACAACCTCCCCCTCGGCACCATGTCCGGCAACTTCGGCCCGGATAGCAAAATGGATACCGCCATCGCCGCCTTCACCCCCAACATCCCCTGGGCGGAAATCGGTAGCGAAGATATCGTCGATTGGGACGGGGAGGGCACCTCCTCCGCCACCCCCCAGGTCGCCGCCGCCGCCGCGCTCTGGCTGCAGAAACACAAAGCATCCATCGCCGGCTGGGATCCCTGGCAGCGGGTGGAAATGGTCCGTGCGGCGCTCTTTGCAAAAGCAGATGGCTCGCTTCCCGAATCGCGAAAATACTTCGGGCGCGGCGTCGTCAAAGCCTTCAACTCCCTCAGCGTCAGGGCCACGGCCCAGGCCCGGGCCAGTCTGCGGCAGCAGAAACCGGATTCGGCGGCCTTCGCGTTCTTCGAACTACTGCGCGGTACACTCTTCCGCGCCGCGCCAACCCCGAAGAGCAAGCTGGACGAACTCTTCAATCTCGAACTCACCCAACTGATGCACCGCGATCCCAACCTCGAACAGGCCCTGCCGGACCCCGCAAAACTCGACAACCGAAATCAAATCGAGCGCTTCTTCGAAGCCGCCCTCGAAAGCCCGTTCGCCTCTGCTCGGCTGAAAGCCGAGCTCAGGAACTCCTACCGGCAACCCGGCGCTCCCCAACCTCCGGCGAGTCCATCCGGAGGGAAAGGGCAGTTCTACCCCAAGCCGCCCACCGAACGGCGCCTCCACGTCTTCGCCTTTGATCCGGCCGCCAGCCGTTCCCCGGAAACATCCAGCATCGCCACCATTCCCATTGCCATCCCGTGGGAAAAACTCGCCCCGGGACCCACCGGAGAGTACATCGAGGTCATTGATCACGACCCCGCCAGCGGCTGCTTTTACGCCCCTCTCGATCTCGAAGACCCCCGCGCCATCGCCAACCACGGCCTCCACCCGGACGAAGGAAATCCCAAGTTCCATCAACAGATGGTCTACGCCGTCGCCATGCGGACCATTCGCACCTTCGAGAAAGCACTGGGACGCCGTGCCCTGTGGTCTCCGGTCGTCGAGGGCCGTCGGGAAGTCGCCTATGTCCCCCGCTTACGCATCTATCCGCACGCCCTCCGCGACCGCAACGCCTATTACAACCCGCTCAAGAAAGCGCTGCTGTTCGGATACTTCCCCGCCCAGCCCTTGGACATCGGCACCATCAATCCCGGCGGCATGGTGTTCACCTGCCTCTCGCACGACGTCATCGCCCACGAAACCTCCCACGCCCTGCTCGACGGCATGGCCCGAGGACTAACCACGCCCACCAACAACGATATGCTCGACTTCCACGAGGCCTTCGCCGATATCGTCGCCCTGTTCCAACACTTCGCGCTGCCCTCCATCCTCACCCATGAGTTAGCGCGCACCCATGGCGATCTCCGTAAGCGCAGCTACCTGGTCGAATTGGCCCAGGAATTCGGCCTCGGCGCCGGACTCCACGGCGCTCTCCGCAGCTACATCGGATCCGACCCCGACCCCAACTTACTCGCCAATACCGAGGAACCCCACGACCGCGGAGCCATCCTCGTCGCCGCCGTCTTCGATGCCTTCGTGACTATTTATAACCGCCGCATCGCCGATCTCCGCCGCATCGCCTCCAATGGCACCGGAGTTCTCGGCAAAGGCGATCTGCATCCCGATCTGATCAATCGCTTTGCGGACGAAGCCATGAAGGCCGCCGACCATGTCCTGCAAATTTGCGTCCGCGCCATCGACTACTGTCCCCCGGTCGACCTCAACTTCGGCGACTTCCTCCGTGCCGTCATCACCGCCGACGTCGATCTGTTCCCCGCCGATCCGCATGCTTACCGCCCGGCGTTCATCGAAGCCTTCCGCCAACGCGGCATCTACCCCCGCGATGTTCGCACCATGTCCGAAGGACCTCTGCAGTGGCATCCGCCCACCGCCGCAAGTATAGCTGCGCTCGGCCAGGCCCCCTCCGGCGCAAAACTGCTCTCCCGCCGCCGCCTCCTCGGCGAGATCGTCCGGCGGATCTCCCGCGAAACCGATCCCGTCGCCTGGCCCATACCAGACCAGAACATTCTAAAGGCCTGGCTCCCGAAACCCCGCAAGGCCGCTGCAGTAACAACAACCGCCGCCCGCAGACAGCGTCTGAACTCCCAACTGCAGCCTCGCGAAGCAGTCTACCAGCTCCTGCGGCAGGAAAGAGCCATTCTGCACAATCTGTTGGAAGACGCGCTCCAAGAAATGCCAAAACCGCTCCAGCAGACCCTGGCCAGGGAACTCGGCATCTGGGAGTCCGAGGCCGCCGACCCGCAGTTTGAAATCCACGCCCTCAACTTCGCCGAACGGCAGGACGACTCCGGCATGACGCGACGCGACGTCATCGTTTGGATCAAACACGTGGCAGCCGATGGCTGCGAAGGAGGCTCCACCATCATCGCCAACTGCGATACCGGTGAAATCCGCTTCCTCGCGCGCAAAAGCCTCCGTAGCTCCCTTCGCCAGGCGGAAATTGCCCGGTTCCGCGCCGCGGGCCGCGGTTTAGGATCCACTTACTTCACCAACACTCCCTTCGCCGGCCCCGGCTCGCGTTTCGCCATGATTCACGACTCCTCGGCCACGTCCAACCAGGAGGAAGGATATGCCTAACGCCACAAAAAAGACCACCACTCCCGGCAAGAAGACCCCTCCCAGGAAAAAAGCGGCTAACGCTTCGGTTCGCATCCGCATGTACCGCCCGGGACTCGGCGATTGCTGGCTCCTGACATTTCCCCATGCCGGCAAAGAAAACCATATCCTGATCGACTGTGGCGTCTTCATCGGCACCCCCGGCCAAAAGGATCGGCTCAATAACATCGCCTCCCATATCCGGAAAACCACCGGCAATCGCGTGAACGCCCTCGTGGCCACCCATGAACACTGGGACCACGTCGCCGGCTTCTTCTTCGCCCAGGAGCAGTTTAGCGGGTTAAAGCCCGACGAAGTCTGGGCGGCATGGACAGAAGACCCGGACCAAACCATCGCCACCGAAAACAAGAAAAAGACGAACGCCATGGCCGCAGCGGTCGGCATGGCCGTTACCCGCATGATGACCTCGGAAAGCGCCTACGATCGGGAGTGTGGCGTCGCCGCGGCGAAGGTCATGGATTTCTCCGGTGCCCTCGGAGCCGCGAACTTCTCCGAACGCAGCGATCAGGCCATGCAGTTCGTCACCAATCAGCGGAAGCCCGGAGACAGGTTTCTCGAGCCGGGTGACGTCTTGGAGCGCGACTGGATCCCCGGAGGACTGCGCGTCTATGTGCTTGCCCCACCCAAGGATCGCGATGCTCTCCGCCAGGGTCGGACGCCCCACGAAGAGGGATTTAAAGACGAAAAGGACAACAAGAGCAGGAATCCAAAAGATGGCGCCGCCTTCGCCTGGGCCTCCGCGCTCCTCGGAGCTTCGGACGCCACCGCCAATACCGAAGAACAGGCCGCGGCCGATCGCGTTCGTCCCTTCGATATCTCCCTCGCCTGGCCCGAAGAGGAGATGTTCAAACAGTCGGCCAGCACGGACACGGCAAGCGATCCCATCTGGCCACTCACCCGCCGCTATCGCGACGAGCCCTGGCGCCGGATCGATAACGACTGGTTGCATTCGGCCGCGTCGCTTGCCTTGCAACTGGATAACTCCATCAACAACACCAGTCTCGTCCTCGCCATCGAACTGGTTGCCTCGGGCAAGGTGCTTCTGTTCGTCGGCGATTCCGAACTGGAAAGCTGGAAGAGTTGGCAGAACCGTGTCTTCCAGTTAAGAAATGGCGCCCGCGTCACCGCCGGCGATCTTCTGGCCCGCACCGTCTTCTACAAGGTCGGCCACCACGGCAGCGGCAACGCCACACTCCGCGCCGGACTCGCCAGGATGACCAGTCCGGAGTTGGTCGCCGCCGTGCCTACCGACACCGAGTTTGCGTCGACCAAACAGGGTTGGGACATGCCCGCGGCCAAACTGGTGCCGGCCTTGGCAGCCCAGGCCAAAGGCCGGGTGCTCTACGCCGATCCCGGCAAAAGTTGTGTCCGCGAATCGAATCCGGCCGGGTTAAGCCCGCAAACCTGGAAACAGTTTGTCGACGCCGTCGACGAGGCCGACCCGCTCTGCGTAGACTATCACCTGCGGATTCCGTAACCCTTTTCCGAACGGCCCGGCCGGTAGTGGGGACCTCGGCACGTCCGAGGTCGATCCCCTACAGGCGGGGCCCCGGGGCCGCCGAGGAATAGACGGCGGTCCGCCTCACCCGTTCCCGCCCCGCCCCTCACCAGCAACTGGACCGGCTGGAACGAGGTGACGCGAACCACCCCCAAGATGTGGACCCACGATCCGGGCAACGACGACGGAGTCATCGCCCTCCTCCTCCGCATCGCATCCATCGAACTCCAGCAATCCACCGCCCCCCCGCCGCACCGAAACCGGCGCCTTCCTCATCACCACCCCCACCGGCGTCGACTACTCCCTTCAAGATCGAAAACAACACCTTTCGGAAGCTCCTCGGCAACGGCCTTACCTACCCCATCCCCCGCTTCCAGCGGGACTACACTTGGACCCAGGACGACTGGGAGGAGCTGTGGCAGGATGTTCAGGGCACGCTCCAGACCGATGGCGAAACTGCCCACTACCTCGGTTATCTCGTCCTCCAGTCCGCCGATGACAAAACCTTTGACGTCATCGATGGCCAACAACGCCTCACCACCATCACCATCCTGCTGCTGGCCATTCTGAAAAACCTCCAACGTCTGATCGACGCCGGCAACGATGCCGCCTCGAACCAGCGCCGGCTCGACCAGATGCGGCAAACCTACATCGGCTACCTCGATCCCGTCACCCTCGTCGCCCGTCCCAAACTCACCCTCAATCGCAACAACAACTACTACTTTCAAACTTATCTCGCACCGCTCGGCCGCCTCCCCCAGCGCGGTCTCCGCGCCTCGGAACACGCCCTGCGCAAGGCGTTCGCATGGTTTGACCAGCGCGTCAGCGAACACCTCATAGCAACTGCCGGTAACGAAGGCATGCGCCTCGCCCAACTGGGCGAAGACCTCAGCGACCGCCTGTTCTTCACCGTCATCACCGTTACCGACGAACTCAATGCCTACAAGGTCTTCGAAACGCTCAACGCCCGCCGCGTCCGCCTCTCGGCCACGGATCTGCTCAAGAACTACCTGTTCTCCCTCCTCGACTCCGGCGCCGAGTCCGATCCCGAACTCCGTTCTCTCGAAGACCGCTGGGAGTTCGTCGTCGGTCGCCTCCAGGCCGAGAACTTCCCGGACTTTCTTCGCGCCCACTGGAACAGCCGACACCCCTTCGCCCGCCATTCCGATCTCTTCAAAACCATTCGTTCCGCCGTACGCACCCGGCAGGTGGCCTTCGAACTCCTCCGCGAAATCGAAGAGGACCTCGATACCTACCTCGCCCTGTCGTCGCCCGAGCCCTCCGACTGGAGCCCGGAAGACAAGCGCCTGGCTGCAACGCTAAAACTATTCCGCGTGCGCCAGCCTTTTCCCCTGCTCCTGGCCGCCCGGCGTACCTTCGCTCCGGCCGATTTCACCGCCCTGCTGCGCGCCACCGTGGTCATCTCGACGCGGTTCAACGTCATCTGCTCCTACGGCACCGGGGAACAGGAGCGGCGATACAACGAGGTCGCCGAGGGCATTGCCAACGGCCAGCTCACCACCCTCACCGACGCCCTCCCACGCCTGCGTAGCATCTATCCCGAAGACCAAGTCTTCCGCTCGGCCTTCCCGAACAAAACCATCCGCACCACCGATTCCCGCAACAACAAAGTCGTCCGGTTCCTCCTCTGCGCCATCGAAAAGCACCTCTCCGGCCAGGATCTGGACTTCGCCAGCGCCACCTTCAACATCGAACACGTCTTGCCGCAAAACGCCCCCGACGGCTGGGGCGGCATCGGGAACGACGACGCCGAGGCCCTCCTCTACCGCCTGGGCAACATGACCCTGCTTGAGGCCAACCGCAATGGCGACCTCGCCAATCGCGAATACGGCGCCAAGCGATCCGTTTTCGCACAATCCAGCTTCGCCATCACCAGCAAACTCGCCGCCGACCATGCCGAGTGGACCCCGGATCGCATCGCGGCCCACCAAAACTGGATGGCCCATCAAGCCGTCGCCCTCTGGCGCATTCCCCAGTTGAGCTGAACCCAACCGTGCCGCCCGCGCGGTCTGCCGCCCCAACCGCCCAGGCACCACCCACCAGAAAAAAACGGGGCGCCCCTCGTTACCGAAGCGCGCCCCGCCTTACCCAACCCAACTCCTAGAACGACAACCGCAGCCCGAACCGGAACTTCCGCTCCTCGCTCGCACTCGTAATCGCCATGAAGTTGTTCGGGTTCGTCACCTCACCCGTCGCCGCGTTCACCGCCATCGCGCTCACGTTCGCCGCCGGATTCCCAAACCGCGGCGTATTCGTGAAGTTAAACGCCTCGGCCTTGAACTGCAGCATGAACTTCTCTCCAATCCGGAAGTCCTTGAACAGCGCCAGATCCGCCTTCTGGAACCCGGGTCCCCGCACCGCGTTCCGGCCCATCGTGCCAAACCGGAACGTCCCCGCCGGCCGCCCGATGTTCGGATCACGAAACGCCGAAATCGAGTAATACTGCGTACCCGGACCCACCGCCCCCGTCTTCACCAGCGGCCCCACCTGATCCGCCGTCTGCGACGAACCCGGCGCGTTCAACGACGTCGTCGCCGCCGACACCGTAAACGGCGTCCCGCTGTACGCCGAATAGATGCCGTTCACGCGCCAACCGCCCAACACGCTGTCGGCCAGGCCTTTCAACGCCAGCGCCTTGCCCTTGCCCACCGGCAGCTCGTACACCCAGCTCATCACGAACATATGCGTCCGGTCATACCCCGCCACCGCGCGGTTCCGGCGAATCGACGACTCCAGATTCGTCAGCGGCAGTCCCGCCCACCCGTCGTCGTCCGACATGTTGATCGACTTCGACCACGTGTAAGCGCCCTTCATAAACAACCCCTTCGACAGGTTCTTGTTCACCGCCACCTGCATCGAGTGGTAGTTCGACTGCCCCCACCCGTCCCACATCAGCGTCTCAATCAAACGGCCGAACCGCGCATTCAGCGGCACCCCCGTCGGACCCGCGCCAATCGGCGCCGCGTTAATGTCCCGATCCAAAAACTGCCGGATCGTC
>JADCJL010000050.1 GCA_020247055.1 Acidobacteriaceae bacterium | reverse complement strand
TGCGTTTGTTGAGCAGGTAGAGGCTGCGCCGGTTGTGTTCGCGCTTGTCCGGCAGCAGGGGCCAAAGGTTGTCCGGCTCGGCCTCCGTAAAAATGATGTCGTAGATCTCCTGCTCGATGGGTACTTTGACGGGGACACCGCCGCGGCGGGTGTTGAGTTGGCCGGTGGCCATCAGGAGCGAGTCACGGATCGCTTCGCCTTCGAGGCGCCGTCGATTCATCCGCCAGTAAAACTTGTTTTCGCCGTCAATGGCAGCCTTCTTCGGGTCGATGTCGGCCGACTGCCGGTAGGCGGCGGCGGTGACGATCAGCCGGTCCATGTGCTTGATGTCCCAGCCGGAGGAGACAAACTCGGCGGCCAGCCAGTCGAGCAGCTTGCGGTTGTAGGCGCGGCCGCCCAGAATGCCGAAGTCGTTCGGCGTGGGCACCAGGCCCGAGCCCATGCGGAGCTGCCAGATGCGGTTGACCATGACGCGGGCCGTGAGCGGATGCTCGGGGCGGGCGAGCCAGTTGGCAAGCGCGGCGCGGCGGCCCTGCGGGCCGGCCGGGGCGTCGAGTGCGCCGAGCACGGTAAGGAAGCCGGGTTCGACGGGGTCGAGCTTGTGGCGGTGGTCGCCGATTTTAAGGATGTGGGTGACCGGCGCCTTGTCCCGGTTGGCTACGGCGTAGGCGGTGCGCGGCGGCTCGGGCTTTTCAAACTCAAGCTGGTGCATCTGCCGGCGCAGTCCGGCGCGGCGCTCCTTCTCCTTCGGCTCGATGGCGGCGACGACCTCGTCCCAGGTGGGGTTGATCTGCCGGTTGGCCTCCTTGGCGATGGTCTCCTGTTCGGGCGTCCGCTTGTCCTTGGGGATCTCGAGCGCCTCGCGGAAGCGTTTTTCGAGCTTGGCCTGCCGTTCAGCCTTGATGCGTTCGCGCACGGGCTTTTCGATGGCCGCGATCTCGTCGGTGATCGGTTTGAGCCGGGCGTTCCACGCCTTCATGGCGGCTTCGTGGGCGGCCTGCTCTGCGGGGGAGACGATCTCGATGTCCTTGAGATCGGTGGCGGCGAAGACGGCCTGCAGGCGGTAGTAGTCGGCCTGCAGGATGGGATCGAACTTGTGGTTGTGGCAGCGGGCGCAGCCAACGGTCATGCCGAGGAAGACGTTCGAGACGCCGAGGGTCATCTCGGTGAGCACCTCCTGGCGGTTCATCTCCTCGTCCTGATTGCCGCCTACCAGATGGATCGGGCCGGCGCGGTGGAAGCCGGTGGCGATGAGCGCCTGCCGGTCGCCGGGGTAGAGTTCGTCGCCGGCGATCTGTTCTTTGAGGAACCGGTCGTAAGGTTTATTGGCGTTGAAGCTATCGACAACATAGTCGCGGTAGCGCCAGGCGTGGGGGCGTTCGGCGTCCAGTTCGTAGCCGTTGGTATCGGCGTAGCGGACGACGTCGAGCCAGCGCAGGGCCCAGCGTTCGCCGTAGGCGGGCGAGGCGATGAGGCGGTCGACGAGGTTTTCGTAGGCCCGGGGGGAGCGGTCGGCGACAAAGCGGCGGACCTCTTCGGCGGTGGGGGGCAGGCCGGTGAGGTCGAGGGTGACGCGCCGGGCGAGGCGGGCCTTATCGAGCGGCGGGGAGGGACTTAAACCTTTGGCCTGCAGCTGTTCGAGCAGGAAGGCATCGATGGGGTTCGCGCTGAGTTTCGGAGGCTCGGGCCGGACCACCGGTTGAAACGCCCAATACGACCGGCGACCGCCGATCCAGGCATCGTCCTTGGGATTAATCGACGCGGCAATCAGCGTCACGGCGGCGGCAGCGAGCAAGACCGGCTTCCACATTCTGTCCTTCTCTGGCGCTATCATAGCATCAGTTGTGCTCCGTTACTGTCTCGTTACACTTGGAGCATCAGGGAGATCTAGATGTATATGGTACGTTTTGCCCTTTTATTTACTGGGCTGCTGGCTGCTGCCTGGGCACAGACCAGTTCGTCGGTCACTGGAACGGTGACCGACAAGTCCGCCGGCGCCGTGAGCGGCGCTAAGGTTGCTGCGCAGAACCTCGCCACCTCCGCCACGCGCGAGGTGGAATCCGATTCCAATGGCTTTTTCACGATTCCGCTGCTGCCGCCCGGCCGCTATAAAATCACCGCCACCAAGACCGGCTTCCGCCAGGCCTTTCAAGAGGTGACCCTCGAAGTCAACCAGACCGCACGCTTCGACATTGCACTCGAAGTCGGTACGGTAACCGAAACCGTGGAGGTCAAGGCATCCACCCCGCTGATTGAAAGCGACTCGTCGTCGATCGGCCAAGTGGTCGAGCAGCGGCAGGTGGCCGAATTGCCGCTCAACGGCCGTAACTTCGTGCAACTGGCGACCCTTGGACCGGGCGTGACCGGCGTGGGCTTCGGCAGCCGTTCGACCATCATGAGCGGCACCCGGCCGGACGACCTGCGCCCGGGCAGCGAAATCTTCGCCAACGGCAACCGCGAGGGGTCGAACAACTTCCTCTGGGACGGCATTGATAATAATGAACGGCTGACGCTATCGATCGTGCTGCGGCCGTCGGTAGAAGCCGTCCGCGAGTTCAAGATCCAGACCAGCCTGTTTACGGCCGACCAGGGCCGCAACTCGGGCGCGACGGTGAACGTGATCACCAAGTCCGGCTCGAACGAACTACATGGTAGCGCCTACAACTTCCTGCGCAACGATAAGTTCGACGCGCGGAACTTCTTTAGCGCCGTCAAGCCCACGCTGCGGCAGAACCAGTTCGGCGCCAGCCTTGGCGGTCCGATCATCAAGAATAAGCTGTTTTTCTTTGGCAACTACGAAGGCTTCCGCCGCAGCCTGCAGCGCACCTTCGTTAACACCGTGCCGACGGCCGAAACCCGCGTCGGCAACTTCGCCGCCGTGCGCGACATCTTCGACCCGAACACGCTGCGCCCGGCACCGGGCACGGCGACCGGCTTCACGCGCGACCCGTTCCCGAACCGGCAGATTCCGCTGAACCGCTTCGATCCCGTGATGTCCAAGCTGGTGGCGGCCTACCCGCTGCCGCAGCGCCCCGGCCTCGTCAACAACCACGTCACCAACCCCGGCGACAGACAGCGCTGGGACCAGGGCGATCTGCGCGTGGACTGGAACTGGAACGATCGCAACACCGTGTTTGGCCGCTTCTCGCGGCAGGATACGACCACGACGCGCCCGTCGACGTTTGCGCCGGTCACCCTGCCCGGCATCAGCAGCCCGGTGAGCCTGGGCAACGAAGACACTTTCGCCGGCGACTCCGCGCTGAAGGCCTACCACTCGGTGCTGAGCTGGGTGCGGACCATCACCCCGACCTTCGTCATGGAAGCGCGCATGGGCTTTAACCGCTTTGCGTTGAACTTCGTGCAGGAAGGCGCGGCCGAGGGTGCGCAGTTGGGCGAAAAGCTCGGCGTGCGCGGTTCGAACCAGGGCCCGAACTCGAACGGCATTCCGATCTTCAGCCCGGCCGGCTACACCGGCATCGGCCAGACCCGTTCGCTGCCCATCATCCGTATTGAGAACACCTACCATCCGGGGGTGAACTTCACCAACCTGCGCGGCCGCCACACGCTCAAGTACGGTGTCGACTTCCGCCGCCGGCAGCTGACGCAGTACCAGACCAACCGCGGCAACGGCCGTTTCAACTTCGGCCGCACCTTCACCGACAACCCGAACAACGCGGCCGCCACGGGCGACGCGATGGCGGCGCTGATCCTCGGCACGGCCAACACGATTGAGCAGGACTTCACGCTGATCGCCCCCGGCATCCGCATCTGGGAGTCCAACTACTTCGTGCAGGACGACTGGAAGATCTCCGACCGGCTGACGTTGAACTTCGGCGTGCGCTACGAGTTCGACACCCCGACCTCGGAGGTGACCAACCGCTGGACGAACTTCGACGTCAACAACGCCAAGCTGTTGATTGCCGGCTTCAACACCGACGAACGGACGGGCGTGCGGGCGGACCGGAACAACTTCGCGCCGCGCTTCGGCTTTGCCTATCGCGTCAAGAACGGGACGGTGATCCGCGGCGGCTACGGCATCTTCTTTAACCCGGTGGGGAGCGAGAGTGTCGTAATGCGCCGGCACCGGCAGCTGCCGTTCGGCCCCATCAATGTCATCGACATCAACCAGTTCGTGGCCAATCCGCGGCGCGTCGCCGATGGTCTGCCGCCGATTCCGAACCTGAACTTCGACGCGGCGGTGGCGAACCCGGTGGGCAACTTCCTGGCCGTCGATCCGAACCTGCGTTCCGGCTACGCGCAGCAGTACAACCTGCAGGTGCAGCAGCAGCTGCCGTGGGAGTTAGTGTTCAAGATCGGCTACGTGGGCAACCTCGGCCGCCGTCTCGACACGGTGTTCAACTACAACCAACCGGATCCTGGTCCGGGTGCGCCGGGTCCGCGCCGCCGCCTGTTCTCGCGGGTGCCGGGCGTGGTGAACATCGACTACAACGTCTCGGACGGTCTGTCGGCCTACCACTCGCTGCAGTCGACGCTCGAGCGCCGCTTCAACAACGGTCTCGGCTTCCTGGCCGCCTACACCTGGGCCAACTCCATCGACAACGTGCCGAACCAGTTCGGCGGCGGCGACAACGGACCCATTCCGCAGGATATCCGCTTCCGGCGGGTGGACCGCGGCACTTCGGGCTTCGACATCAAGCATCGCTTTGTCTACAGCACCAACTACGAACTGCCGTTCGGCAAGGGCCGGAAGTTCAGCTCCGGCAACAGCGTGGTGGACAACCTGTTCGGCGGTTGGGATACCAACCTGATTCTGCAGATCCAGTCCGGTCTGCCGTTTACCCCGACGCTCGCCGCGCCGGTGGCGAACGCGGGCGGGAGCCGTCCGGACCGCTTCAAGAGCGGCCAGCTCGACAACCCGACGATTGCCCGCTGGTTTGACACCTCGCTCGGCACTGCGGCCAGCGGCGCAGCGTGGGGCACCCCGGCCATCTTCACTTACGGCAACGGCGGGCGGAACATTCTGCGCGGACCGGGCCGGGAGAACGTGGACTTCTCGCTGTTCAAGAACTTCCAGCTGACCGAACGGTTCAAGCTGCAGTTCCGGGCCGAGATGTTCAACCTGTTTAACCACACGCAGTTCGATATCCCGAACGCGAGCGTGGGCAACCCGAATGCCGGCATCATCACCGGCATCGTCGGCACACCGCGTCAGATGCAGTTTGCGCTGCGGCTGACGTTCTAACGGGAGGCAGCGGCGTGACGGCCCGGCGAAACTTCCCCAACGAACGGTTGGGGGAGTTTACGCGCCGGGTCGTCCGCCGGAGCTTCCGGCACTTTGCAAGGGAAGAGAAGGCAGTACTCCGGGATACCGACCCGGAGCCGCTGCACCAGATGCGCGTGGGGATGCGGCGTCTGCGGGCAGCGATGGAAACCTTTGGTTTCGCGGTGCGCTGGCCGGAGGGGGCCGGGGACCGGGCGATTGGACGCATCAGCCGGCGGTTGGGGCAGGTGCGGGATCTGGATGTGTTGCTCGCCAGGCTGAGCGAACTTTCGGGGATGGACGAGGGGGTGCTGGCCGCGCTGCGGAAGCGGCGCAGCGAGGCGTTTGCCGGTTTGCGGCGGACGCTGCGCGGCAAGCGCTATCGCGCCCTGTGCGAGGGCTTGGGGGAGTGGACCCAACATCCGGTTTACCGGACGGTGGGGGCGTTGCCGCTGCGGCCGGCGCTGCCGGACCTGATGCTGCCGCTCGGTTGCCGCCTGTTTCTGCACGCGGGCTGGGACGCGGCGACGGGCGAGATTCTGCACGATTTGCGCAAGCGGGTGAAAGCGGTTCGCTACCAGGCGGAGTTTTTCGCCGGCTTCTACGGCAAAGATATGGCGGACTGGATTGCGGAGCTGAAGACGATTCAGGACGCGCTCGGGGGCTTGCAGGACCGGGTGGTGCTGCGCGAGGCGGTAGGCCACGTGGGCCCGGCGCTGGCGGCCACCCTAGCCGCTGAGGAGGAGGCGTTTGCCGTGTGGTGGGCTCCGGTGCGGGCGCGCTACCGGGACCCGGCGTTTCGGGAGCGGGTTCGCGAGATGTTAGCTCGTCCGCGTTAGGGGCACTTCGTTGGTTTCGTGGAAGCGGACGTCGGGGTAGTCGCGGGAGATGGACTGCAGCTCCCACTTGGTGGTGAACAGGCAGACGAGCTGGTCGAACTGGTCGCGAAAACGGACGACGCCGGAGCTGGGCCAGCGGACCTTCGCAAGAGCTTCCGGGGTGCCGCGGGGCCAGCGGGCGCAGATGTAGGGCAGGTTTTCGAAGGTGGCGTGGACGCCGTACTCCTGGGCGAGGCGCGATTCGACCACATCGAACTGCAGGCGGCCAACGGCGCCAAGGACGGGTTCGCGGCGGACGCCTTCCGGGTCGTAGTAGACCTGGACAACGCCCTCTTCGGCCATTTGGGTGATGCCTTTGCGGAACTGCTTGGTGCGGCTCATGTCCGTGTTACGCAGGATGCCGAAGAACTCGGGCTGGAAGCTGGGGATGCGTTCGAACTCGATGGCGGGGTTGGTGCTGAGGGTATCGCCGATGATGAACATGCCCGGGTTGACGACGCCGACGACGTCGCCGGCGAAGGCCATGTCGAGGCCCTGGCGGTCGCGGGCGAAGAGGCGATGGGGGCGGGTCATGCGGAGCTTCTTGTTGAGGCGGGGGTGGTGGACGAGCATGTCGCGGTCGAAGCGGCCGGAGCAGATGCGGAGGAAGGCCATGCTGTCGCGGTGCATGGGGTCCATGTTGCCCTGGATTTTGAAGACGAAGGCGGAGAAGTCAGGCGAGTCGGCTTCGATGAGCCCGTCTTTGCTGAGGCGGGGCATGGGGGAGGGGGCGAGTTCGGTGAGGGCGTTGAGGAAGCAGTCGACGCCGAAGTTGTTGAGGGCGCTGCCGAAGAAGACGGGGGTTTGGAGGCCGAGGAGGAAGCGTTCGCGGTCGAAGGGGGGGATGGCGACGGCGAGGAGAGCGGAGGAGTCGGCGAGTTGGGCGGCGTTGTCGGCGCCGACGGAGTCCGCAAAGGCGGGATCGTCGATGGACATCTCTTCGGTTTCCGAGCGGACCATACCGCCAAGGGTGCGCTGGTAGCGGAGGAGGCGGCGGGTTTGGAGGTCGACGACGCCTTGGAAGCGGTTGCCGTAGCCGACGGGCCAATTGCAGGGGACGGGGGCCATGCCGAGGACGCGTTCGATCTCATCGAGGAGTTCCATGGGATCGAGGCCGGGCTGGTCCATCTTGTTGATGAAGGTCAGCACGGGGATACGGCGCATGCGGCAGACTTCGAAGAGTTTGCGGGTTTGGGGTTCGATGCCTTTGGCGCCATCGAGGACCATGACGGCGCTGTCGACGGCGGTGAGGGTGCGGTAGGTATCTTCGCTGAAGTCCTGGTGGCCGGGGGTATCGAGGAGGTTGAACAGGCAGCCGCCGTGTTCGAACTGAAGGGCGGTGGAGGTGATGGAGATGCCGCGGGCCTGTTCCATGGCCATCCAGTCGGAGGTGGCGTGGCCGCGGTTTTTCTTGGGGCGGACGGAGCCGGCGGTTTCGACTTCGCCGGCGTAGAGGAGAAGTTTTTCGGTGAGGGTGGTTTTGCCGGCGTCCGGGTGGGAGATGATGGCGAAGGTGCGGCGGCGGCGGATCTCTTCGCGCATTTCGCGAAGGGCGGGGTCTGGGGGGGAAGTCAAGTTACCTTTGGGTTAAATTCTAGTCTCCCAGAGGGGGGGAGGGGCTGTCAAAAAACTGCCGCCCGGCGCGCGGCTGGGAATGGGTAGGATGGAGAGAAGGAAACAGACTGATGCATCGTATTCAACAGATTCGGGCGATTCCGCTCTACGGGAAGGCCTATGTGGACTGGCCCTCGCGCTTTTCGGACCTCGAGCAGACGCGGACGCTGGTAGAGGTGGTGACCGACACGGGGTTGACGGCGCTTGGGAGTGTCTACACGTCGGCGGGCCTCGTGCAGGCGGCGCTTGATCTGTTGCGGCCGCTCTATGAAGGCGCATCAGCCATT
>JADCJL010000005.1 GCA_020247055.1 Acidobacteriaceae bacterium | reverse complement strand
CGGCAGCCCTGCACCGGCTACCGCTCCCGCCGCCGCTCCGGCCGCCCCCCCGGCCGCCGAAGCCGCTCCCGCCGGTCCGCCCCCGACCAATCGCCAGGCGGCCCCCGCCAAAAAGCAGAAGAAAGAGAAGAAGGTTAAGGTCAAGAACTAGTGGCTGCCCGGATCCTGCTCGCCGATGACAGCGCCATTGCGCAGCGCCTCGGCGAGCGTATGCTGCGAGAAGAGGGTTATGAGGTGGTCTCGGTCACCGACGGAGAGACCGCCCTGCTCCGTCTCGCCGACGTCGATCCCGACGTTCTCATCGCCGATGCCTTTCTCCCCAAACGGACCGGTTTTGAACTGGCGCAGTTCGTGCGCGAGACCCTCGCCCATCGCCACATCGGCGTCCTGTTGAGCGGCAGCATTACCGAGCCGGTGGATTCCGACAAAGCCGCCGCCGCCGGCGCCGACGGCATCGTCCAGAAGCCCTTCGGTGTCGGCACCCTCATCGAGACGCTCCTCCCCCTGCTCGACAAGGTGGCCGAGCGCCGTTTGGCCGGCGAGTTTGGGGCGGACGCTCCGCCGCTGCCCATCATCCCCATCGCCGACGAGGAGCGCATCCGCGCCGCCGTCACCGTCGCCCTCGATGAGGCGATGCCCCAAATGGTGGAGCTCATTACCCGGGAAGTGTTGCGCGCACTCCGTCCGTCCTGACATTATCGAGTTGGTTATGGCTGATAACAGTTTTGACATCGTCTCCAAAGTGGAGATGCCCGAAGTAAACAACGCAATCCAGCAGGCGCTCAAGGAAATCGGCGCCCGCTACGATCTCAAGGATGCAAAATCCTCCCTCGAATTGAAGGAAAAGGACAATAAAATCCTGATGGCTTCGGCGGACGAATACAAGCTCGGCGCCGTGGTGGACATCCTGCAATCGAAGCTCAACAAGCGCGGCATCTCGCTCAAGGCCCTTACCTACGGGCCCATCCAGCCCGCTTCCGGCATGAGCGTCCGCCAGGAGATCACCCTGCAGGCCGGCATCCCCATCGAAAAGGCCAAAGAGATCGTCAAGATCATCAAGGATGCCAAGATCAAGGTCCAGGCCTCCATCAACGGCGACATGGTCCGCGTCTCGGGCAAGGATCGCGACTCCCTGCAGGAGGTGATCGCCCTGCTCAAACGCAGTGACCTCGGCATCGACATGCAGTTCACCAACTACCGGAGCTAGCCATGGCCCGGCGCATCGAAACGCTCTTCGTCTCCGGCCCCGCCGGCCGCCTCGAAGCTCTGCTCGAAGAGCCCGAAGAGGGCGAACCCCGCTACGTCGCCCTCGTCTGCCATCCCCACCCGCAACACGGGGGCACGATGCACAATAAGGTTGTCTATCGCCTCGCCCGCGGTCTCCGTCGCACTGGCGCGGTTGTCCTTCGCTTCAACTATCGCGGCGTCAATCTCAGCGAAGGGGCCTATGCCGATGGCGTCGGCGAACTCGAAGACGCCCGCGCCTGCCTCGCCCTGCTCCGCGACCGCTACCCCGCGCTACCCTTCGTCGTCGCCGGCTTCAGCTTCGGTTCGCGCATTGCGCTGCAACTCGCCAGCCAACTGCCCGGCATGACCCGCGCCATCGCCGTCGGTTTCCCGACCAAGTACCCGGACAAAGAGTACCTCGAGCCGTGCAGCGTGCCGCGGACGTTCATCCATTCCACGATTGATGTGCACGGGCCGATGGTGGAGTTGGAAGCCCTGACGAAAACGCTCAGCGGACCGCCGGCCGTAGAGTTCGTCGTCTCGAAGGACCACTTCTTCGTCGACGCCCTCGATGCCTTTGAAGAGGCTGTCGTCCGCGCCGGGGAGAGGATCGGCGCGCCCTAGTTCCGAACGCGCATCTCGCGAACCAGCTGCCGCGAGGCCCGTTCCCCGATCATCCCGGCCACCTGTTCGAGCAGCTCCGGCACGTTCTCCGGCTCCACCAGCATCGTACCCGGGGCCCGATTGGCTTCCATCTGCTCCCGCCAGGAGGTGATCAGGGCCGTCGCCGGACGGTAATCCATCATCCGGGCGTGCGAAATCACCTGTAAACCAGCCTCGGGAGACTCCATGTGGAGGTCGCTCAGCACCAGCGAATACTCCTCGCTGTCCATCATGCCAATCGCTTCCACCGCCGTTGCCGCCGTATCCACCCCGTAGCCGCCGGCCTGCAGGACGGTCCGCAAAATCAGCCGTGCCGCCGGATCGTCATCGACCAGCAACACACGCGCCACTTCGCGGAGATGAAAGGTAGGAGAAGGGTCGCACTTTGCCGATGCCATGCAGTTAGCTCTCTTCTCTAGTGTATGGAAAATGAAGAAATATCCAAGTACCAATTTCACTCGGAAGGCGGCGGGAGCTAAGGTTTATTGTAAATCTTTTGTTTTCAAAAGATTAGGTTGCTCTCGGGCCGTCCCTTCCTCTCGCCCGCGCGGTGGTACTGTATGGCCCATATTAGGTATTACCCAGCGGCTCGAGTTATAGGCGCAGGGCGCCCAAAGTCTTGTCTACCTCCGCTTCGGTGTTGTAAATATGGGGAGAAAACCGCAGTCCCGCCGCATCGCCCGCATCCGTTTTGGCAATCGCAATCCGGTGCTTCGCCCACAGCCGGTTGTAGATCGCCGTCAGGTCCTGGCCCGGAAAGTCGACCTTGATCACCGGCCCCGACACTGCCGCCTCGCCGCTCCCCTTCAGCTTGGCGCCGGGCACGCCCGCGACGCCGTTGCGGAACCGCGCCGCAATCGCCAGCGCCCGGCGCTCAATGACGGCCATCCCGGTCGTTTCCAGAAACTCGATCGTCTTTTCGAGGCCCCGCAGCTTGGCATCGTCCCGCTGGCCCAACATCTCGAACTTCCGGGCGCCCGTGGGTTTATCCGACCAGTAGTCGACGCTGAGAATCGCCGGCGTCAACTCGTCGATGCGTGCCTCCCGGACGTACAACAGCCCGCTTTCGAGCGGCCCCATCGGCCACTTGTGGAAGCTGCCGGTGAACGAATCGATCCGTAGCGCCGGCAGGTTCAAATTCATCCAGCCAAACGACTGCGCCCCGTCCACATGGCACCAAGCCTTTTTTTGATGCGCCAGGTCCGCCACGGCCGCAATCGGGTAGAGCAGTCCGGTTGTATTCGTCAGGTGCGACAGCGCGATTACGCGCGTCCGCGCCGTCACCTTGCCGGCGATCGTCCCCAGCAACTCCTCGGCCGTTTTGGCGTAAATCGGCACCTCGGCCGTCACCACCGTGGCGCCGGACTGCCGCGCCCGCAGCTGCCAGCTCTGCGTGTTCGACGGGTGATTATGCGCCGTCAGCAGAATCTCATCGCCCGGCTGCAGGCGTAGTCCCTGCGCAATCAGATTGTTGCCTTCGCTAGAGTTGCGCGTCAGCGCGATTTCGGCGGGCGCCGCGCCGAGCTGCTTGGCGAGGCGCGCGCGGACGCTTTCTGAGAGCGTCTTGTACACCTCGCGGTTTTGAAACGCCGGGTTCTGCTGAAAGTCCTGCAGCTGTTTCAGGTATTCGGCCAGCGCCGCCTTGCCGCACGGGGCGATGTTGGCGGCGTTCATGTAGATCAGACTCTTGTCGAGAGCCACCAGCGGGCGCACGGCCGCGGCCGTAAGCAGAGAGCGCCGGGATAAAGACATGGAATTAACCTCCGAAAACGCGGGCGAAAATCTTGTCGACGTTGGCAAGTTGGCGATCCAACGCAAAGGACTTTTCGAGCTGTTCGGGGCTCAGGCAGGCTTGGACTTCCGGGTCGGCGGCGATGGCGGCGCGGAAATCGCCGTCCTCCTCCCAGCTCTTCATGGCGTGGGACTGCACCAGTTTATACGCTTTCTCCCGCAGCATGCCGGCCGCGGTCAGATCGAGCAGCAGCTGCCCGGAAAAGATCAGCCCGCGGGTCAGATGCAGGTTCTGCAGCATGCGGTCCGGATTCACGCGCATCCCGTCGACGAGCCAGATGGTCTTGGCAAGCAGGTAGTCCACCAGGCAGCAGGAGTCCGGCAAAATCACCCGTTCGACACTCGAATGCGAGATATCGCGCTCATGCCACAGCGCGATGTTTTCATACGCCGCCTGCACGTTGGACCGCACCACCCGCGCCAAACCCGAGATCTGCTCGCACGTCACCGGGTTGCGCTTGTGCGGCATCGCCGAAGAGCCCTTCTGGCCGGGCGCAAACGGCTCTTCGGCCTCGCGGACCTCGGTCCGCTGCAGATGGCGAACTTCGAGCGCCACCTTCTCGCAGGTGGCGGCCACCAACGCCAGAGCACTGATAAAGGCCGCGTGGGAATCACGCGAGATCACCTGCGAGGCAATAGCGGCCGGCTTCAGCCCGAGCCGCGTGCAGATCTTTTCTTCGGCTTCCGGTCCGATATGGCCAAACGTGCCGACGGCGCCCGAAATCTTGCCCGCCCGCATATCCTCGGCCGCGGCGGCCAGGCGCGACCGGTTCCGGCTTAGTTCGTCGAACCAGAGCGCCAGCTTCAGCCCGAAAGTATACGGCTCGGCGTGGATGCCGTGCGTCCGCCCCATCTGCACCGTGTCTTTAAACTCAAAAGCCCGGCGCCGCAGCACCGCCAGCAGCTCATCGGTGGCCGTCAGCAACAGGGCCGCCGACTGCTTCACCTGCAGCGCCTGCGCCGTATCGACGACGTCGTTCGACGTCATGCCGTAATGGAACCAGCGCGAAGCCTCCGCCGCCCCCGCTGCAGCCATCTTCTCGGCGACGGTGGTGGTAAACGCGATCACATCGTGCTTCACTTCGCGCTCAATGGCAAATAGGCGCTCGACGTCCACCGCCGCGTGCGCCCGCAGCGCCTGCGCGGCCTCGGCCGGTACCTCGCCCACTTCGGCCAGCGCTTCGCTGGCGGCCAGTTCTACGGCCAGCCAGCACTGGTACTTGTTCTCGTCACTCCAAATCGCGCCCATGGCCGGGCGGGTATAGCGTTGAATCAATCGAAACTCCTCGGGAAAGGGTTAGGGGGAAAGGGTCAGGATAGCAAGTCACCGGAACCGAAGGGAACGATGCGGTATCTTGAAGGAAGCGAAACCGAACAGAGCAGGAGAGATTTGGGCATGAGATTGCAGTTTTGGATGACCGGGCTCGTTGTTAGCACGGTCGCTTTCGCGCAAACGCAAGGTGCTTTGCCGGCCCGCGCTGCGCCCTCCGAATACCAGGTACAGGCCAAAGCCGGTGACCTTACCATCGCCGCCGATTTCGTCGCCCACGCCATTCCCACCATGGACGGTCCGCTCAACTCCGAGGATCATGTTGCCGTCGAGGTGGCCTTCTTCGGTCCGCCCGAAGCGAAGACGACGCTCTCCTGGGAGCACTTCTCCCTCCGCATCAACGGCAAGAAGATGCCTACCCCGGCCGTTCCCATCGGCATGGCGCTCAAAGGGCTGAAGGACCCGGAATGGATTCCGCCGGAGCCCCCCGAAGGCAGCAAGTCCAAAGGCGGACTCAGCGGTGGCGGCAGCGCCCCCGGCGAACCGAAACCCGAGCCGCCCAAGATGCCCCTGCCTCTCCGGCGCGCCATGGAGCAGCGGGCCCGCCGCTCCGCCATGGCCGAAGGGGAACGCCCGCTGCCCCAAGCCGGGCTGATCTTGTTCCCCTACCGCGGCAAAGATACGAGCATCGAAAAGCTGGAACTGCTCTACGAAGGCCCGGCCGGCAAGGCCACCCTCACCTTCGAGCGCTAGCTCAGTACTCGAAAGCCCCGCTCGCCACCCCGGGCTCGGCCACGTGCAGGCGCGGCCGTAAGCCGCGCTGGCCCAATGCCTCCTCGGCCATCTGCTGCACCAGCGTCGGGTAGTTGTTGTGTTCGCTCAGATGGCCCAGGACGAGCGTCGAAACGCTCGCGTCCATATCGTTGGCGATGAACTCAAACGCCGCTTCGTTCGACAGGTGTCCCTTCCGGCCCATGATCCGCTGCTTGAGCGACCACGGGTACGGCCCCACCTTCAGCATCTCCAGATTGTGGTTCGATTCGAGCAGCAGCGCATCCACGCCCCGCAGGTGCATCTTGATCGAGTCCGGCATGTAGCCGAGATCCGTCACCACCGCGCAACTCACTCCCTGCGACCGCACCACGTAGCCCACCGGGTCAATCGCATCGTGCGGAATCGTGAACGAGCCAATCTCCAGGTCGCCGATCGTAAACCCCGTCCCCGCCTGAAAGGTCTGCCGCGGCGCCGGAATCCCCTCCCAGTCGATGGCCGTTTCCGTCAGGTGCGTCAGGTAAACCGGTTTCTTGTACTTGCGCAGCAGTACGCCCAAGCCGCTCACGTGGTCGCTGTGCTCGTGCGTCACCAGCACGGCGTCCAGCATCGACGGGTCCTCCCCGATCGCAAACAGGCGGGACTCGATCTCCCGCCGGCTCAACCCGGCGTCGATCAGCACCCTCGCCCGGTCGGTCCCGACGAAAATCGAATTGCCGGAACTGGATGACGCCAGTACGCAGAACTTGAAAATAGAAGCGTCCCTCGAACTCACTATGATAGCTACATGAAGATCACAAAAGTCGAGGCGCTCTACCTGCGCCAGCCCGAGGTAAAAGATCAGTGCGACAGCGGCCAGGACGCCGTGATCATTCGCGTCGAAACCGACGCGGGGATCACCGGCCTCGGCGAGGTCGATTCGGCCCCGCTCGCCATCCGCGGCGTCGTCGAAGGCCCCTATTCGCACTCCATCACGAGCGGCCTCCAGCATCTTCTCCTCGGCGAAGACCCCATGGCCACCGAGTACCTCTGGTACAAGATGGTGAAAGCCAACTCCTACTGCGCCCGCCGCGGCATCCTCATGCACGCCATCAGCGGCATCGATCTCGCCCTCTGGGACATCAAGGGCAAGGCGCTCGGCGTGCCGGTCTGGAAGCTCCTCGGCGGCGGCTTCCATCAGAAAATCCGCTGCTACGCCTCCACCCTGTTCGGCCGCACCCCCGCCGAAACCGAAACCATCGGGCGCCGCCTCGTCGATCAGGGCTTCGGCGCCGTCAAATTCGGCTGGCACCCCATGGGCGAATCGCGCGAGTTGGACGAAGCGCTCGTCCGCGCCGGCCGCCGCGGCCTTGGTCCCCGGGCGGACCTCCTCATCGACGCCGGCCTCGTCTGGGATGCGAAAACCGCCCTCCAGCGCGCCAACGCCTTCGCCGCCGAAGACATCTTCTGGCTCGAAGAGCCGCTGCGCGAAACCGACTACGCCGGCTACGCCAAACTCGCCGCCGCCACCCCGGTCCGCATCGCCGCCGGCGAACACGAAAGCGACCGCCAGAGCTATCAGAACCTCATGGACCAGGGCCGCGTGGACGTCGTCCAGGTCGACCTTACCCGCTGCGGCGGCTTCACCGAAGCCATGAAGATCGCCTCGCTTGCTTACGATCGCGGCCTACCCGTGGCCAACCACGGCTTCTCCACTTACCTGAACGTCGCCGCCGCTCTCCACTGGCTCAACGCCGTACCCAACGCCCTCATCTGCGAGTTTGTCGCCCAGCAAGCCACCAATCTCCGCGAACAGATTACCCGCCAAAAGCTACGCGCCGTCGACGGCTATCTCGAAGTCCCGCAGGCGCCCGGCCTTGGTATCGACCTCGACGAAGAGGCTGTCAACCGCCTCCGTATTCTCTGAGGACACGTTTTCTGAGAGGTTCTTAACGACAACTGCACTACTTGGCATAACTTATGGCTGTCACTAAGCCTCGCAACCGGTTGGTTAACTTCCGGGTAAGCGAAGAAGAATTCCAAAATCTGCGTGAAGCTTGCCTGTCAGGTGGAGCCCGCAGCATCTCTGATTTCGCCCGGTCGGCCGTGCTGAGTACCTTTGGCGGCGCCAATGAAATGGAGGGGCATCTGCAAATCCGCCTCTCCACCATCGACCAGAAAATGGACGACCTGGACTCCAGCCTCCGGACCCTGCTCGGCCGTTTGAATCCCTCCCCCTCTCCGTCCACTCTCGATGTGCTGGAGGAGCGCATGCTCCACCAGCATCACTCTTAGGCCGCAACCGGTTCGGGCTCGGGCGCGGGAGCGCGCTCGGGCACGAGCATTTGCGTAGGATCAATCCGCGTATACAGGTATGCGCTGATCAACAACATACTCGCCAGCGGCAGCAGCGCCTTGTTGTAGTCTCCGCCCATCCAGCCCACCAGATAACCAAACAGCACCGAACTCAGAAAGCTCCCCAGCTGGCCCGCCATATTCATGCTGCCGCTCACCGCGCCCGAATACTTCCGGCCAATGTCCATGCAGATCGCCCAGGAGACCGGCAGCATGCAGTCCATGCAGCCATAGCCCATCGCCAGCAGTAGCGCGCACGTCTGCCGGTCGGTCACCTGCGTGGCCGAGATCATGCAAATGCCCGAAAGCGCGAGCCCCGTGGCGCCGATGGCGCAACGGCCGATCTTGAGCCCTTTCGACTTGACCAGCCGATCACTCAGCCACCCCCCGAAGAAATTCCCGGCCGCCCCGACCAGAAACGGCAGCGTCGCCCAGAGGGTCATTTCGCTTTCCGAGAACCCGCGGCCTTTCTGCAAGTAAGTAGAGAGCCAGCTCAAATAGAAGTAAGAGCCCCAGCAGTAGGTGTGGTACATCAGCAGCAGCGTGATGAAATTCCGGGACTTCAGCACCTGGCCCCACGGCAGGCCATGGTGCGCCTCGGCAACCTTCGGCGTGCCAATCAGCGCCAGCTCTTCGGCCGAAATGCCGGCCTTTTCCCGCGGGTTATCCCGGAAATACGACCACCAGAGCAAACACCACACGGCGCCCAGCCCACCGTAGATGTAGAAAGCAGTCCGCCAGCCGTACTGCGCGGCAATCCAGATGGTGAGCATCGGGGCCAACGCGCCGCCCAACCGCGCCGCCATCCAGCTGATCCCGGACGCCTTGGCCCGTTCCACCGGCGGGAACCAGCGCGAGATGCTCACCGCGATATTCGGATAAGCCCCGGCCTCGCCGGCGCCGAATAAAAAGCGAACCACCAGCAAAACGTAGTAATTCGCCACCGCCCCGGTGACCACAGTGAACGCCGACCACCACATCACGATGCGCGTAACCGTCTTGCGCGGACCGTACTTGTCGCCCCACGCCCCGGTCGGGATCTCGAACAGCGCGTAAGAGAGCGTAAAGAGCCCCACCACCCACCCCCACATTTTCGGGGTCAAGCCGAGGTCCTCCTGCATGCGCACTCCCAGGACGGAGATGCAGACGCGGTCGAGGTAGGTAATCATCGACAGCAGAAAGAGCAGACCGAGCATCCGGTAGCGATAGGGCATAGGGCTCTTATTCTTTCACAACTCGGGCTTACGCCGTCAGTGCTTTCTTGAGAAACGGAATCCCGCGGACCCCGTGAAAACTGTGCTCCCCGGCGAAGACCTCGTGCTCCACCCGCTCCTTCGCCCCGAAAGTGCTATAGATCATTTGCAGGTCCGCGAAGCACTGCCGGCTCGCCGCCACGGGAAAGATGTCATCGCGGTCGCCGGACTCGAGGAACAACGGCCGCGGCGCAATCAGCCCCGCCACGTCCGCCATCTCGGCCCACTGCAAAATCCCCGGCACGTAGTTGTCGATGCAGTGCGCCAGCGACAGAATCGAATCCCGAAAGCTGTTCAGATAGCCGCTCACCATCGCCGCCCGGATGCGCGGTTCGACGGCGGCCGCAAACGTCGTGCAGGTGCCGCCCCCGCTGATGCCCATGCAGCCAACGCGTTTGGCGTCCAACTCCGGCCGGGTCTCAATCCAGTCAATCGTCCGCATCAGGTCGTAGACGCGCCAGGCGATCATCGTCTCGCCAAACAGCAGCGCCGCCCCGGCCGTCGGCTGGCAGGCCGAATTGCCCAGGCCCCGCTTCTTTGTCCGCGCGTCGCGGCGGCAGCCAAAGCCCATCGGCTCCACCGCAATTGCCGCCATGCCGGCCTCGACGGCCTGAATGGCGAAGTCGTGCTGATAGCCGTCCTTGTCCGTGCGCGGCTTGCCCTTGGCGTCAATGCCCACAATGTCGTCCACGCCCCGCCCGTGCCCCGGCACGCAAAGCACCACCGGCCACGGCCCCTGGCCCGTCGCCGGCGTCAGCAGATAGCCGAGCGACATCATGCCCGGGCGCGTTTCGATGACGAACTTTTCGCGGCGATAGCCCGGAAAGGTTTTTACCTCCAGCGTCTGCGGCGCCAGCGGCGTCCGCGTCGCGGGGAACCCGCCCAGCAGTTCGACCACCTTCGCCCGCAGCTTCTTCTGCCACGCCTCGGCCGCCTTCCGGTTCTCGGCCCGAAACCGCAGTTGCCGCGGCATCTCCTCGTAGCGCCGTAGCGTCCAATCCACCGGATCGAACTTCGCCAGCGGCACTTTGGTCTCCAATCCGTCCAGGGCTCCGGTGTAGGCCGGTTCGGCCGCTTCGATGGGCGCCGCCAGCAGCGCCGCTGCTCCCAGTTGTCTCCGCGTGAATCGCTTCATGCCGCGATTCTATCGCTATTCTTCTTTCCCTTCCGATTTACCCTTCAGCCAATCCACCCAGGCCGTAGGCGGCGTCACTAACAGGGTGATCAGCAGGACTCCCAAAAGAGTCAGGCCCATGATGATGTACATGCTTACAGGTTAACTTCCATCACCTCGTCAAAGATACCCTCGGGCAGCTTGATGCCGTAAACCCGCAGCCGGTCGAGGATCTTCGGCTTCCGGTTGAAGCACCGGAACCGGCCCTGCACCTTGCCCGCCTCGCTCAGCCCCACCCGCTCAAAGGCAAACACGTCCTGCACCTCAATGTGGTCGCCCTCCTGCCCCACTACCTCGGAGATGTTGATGATCTTGCGCGACCCGTCCTGCAGGCGCGTCACCTGCACCACCATCTTGATGGCGCTGGCGAGCTGCTGCTGAATCACCCGCGTCGGAATCTGCAGCTCGGCCATCAGGATCATCGCTTCGAGACGCGAAAAGGCGTCTTTCGGCGTATTGGCGTGAATCGTCGTCATCGAGCCCTCGACGCCCGTGTTCATCGCCTGCAGCATATCGAGCGCCTCCGGACCGCGGCACTCGCCCACCACAATCCGGTCCGGCCGCATGCGCAGCGCCGTCCGCACCAGGACGCGCTGGTTAATGCCGCCCTCTTTGTTCAGATTCGCCGGCCGCGTTTCAAACTTCACCAGATGCCGCTGCTGCAGCTGTAGCTCGGCCGTGTCTTCAATCGTGACAATCCGCTCGTCTTCCGGAATAAAGCGCGACAGCGCGTTCAACGTCGTCGTCTTGCCCGAGCCCGTACCTCCCGAAATCAGAATCGTAGTCTTGGCCTGCACGCACGCCGCCAGGAACTGCAGCATGGCCGGCATGATCGTCTGGTAGGCCACCATCTCATCGCTGGTGATCACGTGCCGCCCGAAGCGGCGGATGGACAGCGAAGGGCCATCGAGCGACAGCGGCGAGATGATCGCGTTTACGCGCGAGCCGTCCTTGAGGCGCGCGTCGACAATCGGCTGCGCTTCGTCCACGCGGCGTCCCACCTGCGCGACGATTTTTTCAATGATGTGCAGCAGGTGCGCGTTGTCTTTGAAGCGCACCGGCGTCCGCTGCAGCTTGCCCTGCCGTTCGATGAAGACCTTGTCGTAGCCGTTGACGAGAATATCGGAGATCGACGCTTCCTTAAGCAGCGGCTCGAGCGGCCCGAGGCCGAGCACCTCGTCAAGCACCTCCTCGACAATCCGGTTCTGCTCGGCCGTCGTCATCGGCACGCGCTCTTCATCAAGCAGGCGTTCGACGACGCGGCCGATCTCGCTGCGGATGCGATCTTTCGGAATCGAGGAGACCTGGTCGAGGTTCAGGACGCCGATCAGCTTGCGATGGATCTCGCTCTTGATCTCAAACATCCGGTCGGCCGACCGCGCTCCACCCGGCCCGGCGGCCACCGGCCGCTCGCGCGGCGGCGCGGCCTTCTCCGCCGCGGTCTTCGCCGTAGCGGCCTTGGGCGCGCCGGATTGCGCAGCCATCAGTTGCGCCAGGCTCGGCCGGGCGGGCCGGGGAGGAAGGTTCGGGTCGGTGGACATAGGGCGTGAACTCAATCTAGTGTACCCTTAGCCAAATGAGTCAAAAAATTGATGTCGTCGCCCACATCGAGGCGCTGCCCGGCGAAGAGGCGCTGGTTCGCGAGGTGCTCGAAAGCTACATCGCCCCCACGCGGCTTGAAGAAGGCTGCCTGCGTTACGACCTGTTCGTCGACCAGAGCAACCCCTGCAAGTTCACCTTCATCGAAGAGTGGAGCTCTATTGAAGCCCTGCAGAAGCACTCGCAATCGCCCCACCTGGCCGCCGGACGGCCCCGCGTGGCCGGCAAGCTCGCCGGGCCCAACTGGGTGCAGATTCTCGATCGGATCGGCTAAGCCAGCATCGCCTTCACGACGTTACCGTGCACGTCGGTGAGGCGGAAGTCGCGTCCCATGTGCCGGTAGGTGAGCCGCGTGTGGTCGAAGCCCAGGCAGTGGAGGATGGTGGCCTGCAGGTCATGCACCTCCACCTTGTCCCGCGTAATCGTAAAGCCGAGTTCATCGGTCTCGCCGATCACCTGCCCGCCCTTGATGCCCCCGCCGGCGAGCCACATCGAATAGCCGCTCGGGTGATGGTCGCGCCCGGCGTTGTCCGGGTCCGACGTATTGCGGACCTCCGAAATCGGAGTGCGGCCAAACTCGCCGCCCCAGACGACGAGCGTCTCGTCGAGCAGGCCCCGCTGCTTCAGATCCTTGAGCAGCGCCGCCACCGGCTGGTCGGTCGCCATCGTCTTCTTCTTGAGCGCGCTGTTCAGATTGGTGTGGGTATCCCACGAGGCGTCCATCATCAAAACGAACCGGACGCCGCGTTCCACCATCCGGCGCGCGAGCAGCGCATTGGTGGCGTACTGATTGGTGGGTTCCTTTCCAACGCCGTACATGGCCAGCGTTTCGGGCGACTCCTTTGAGAAGTCAAGCAGCTCCGGCGCCGAACTCTGCATCCGGTAGGCCAGCTCGTAGCTCTGAATGCGGGCCGCAATCTCCGGGTCGCCCACGTCGGCCAGGTGCGCCTCGTTGAGCTCTTTGATGGCGTCGAGCCCGGCCCGCTGCGTTGCCGCGCTGATCCCTTCCGGGTTGGCCAGATAGAGAATCGGCTCGCCGCCGCTGCGGAACTGCGTGCCCTGGTAGGTGGAAGGCAGAAAGCCGCTCATGAAGTTCGACGCTCCGCCCGAGGTGCCGACGCCGCTTGAAAGCACGACAAAGCCGGGCAGGTTCTGCGACTCGCTCCCCAGCCCGTACACGCTCCAGGCCCCCATCGTGGGCCGGCCAAACTGGATGGAGCCGGTGAACAGAAACAGCTGCCCCGGGTGATGGTTCACCGCCTCGGTGTGCATCGACCGGACCAGGCAGATATCGTCGGCCACCTCGTGCATGTGCGGAATGTAGTCCGACATCATGATGCCGCTCTGCCCGCACGGCCGGAACACGCGGGGGCTCGCCAGCGCCGCGGCGTTGGGTTTGGTGAAGGCCAGCTTCAGGTCTTTCGTATACTCGGCCGGCAGCGGCTTGCCGTGGTACTTCGTCAACGCCGGCTTGGGGTCGTACAGGTCCATCTGGCTCGGGCCGCCTTCCATGAACAGGAAGATGACGCTCTTGGCCTTGCCGGGGAAGTGCGGTTTCTTGGGCGCGAGCGGATTCGGCGCGGCGGCGTAGCCATCGCGCACCAGCAGATCACCGAGGGCCATCGAACCCAAACCATAGGCCCAATTCTTCAAAAACTGACGGCGGCGAAAGGTGTTCAGTTGTTCCATGGCTAGTTCCGGTTGATAAATTCGTCGGTGTTGAGCAGCACGCGGGCCACGCCGGTCCAGGCCTCCTCGGCCGGGCGCCCTTCGGCCTGCAGAATGCCGATCTGCCGGTCGAGATAGCGCGCGAGCGACTCCCGTTCGCTTGCGGCCGGCGGGCGGCCCAGGGCGATGGCAAACATGCGGTCGATCCGGTTGGGCTCGGCGGCCGTGCGGACGGCCAGGCCGTGGGCGGCTTCGAGGAACACGGGGTCGTTGAGCAGGTTCAGCGCTTGCAGCGGGGTGTTGGAGGTGCGCCGGCGCGAACAGGCGACGTTCGAGTCGGGCGCATCGAAGTTGACGAGCTGCGGGTAGGGTGTCGTTCGCTGATAGTGGACGTAGAGCCCGCGCCGGTAGCGCTCCCGGCCGGTGCTTTCGGCCCACTTCACGCTGTTGCCATAGCCGAGTTCGGCGACGCCCTTGGGCAGCGGCGGCTTGATGGACTTGCCGCCGATTTCGAGGCTCAGGATCTCGCCGGCAAACAGCGCGGCATCGCGAATCTGCTCGGCCGGCAGGCGCAGACGGCTCTGCCGCGCGAGCAGCATGTTCTCGGGGTCTTTCTCGGCCACTTCAGGCCGGTACTTGGAACTCTGCTGGTAGGTGGCCGAGGTAACGATCAGCCGGTGCAGCTGTTTCATGCTCCAGCCGTTGTCGATGAAGCTGGTGGCCAGCGCTTCGAGCAGTTCCGGATGCGACGGCTTCTCGCCCTGCGTGCCGAAGTCCTCGGAGGTCTTCACGAGGCCGCGGCCAAAGAACTCCTGCCAGGCGCGGTTGGCGATGACGCGGGCCGTAAGCGGATTCTCGCGCGAGACGAGCCAGCGGGCAAAGCCCAGCCGCCCCGGTTCCTGCAGCGGCGGCAGAATGGCCAGCGTCCCGGGCTCGACGGGGATGCCGAGGTTTTTGTAGTCACCGCGGATGGCGATCTTCGTGACCGGCGCTTCGGGGTGGGCGGCGATCGTATAGGCCTGCGTCAGGGCGGGGAAGCCGGCGTCGAGCTCCTGCAGCTTGGCGCGCAGCTGCTTCAGCTTCTCGGTGACCTCTTTGTTATCGCGGTACTGCGGGCCGGGGTTGGCGACGAAGTAGTTGATCAGCCGGTCCTGGTCGCGTTGGCTTCGTTTCGCAAAAGGCGTGTGCACGACCCGCCGGGCGTGGTCGAACATGGCCGACATGGAGGTGACCCAGAAGTCGAACTCCGGGTCTTTGCCGGGGTTGGCCCAGGCGGCGCGCATCTTCTCTTCCCAGCCGGCGAGCATGGCGGGGATGTTGTTTTCTTCAATCAGGGCTTGCCGCTTCTTGCGGTACTCGGGCAGGGCGCGGAGGTAGGGGCCCATCTCGCCAGCCAGCGGGGCGTCGATGTCGACGTCGTCGGCGCTGTTGAAGAAGCTGAAGAGCTGGTAGTACTCCTTTTGCGAGATCGGATCGTACTTATGGTCGTGGCACTGGGCGCAGCCGGCGGTGAGGCCCAGCCAAGTGGTGGTGACGGTGTTGGTCCGGTTGATGAGCTGCTCGAAGCGGGCCTCGGCGCGGTCGACGCCGGCTTCGCGGTTGACGAGTACGTTGCGATGGAACCCGGTGGCCACGCGCTGCTCAGTGGTTGGGTTCGGCAGCAGGTCGCCGGCGATCTGCTCGATGGTGAACCGGTCGAAGGGCATGTCGGCGTTGAGGGCGTTGATCACCCACTGGCGGTAGCGCCAGGCGTGGGGCCGGGGCTGATCTTTCTCATAGCCGTCCGAGTCGGCGTAGCGGGCGAGGTCGAGCCATTGGCGGGCCCATTTTTCGCCGTAGTGCGGGGAGGCCAGATAGCTGTCGACGAGTCGCTCGTAGGCGTCCGGCCGCGGGTCGGCCACGAACGCGGCGACCTCTTCCGGGGTGGGGGGCAGGCCGAGCAGGTCGAGCTTCAGGCGGCGGATGAGCTGCGGCCGGCCGGCGCGGGGCGAGGGAGTGAGCCCCTCTTTCTGCAGGCGGGCGAGGACGTAGCTGTCGATGGAGCCGGTCTGGCGCTGCACGGGCTGGAAGGCCCAGTGGGAGCTGCCGCGGCGCTTGGCGACGGGCTTGGCGCTTTGCGGCCAGACCGCGCCGGCGTTGATCCAGGCCTGCAAGCGGCTGATCTCGTCGTTGCTCAGCCGGGGGCCGGTGGGCGGCATGACGATGCTGGATTTGTCGCTCATCACGCGGCGGATCAGTTCGGACTCGGTGGCCTTGCCGGGCAGGATGATCGGGCCGCTGTAGCCGCCCCGCATCGCGCTCGCGCCGTCGTCAAAACGCAGGCCGTTGGTCTGTACGGCGGGGCCGTGGCAGCCGAGACAGGAGCGTTTGAAGATGGGCTCGATGTCCCGGGCAAAGTCAATCGGAGATTGCGCCATCGCCCCGGCGGCGACGCATAGCGACAAGAACAGCCTACGCATGCCCCTATTCTACCTCTGCTATTTGTGCCAGAATGCTTGGCATGAACCCTCAGCCCTTGCCCCCTCCCGTGCCGCCGCCCGCCAAGAAAGCGATTCCGATTTGGGTCTGGATTCTTGCCGGGGTGCTGGGTCTGTTCCTGCTGGCGGGTATTGCGGTGGTCGCCACGGGGGTATTCATTTATAAGCAGGCCAAGGACGCGGCTGATAACCCAACGGCGGCGCTTGCGAAGATCGCCGCGATGGCTAACCCCAACATTGAGGTGTTGGGCATCGACGAGGCCACGGGCAAAGTAACCATCAAGGACAAGGAGTCCGGCAAGACCGTTACCATCTCGATCGACGATTTGAAGCAGGGCAAACTCGAAGTCCAGACGGACGAAGGGACCATGCAGGTGGGGACCAACGTGGATGCTAAGACGCCCGGCTTCGTGCCCATCTACCCCGGCGCCAAGCAGAACAACGTTATGAGCACGAACGCGCCGGACTCGGAAGGCGGTACGGTGGTGCTTGAGGTGAAAGAGGAGTTCAACAAGGTCAAGGGCTGGTACGAGGAGCAGATCAACAAGGGCGGCTTCGACACGAAGTCCACCACGACATCCAACAGCGGCGACGGGCCATCGGCGGTGATGATGGCCGCCAAGAACGACGACAAGGCAACCCTCCACATCGTGGTCAACACGGAGGCGGAGTTGACCCGCGTGACCATTATCTACGCGCTGAAAAAGTAGGCTCAGCCGCCGAAGCAGAACACGCGGCCGTCCTGCGCGGCGATGACCACCTTGCCCTGTCCGATGGCCGGGCTGCTGGATAGCGCGGCGCCGGCCTCGTACTCCCACAGCTTCTTGCCCGTGGCGGCTTCAAGAACATAGAAGCGGCCGTCGTTCGACCCGATGTAGACGCGGCCCTCGGCCGCCGCCGGGCTCGATTCGACGCGGCTGCGGGTCGTGAAAGTCCAGACGCCTTTGCCGGTCCGGGCGTCGATGGCGTGGACCATCTTGTCGCGTCCGCCGAGAATCACTTTGCCATCGACAAGCGTCGCGCTCGAGTAGTAGGGGAACTTGCGCACCGGGTGCTCGTAGCGCCAAACGATCTTTTTGGCCGCCATATCGACGCCGTAGACCTCGTTGCCGAAGGTGCCGAAGTAGGCCATATTGCCGGCCAGCAGCGGGCTCGCGCCGGTGTAGGCGCCGCTCGGCACTTCAAATACCTCCTTGCCATCGGTGAGGCGGATGGCGCGGAAGTGTTCGTCGCAGCCGGTGACGTAGGCCACGCCGTCCTTAATCGCGGGGGTGCCGTGGATCGGGCCCGTGGTCTCGTACTTCCAGGCCAGCTTGCCGGTGCGCGCCTCAAAGGCGTAGAGGTTCTGATCGTAGCTGCCGATGAGCACGCGCCCGCCCGCGACGACGGGCGAGGATTTGATCTCGGTGGCCGTCTGGTACTTCCAGAGTCCCTTGCCGTCGGCCGCATTCACGGCGTGGAGGACGCCTTTGAGGTCGCCGACATAGACGATGCCGTTGGCGATGGCGGGGGTGGACTCGCCGATTTCGCTGCCGGCGGCGTACTTCCATTTCGTCTTGCCGGTGGCGAGGTCAATGGCGACCAGATCGCCGGCGCCGGAGCCGATGTAGACGACGCCGTCGGCGAGGATGGGCGAGGATTCAAACTGCTGGCCGCCCTCCCAGGTCCAGAGCAGCTTGAGCTGCGCCGGGGGCGCGCCGGCGGCGGCGACGCCGGTAAGCGCGGGGTTGCCGCGGAACTGCGGCCACTGGGCGAGCAGCGCGGAGGAGAGAGCGGTGAGGCAGAGGGTCAGTAGGCGCATTGGTAGAGTTCGAGGGCAGCGGCGGCGTCAAACGGGCGCGGGTTGTGGCGGCCGGTCCACTGCTGCGCCGCGTCGTGGGCGAGTTCGGGCAACACCTCCATCGTGACGCCGCATTCGCGGAGAGGCAAGGCCAGGCCGGTGGCGAGGGCGGCCAGGTAGCTGGCGAGGTCGGGGTGGAGGTCGGCGTACTCCGGGCAGGCGTTCCAGCGGACGACGTGGGGCAGCATGATGGCGATGGCGACGCCGTGCGTGATGCCGTAGCGGGCGGTGAGCGGGTTGGCGCAGGCGTGGGCGGCGCCGAGCATGGAGGCTTCAATGGCGCAGCCGGCGAACCAGGCGCCGAGCTGGAGGTTGGCGTTTGATTCGAGCGAAGCGGGGGCGGCGTAGCTTGCGTGCAGCAGGCCCCAGGCCTGGCGGGCGAACAGCTGGGAGGCTTGGGTTCGTTTTGTCGTGACGTAACTTTCAACGGCGTGACTCAAGGCGTCGTAGCCGGCGGCGGCGCGGACAGCCGGGGGCTGCGAGAGCGTCAGCAGCGGGTCGAGCACGGCGTAGCGAAACGAAGCCATGGGATCGCCGCAGGCCATTTTGACGTGGGTTTCGGGGTCGCTGATGAGGGCGTAGGATTGCGCCTCGCTGCCGGTGCCGGTGGTGGCCGGGATCCCGAGCATGGGCAGCAGCGGTTGGGTGGCCTTGCCGTAGCCCCAGTAGTCTTTCATAGTGCCGCCGTTGGTGAGGACGAAGTTGATGCCCTTGGCGGCGTCGAGCGAGCTGCCGCCGCCGAGGCCGATGAGGGAGTCGATGCCGAGTTGGGCGGCGAAGGCGCGACCGTGTTCAATCATGGCCGAATCGGGATTGGCGCTGAAGCCGGACCAGGGGGTGCACTCGACGCCGGCGGTGGAGAGCGTGGCGACGAGCGCGCCGATGTGGCCGGCCTGCTCCATGCCGTGGTCGGCGACGATGAGGGTGCGGCGGAAGCCGAGGCGGCGGGCCAGATCGCCGACCTGCGCGAGCGCGCCGGGGCCATACAGAAGAGGAGGAGGCGGGTTCATGGCTTGCGTGCCTGTTCGACGAGGGACTTCACTTCGGACAGAAGCCGGGGGACGTGGTACGGGAAGCCGGCCTTGATGGTCCATTCGATGCCGGTGCGGGTGCCGGCGTTGGGCGAGACCGGGTAGAGGACCTTGAAGTCTTCAAGCGGGTTGCCGTTGACGATGAGCAGGTCGGCCGACCAACCGGCGCGGACGCGGCCGATCGTGTTTTCCGCGTGCAGGACCCTGGCGCCGTTGACGGTGGCGTGGCGGAGGACGCGGAGCGGATGGAAGCCGGCTTCCTGGTGGAGTTCGAGATTGCGGAGCATGCCGAAGCCGTACATCTGATAGATGTAGCCGGCGTCTTCGCCCATGGTGAGGGTGCCGCCGCGGGCTTCAAAGTCGCGGACGGCGGCGAACCAGAGCCGGTAGTTTTCTTTCCAGAAGGCTTCGTCGGTGCTCGACCAGTTGATGAAGTAGCTGCCGTGGTTTTCAAGGTTGGGGGTGAAAAACGAACCCAGCGCGGGGTGGAGGTAGTCGCGGAACCAGGGCTGATTCTGGGCGCGCTGGAGGTCGCGGGAGGCTTCATAGATTTCGAGCGTTGGATCCCAGGCGACGCCCCGGGCGACCATGGCGTCGAGGACGGCGCCGAGCTTTTGGGGGTCGGCTTCGCGCCAGAGGCGGCCGGCGTAGCGGAAGCGGTCGGCTTCGTTGAGGTAGTTGTAGCTTGAGGGGAAGTTTTGGACGCCGGCGGGGAGGGCGGCGTCGGGGATGCCATACCAGTGTTCGATGGTGGCGACCTGGTTGCGAATGGCATCGGTGGCGTTGGTCTCTTCGACGCCGATGTGAATGGCGATGGGCAGGCCGGCGGCTTTGGCTTCCCGGGCGGCGGCGTCGAAGGTGTTGCGCCAGGCGCCGACGATCTTCATGCCGTCGGCGCCGCGGGCCTTGAGCTCTTTGACGCGGTTGACGGCGGCTTCGGGGGTGCCGGGGCGGCCGAGCATGGGATAGACGAACAGGCGGGGGGCGGCCAGTTCGCCGCGCTCGGATTTGGCTTTGGCGTCGAGGGTGAACTGCAGGGCGCTGCCCACGTCGCGGACCGTGGTGATGCCGCAGGCGAGCCACAGCTTGAGGACGTAGTTCGGGTCCATGGGGACGCCGCCGCGCTCCTGGTGGAGGTGGCCGTGCATGTTGATGAGCCCGGGGATGACGTACTTGCCGCGGGCGTCGACGAGGGTGTCGCCGGGGCGGGGCTGGGCGCCGCGGGCGATCTGGGTGATGACGCCGTTTTCGATGGTGATATCGAGCGGACCCTGGGCCGGGGTGCCGGTGCCTTCGACGACCGTGGCGCCCTGGATGATCATGCGGGCGGGGCGGACGCCGTGCTGGGGTTGGGCGGCGGCGGACAGGGCGAGCAGGAGCAGGAATACGAGCAGGCGCACTGGTTACTCTCCGTTTTGCGCGATCAGCTTGGCGATGAGAGCTGTCCAGCCCGTCTGGTGGCTGGCGCCGAGCCCTTCGCCGGTGTCGCCGTTGAAGTACTCAAAGAAGAGGAGATGATCTTTGAAGTGGGGATCGGTCTGGTGTTTGGGATAGGGACCGAAGACCGGGCGGTGGCCCTGGGCGTCGCGGGTGAACAGCTTGGTGAGGCGGTGGGAGAGCGCCTGGGCGAGCTCCCAGAGATTGACGCGGTCGCCGGTGCCGAGCGGGTAGTCGACCGTGAAGTTGTCGCCGAAGTAGAAGTGAAACTTTTGGAGCGACTCGATGAGGAGGTAGTTGACGGGGAACCAGATGGGGCCGCGCCAGTTGGAGTTGCCGCCGAACAGGTAGGTGGTGGACTCGGCCGGTTCGTAGCTGACGCGGTAGACGTCCTGGTTGACGTGCAGTTCAAACGGGCTGTCTTTGTGGAATTTCGAGAGGGCCCGGATGCCGAAGTCGGAGAGGAACTCGTTGGGGTCGACGAGGCGGCGGAGGATGCGGCGGAGCTTGTCGGGGGTGACCACGGAGAGCAGGACGCGTTCGTGCTGGCCGCGGTCGAACAGCGAGGCGATGTTGTGGCAGAGGTCCGGGCGGTGGCGCATGAACCACTGCATGCGATGGCGGAAGCCGTGGAGATTGGCGATTTGCGTTGCGTCGATGGTGGTGACGGCGAACAGGGGGATGATGCCGACCATGCTGCGGATGCGCATGCGGAAGGGTTCGCGGTTGGGGACGCGGAGCAGGTCGTAGTAGAAGCCGTCCTGTTCGTCCCAGAGGCTCTCGGCGCCGGGCTTGTTCATGGCGCTCGCGATGTAGAGGAAGTGTTCGAAGAACTTGCTGGCGATGTCCTCGTAGGCGCGGTTGTGTTCGGCGAGGTCGAGGGCGATGGTGAGCATGTTCAGGCAGTACATGGCCATCCAGCTGGTGCCGTCGGACTGTTCGATGGTGCCGCCGGTGGGGAGCGGGGAGGAGCGGTCGAAGACGCCGATGTTGTCGAGGCCGAGGAAGCCACCTTCAAAGACGTTGTTGCCGGTGGTGTCTTTGCGGTTGACCCACCAGGTGAAGTTCATGAGCAGTTTGTGGAAGCAGCGTTCGAGGAAGGCGTAGTCGCGGTGGCCGGTGAGGCGGGCGTCGATCTGGAAGACGCGGTGGACGGCCCAGGCGTGGACGGGCGGGTTGACATCGCCGAAGGCCCATTCGTAGGCCGGGATCTGGCCGTTGGGATGCATGTACCACTCGCGGAGGAAGAGCTTCAGCTGGCTTTTGGCAAAGCCGGGGTCGATCATCGCCATGGGGATCATGTGGAAGGCCGAATCCCAGGCGGCATACCACGGGTACTCCCATTTGTCGGGCATGGAGATGATGTCGTCGTTGAACAGGTGCCCCCATTCCGCGTTGCGGCCGTGCTTGCGGCGTTCGGGCGGGGGCGGGGTGTTGGGGTCGCCCTTCAGCCAATCTTCAATGACGAAGTGGTAGAACTGTTTGGTCCAGAGGAGGCCCGCCATGGCCTGGCGGAAGATGCGGGTGCCGTCTTCGGAGAGCGGGACACTGTGGACGCCTT
>JADCJL010000049.1 GCA_020247055.1 Acidobacteriaceae bacterium | reverse complement strand
CGCCGTGAACTTCAGAAAGTGCCCTACCAACGCCCCCGTCGTGTACCCGAACGCCTTCAACGTCGCAATCTGCCCCCGCTGCGTCGCCATCAGCCGCCCCACCACCACGTTCAGCAGAAACCCCGCCACCGACAGAAAAATGGCCGGAAACAGCGTCGCCATCATCCGCAGCTGCCGGAACTCCTCACTCAGAAACCGGTGCGACATCTGGTCCTTCCGCCCATAAGCGCCCAACCCCCCGTACGGCTTCAACATCCCGTCCACCGCCTGCACCGCCTCCTCCACCCGGAACCCTCCCGCCAGCGCCAGCCCGACCTGATTGAACGCCCCCCTCATGTTCGTCGCTCCCTCGAGCGGCTCAGCCTGCATCCACAGAATGCAGTAAGTCTTGAAGTCCGGCACAATCGACCCCGGCGCCAGCTGATAGGTGAACTCCGGCGACGACGCCACCCCCACCACCACCACCCGCTGCCGCCGCCCGTTGATCGTCACCTCCAGCGCAAACCCCGGCCGCAGCTGGTGCGCCGCCACAAACCCATCGCTGATCAGCACCTCCCGCTCCCGCCCCGGCTCCGGCATCCGCCCCGCGTGCAGATGCACCAGGTTGAACCGTCCCTCCCCGCGCGGCAATCCCACCACCTGCCCGGCGATCGGTTGCTCGTAGCCCGCCAGCCTAATGCTCGCCGGCGCCACCACCCGCGCCTCTACCGCTTCCACCCCCGGCGTCGCCGCCAGCCGCGCCGCCACGCTCCGCGGCGCCTGTTTCAGCCCCGCGAACACCTCCGGAAAGCGGAACTCCCGGTACATCCGGCTCTGCGTCCGCTCAAGCGACCGCAGCGTCGAGACCGACATCACGTAAGTGGCAATCCCCCCCGCCAGCACGCACGCAATCGCCAGCACCTGCCCCCGCACCGCCCACAGATCGCGCCCCAGCTTTCTGTCGAGCGTGCTAGGCATTACCAGTGCAGCTCCCGCGGGTTCCGCCGCTGCGCGTTCACATCAATCCGCGACACGCCCCCGTTGCTCATGTGCACCACCCGGTCGGCCATCCCCGCAATATCGGCGTTGTGCGTGATCACCGCCGTCGCCGCCCCCAACTCCCGGTTGACCTTATCGATCGCCTCCAGCACCACGATCCCCGTCTCGGAGTCGAGCGCCCCGGTCGGCTCATCGCACAGCAGCACGCTCGGCCGTTTGGCGATCGCCCGCGCAATGGCCACCCGCTGCTGCTGGCCGCCCGAAAGCTGGGAAGGGAAGTGGTGCATCCGGTCGCTGAGCCCCACCATCTCGAGCGCCTCCTCCGGCCGCATCGGCGCCTCGGCGATCTCGGTCACCGCCGCCACGTTCTCGAGCGCCGTCAGACTCGGGATCAGGTTATAAAACTGGAAGACAAACCCCACGTGCCGCCGCCGGTACTGCGTCAGCTCCCGCTCGCTCGCCGCCGTGATATCAAAGCCCCGGTAGAGCACGGACCCGCCCGAAGCCCTGTCCAGTCCCCCGAGAATATTCAGCAGCGTGGACTTCCCGCTGCCCGAAGGGCCGAGGAGCACCATCATCTCCCCGGCGTACAGCTCGAGGTCCACCCCCCGCAGCGCGTGCACCCGGACCTCGCCCATGTCATAGAACTTGGTCACCGCCCGCGCTGCAAACACCGCCTCCACTAATTCAACTGTACCGCCCGCAGCAACTCCCAGCCTGAGTTCCGCCCCGCGCCCGCCGCCTGCGCCCCCGTGTAGATGAACCGGTTGCCCGTAAAGCCGCCCTTCAACTGCAGCCGCAGCGTCAGCGTTACTTCCGCGTTCCAGTAATTCGAGGTCAGCGACGATCCCTCCCCCAGCAGCACGCAGCGGCTGTTCTCCGTCGTACCCCGCGGGCCGGTTTGCGCACCCAGGGCAACGCCTCCCGGCAGCAAGCCTTGCCCATCGTCGGTCACCAGATAAGCCCGCATCGCGCCCCGGTCAACACCGATATAACAGGCGCCGTTAGCGTCCAACGCGTTGTTGATCAAAACCTGCATCGACGTAATCGCCCCCGCGCTGCTCGTGTCCGTTGTCAAGTAACGAACCTGCAGTTCATAGATATCGCCGATGTAGGGCGGGTTCCACGAAGAAGAACCAAAAGAGCCAATGGCTCCCTGTAAGGACCAACTGCGGATTACCGAAGCAGCCTGCCAGCCGCTGTTGGCCTCCGCCCGGTCCCGCGCCGCGGCATAGACTGCTGCATTCAAGCCAAACGAGCCCTTCAGTTCCGCCGTCAAACGCAACGTGAGCCGGTCGGCCACCTTAGTGGCCGCCACGCTCGATCGCATAATGCGACACTGGCTGTTCTCCACCACCGCCGAAGGCGGACTCGCCGCGAGTTCGAGCAATCCAGCCCCGGAGTCGGTAACCAGGTAAAGCTGCTCGGTCGCCGCGTTGTAGGCAATGTAGCAGGCGTTGCGGGCATCGAGCGCCCGGTTGATGAGTACATTCACCACCCCCAGATCATTGGCCCCGTTGGGGTCGCGGAAGATAAAGGTGGACTGCCCGTTCGAGTACGTCTCCGCGGAAACAAACGAAGGCGCGCTGTTCGGAATCACCGTGCTGCTCCCGGCCTCCTGCAGAATCGAAAAGTTCGCCGCATTCACGCGGATCAGCCCGCTGCGCGCCGCCCCCGGATTCGGCGCCACCACGTAGTTGACCGTCCCGTTTCCCGCCCCGGCCGCGCTGCCCGCGAATGTCACCCACGGCACCGTCGCCGTCGCTGTCCACACCGTCCCCGGCGCTGCTGTAGTCACCGCGAAACTCCGCGCCCCGCCTGCCGCGCCAATCGTTACCGAAACAGGCTCCACCGCCACCGGCATCGCGCTCTGCGTCACCGTCAGCGTCGCTCCTCCGCTCAACGTAATCGTCGCCGTCCGCCCCACCGCCAGCCGGTTCGCCTCCACCGCATAGCTCAGGCTCACCGCGCCGATGCCAAACGAGCCCGTGAGAATCCGCAGCCAGGACGCCGAAGAGCTTGCTGTCCACGCACAGCCGCCGCCCGCCGTCACCGCCGCAGGGTTGATGCTCTCGTTGGTTCCTACCGCAGCCGTGCCGCTCGCAAACGTAGCGGTGCATCCCGCCGCGTTCGCCGCCGTCGAAATGGACATCACCTGCGCTGCCCCTCCCGTAGTAGCCGTCCCTAGCGCAAAGAGCGTCGTGCCGCTCTGATTCCAGAACACGCCCCTCCCGCGCACCCCGCTCGCAAACTCCTGCCGCCCTGCCAGGCCCAACTGTTCGTCCCCGTATAGCCGGACCTCATCCTTGCTTGTCGCGGAAGGCACAACTCCCGTCACGGCCAGCGTCCGCCGCGTCAGGCTGTGCTCGGCACTGCTCAATGCGCCGCTTGGCGCCAACTGGCTGACCAGGGTCCAGTCATCCGCCAGGGTCGCTGTCACCCGCCGCACCTCACCGCTGTTGGTCACCAGCCGGTCTCCCTGCTCAAACAGCCAGTAGAGCGATGCATAGGTCGGAGACGTGAAACCGGTGTCCGCCAACTCGCCACCCGCCATCGACCAGCGCCTCCCGCACAGCAGCAGCAAGGCCGAGCCGGGCTGCCTTCGTCCGAACGAGCAGTTGGCGGTCCCATCCGGCGCCTTCGTCCACAGCCCGTCTGCCAGCCGCAGGTTCAAAACCGGCTGCCGGCTGAAATTGCCGATCAGGTACAGATAGCCGTTCCCTCCCCAGGCCATGCTTTGCGCGTCCGTCGCCACCGGGTACTCCCGCGTGACGGTGCCGCTCCCGAGATCGACGAGCGACACCCAGCCGTCCTGTCCCACCGCGGCCGTGTTGCCCGTCGGGTCCACCTCCACAGTCAAGCCCCGCTGCCGCAACGCTACTACCCGCTCTTCGTTCGTCAGCGGATTGAGCACATGCAACTCCGGCGGCTCGGCGCTCAGCAGCAGCAGACGCTCCTGGCTGCGGCTGTAAGCCGCGGCTTGTAAGGGATATCCCAACGGCAGCGGGTTCGGTTGCGGCGCCGTCTTGGCCGCCTGGTTCACCGTCACTACGGTTCCCCCCAGGCTGACCGTGCCCGTCCGCGCCGCGCCCCCGTTCGGCCGAACCAAAAACTGCGCCTCGCCCGTCCCGTAGCGCAGGGCTTCACTCGCTGTCCGCAGCCACGCCGCCGACGCTTCCGCACGGTACAGACAACTCGCGCCACCCGTTACGTTCACCGTCACAATGCCACCCTCGCCCGGCGCCGTCACCGTCGTGGTGCTTACTTGCGGCGCGCACGGCGCCGTCGCCGCCACATCAAACACCCGCAGACTGAAGTCTTGCGCCAATCCCGCCGTAGCGTCCGCCTGCGCAATCACGTAAAGCTCCGATCCGCCGTTGGCAAACACCCACCGGCCACGCACCGGCTGACTTGTTCCGTTCACCTGCACCGGGTCCAGCGTCCAGCGCCCCGCCGGACGCAGCGTACCCTTCTTGTAAAGTCGCACCTCTGTACCCGGTTCCGTGATGACCGCCACTTCATCGCGTCCGCTGAACTCCCAGACGCTCTGGGCGCGCGCCTGATCCGGCAGCGCCCCGCGATACTGCAGATCGAGCGCCGCCACCGGCGACAACCCAAACACCGCGGAACACCCGTTATACAGGCTTTCTCCGTCGGCCGAGATCCAGTTCCCACCGCAACTCTGCGGCTGTGTCCCCAGCGCGCTGGCCCGCGTAACCGGTATACCATCCCGCAGCGAAAGCTTGTCGACAGAACCTCCCCAAAGGGAACTCAGATAGATCGCGTCCCCGCGCGGATGGAGTCGTGCTCCCCCTAGCTGGTAGGACGCTGATACAGAGTCAAAGACCGTGCCGCTCAGCAGATCCAGCGTGAGCAATCGTGCTACCCAAACAATGATGCCGGTCTCCAGGTAAACGAATCTGGCGCCCGCCACCAACCCGGCCACCCGGCCCGCCACCGGATAGCTCCGTTCGAGCGTCCCGCTCGCCAGATTCACATAGCTCACCGACCCGTCGTGCCCCACCGCCGCAAACAGCCCGTTCGGACTCAGCGAAAGATCAAGCGGCGCCGCCGGCAGATTCACCGCCACGTTACCCTGCGTCGCCGGATCATAGATCTGCAGCCGATGCGGCGACGAACTGATCATCACAATCCGGTTCAGCGGAACACTATACTCGGCATCGAGCGGACGAAACGGCAGCGTGTAATTCGACTGCGCCCCCGCGGTCCCGGCAAGCACCAGGCAGACAAGCAGTAAGTATCGAACCATCGCGTCAGGGTAACATAGTCAGCATCCCATCCACGGAGAACCAGTCAGCCTTACTCCACCCGCAGCGCCCGAAGCAGCTCCCAACCTGAGTTTCGCCCCACCCCCGCCGCCTGCGCTCCCGTGTAAATAAACCGGTTACCCATCAAGCCGCTCTTGAACTGCAGCCGCAGCGTAAGCGAAACCTGCGGACTTCCCGGCGTGGACGTCAACGACGACCCCTCCCCGCTCAGCACGCACCGGCTGTTCTCGGTCGTGCCCCGCGGCCCGGTTTGTTCCCCCAGAGCTACTCCGCCCGGCAGCAGGTCCTTCCCATCGTCGGTGACGAGATAGGCCCGCATCCCTGCCCGGTCAATGCCGATGTAACAAGCGCCGTTGGCGTCCACCGCGCTGTTGATCAGCACCTGCATCGTCGTCAGCGCCCCGGCGTTGCTCGTGTCCGTCGTCGTGTATTGAACCTGCAGATCCGTTGTCGCGCCTGTCGCGACACGGAGTGGCGGCAGGTCAGCACTGAGTGCTCCGAGGACTGCCTGGGTTCCTCCCCCGCGAATCACATTCGCGGACTGCCACTTGCTATTGGCCTCCGCGCGGTCCCGCGCCGCGGCATAAACCGCCAGCCGGGAGGAGAAGAAGTAGCCATAAAACATGGGCGTAAACACCAACGTCAGCCGGTCGAACGATCGCGTCACCGTCACGCTGTTCCGCTCAATCCGGCATTGGCTGTTCTCCACCGCGGCCGAAGCCGGGCTCGCCGCGAGCTCGAGCAGTCCTGTCCCGGCGTCATCAACCAGGTAGAACTGCTCGGTCGCCGCGTTGAAGGCAATGTAACAGGCGGCCCGGCCATCGAGCGCCCGGTTGATCAGCACATTGACTACCCCAAGGTCCGCGGCGCCATCGGGGTCGCTGAAGACAAACGCGTGCTGTCCGGTCCATGCCGAACTCGCGGAGACAAACGAAGGAGCGCGGTTTACCGTTACCGCGTTGCTCCCGGCCGCCTGCGAAACCAGGAAATCAGCCGTGTTCACCCGGACCAGCCCCGTGCGGATGGCCCCCGCGTTCGGCGCTACGGTATAGAGCACCGTACCATTTCCCACCCCGGTGGTTCCGCTCGGGAAAGTCACCCACGGCACCGTTGCCGTGGCCGTCCAAGCCGTACCCGGCAGCGCTGTGGTTACCGCGAAGCTCCTCGTTTCACCCGCCGCGGCGATGCTCACCCAGCGCGCTTCCACCGCTACCGGCGCCGCGCTCTGCGTCACCGTCAAGGTCGCTCCTCCGCTCAATGCAATCGTTGCGGTCCGCGCCACCGCCTGGCGGTTTGGCTCGACGGCATAGCTCAGCGTGACGGGACCGATCCCGAATGACCCCGAAAGAATCCGCAGCCAGGGCGCCGAAGAGTTCGCCGACCACGCACAACTGCCTCCCGTCGTCACCGCTGCCGTGTTGGTGCTCGCTCCCGTGCCCAATGTCGCCGTGGCGCCGGCAAACGAGGCGGTGCAGCCGGCCGGGTTCGCGGCGGGTGAAACCACCGTCACCTCGGCGGCCCCGTTCGCCGCTTTGCCCAGCGCAAACAGGGCTGTCCCATCCTGATTCCAGAACACATACTTCCCCTGCACCCCTCCGGCCAACGCCCGCCGCCCCGTCATGTTCAAGCCGTCGTCACTGTACAGCCGGACCTCGTCCGGCGTCGACGCCGCCCCAAATCGTCCGACCGCGGCCAGCATCCGCCCCGGCAAGCTGTGCTCGGCCCAGTACAACTCCGCACCCGGCCCGAGCGTACCGCTCAAAACCCAGTCATCCGCCGGATCCCAAGTTGCCCGGAGAACCTTCCCGCCATCATCCACTAACTGGTTTCCGTCCTCAAAAAACCAAAACCCCCCCGGGAAACCCTGAAAGCGGAACGGGTCGGGGGCCAACTCACCGCGCGCCGTCGACCAGGGCACCCCACAAACGGTGACCACTTCAGCGCCGGGCTGCTTTCTGGCCGCACACGAAGCCGCCTGCGAAGGGCTCCACCAGGCATCCGATAGCCGCAAGTTCAACACCGGTTGCCGGCTCTGAAAGCCGGAGAGGTAAAGATAGCCGTTATTCCCCCAGAGGATCTCCGTGGGGTCGGTCAGAACCGGATACTCCCGCGTGACTACTCCACTCACCAGGTCCACCAGCGAGACCAACCCCTCGTGGCCCACGGCCGCCGTATTCCCGGTTGGATCCACCGCTACGGAGATGCCCCTCTGGCGCAGCGGCACCAGCCGCTCTTCATTCGTGAAGACATTGAGAATATGCAACTCCGGCGGCTCCGGCGTCAACAGCAGCAGACGGTCCTGACTGCGGCTGTAGGCCGCGCCTTGCAGCGGGTAGCCCAGCTGTAACGGATTGGGCAGCGTCGCCGGCTTAGCCGCCTGGTTCACGGTAACCACCCGGCCGCCGATGGTAACCGTGGCGGTCCGCGCTGCGCCCGGATTGGGCCGGACGAGAATCTGCGTCTCGCCGGGGCCGTAGCGGAGCGCCTCGCTGGCCATCTGCAGCCAGGCCGCGGTCGGGTCGGAGCGGTAGAGGCAGCTCGCCCCGCCCGTCACGTTAACCTTCACGACACCGCCTTCGCCCGGCGCGGTCACTGTCGTGGCGCTCAGATCCGGCGCACACGGCGCCGTCGCGGACAGGTCAAACACGCGCAGGCTGAAGTCCTGCGTCAAGCCGGCCGATGCCTCCGTTTGTGTGATCACGTACAACTGCGACCCGCCGCTTGCGAATACCCACCGGCCGCGCACCGGATGGCTCACCCCGTTCGCCACCACCCGGTCGAGCGCGAATCGTCCGGCGGGCCGCAGGGTCTCCTTTTTGTAGAGCCGCACCTCCATATCCGCGTTGGGATCGGCCAACCGCTCGACTTCGGGGATGACGGCCAACTCGTCCCGCCCACGGAACTCCCAGAGGCTTTTCACTCGCTTCCTATCGGGGAACGCGCCCCGGTAGGCGAGATCCCGCGGCCACAAATTGGACAGTTCCACTACGGATCCGCAGCCGTTGAACAGACGCTCTCCATCGGCAGCGATCCAGATTCCGCCGCACAGCAGCGGCTGTACCCCGCCAGTGCGGAGAGAACCGGTGAAGGGTAACCCGTTCTGCAAAATCAGCCTGCCCAGCTGAAACGACCCTTTCGCGTAATAGATCGAGCCACCGCTCGCGTCCAGCCTTGCGCCGCAAAGCGAGTAGCTTGCTGATAAAGTGACCGGCACCGTGCCGCTCCCGAGATCGAGAAGGCGCAGTTGTGGGATCTGCTCCTCGATGACCTCCAGATACAGGTATTTTTCCCCCACCACGATCCCCGGTATCCGCCCCGCCACCGGATAGCTCCGCTCCATCCTCCCGCCCGCCAGATTGATGTAACTCACCAACCCGTCGTGCGCCACCGCCGCGAACAGGCCGTTCGGACTCAGCGCCAGATCGAGCGGCGCCGCCGGCAGATTCACCGACACGTTCGCCCGCGTCGCCGGATCATAGATCTGTACCTGGGGCGGGGAAGAACTGATCATCACCATCCGGTTCAGCGCCACGCTATACTCGGCATCGAGCGGACGAAACGGCAGCGGGTAACTCGTCTGCGCCCCCGCTTCACCCGCCAGAACGAAACAGAGAAACAGCAGTGCCCGCTGACCGGATCGACCGGCGTTACTCAATGCTGACCGCACGAAAGACCTCCCAACCCGAATTCCGCCCCGCGCCCGCCGCCTGCGCCCCCGTGTAGACGAACTTCTTGCCCTTGAAAGTGCTCTTGAACTCCAGCCGCAGCCTAACCCCGACCTCCCCGGGGATGTCCGAGCGCGGGATCAGACTGGATCCCGTCGCCCGGAGTATGCATCGGCTATTCTCGGTAACTTCGGGTGAGGCTTCGTCATAGAGTTGCACTCCCCCCGGTATGAGCCCCAGCCCGTCGTCGGTGACCAGATAAGCCCGCATGGCGGCGCGGTCAATACCGATGTAGCAGGCGTCCGTTGCATCCACCGCGCTGTTGATCAAAACCTGCATCGAGGTAATGGCCCCTGCGCTGCTCTGGTCCGTGGTGGAAAACCTGGTGGAAACGATCCAGCCGGAGCCCGCCGGCACGATCTGGTTGGGTAGTGGATCGGCCAGCGCTCCGATCGGTCCCTGCAAGGCATCGGGACGGATAACGGAACCCGCCTGCCAGCCGCTGTTGGCTTCGCTGCGATCGCGCGCCGCCGCGTAAACGGCCAGGTTGGTGCCGAAAGCGCCCTTCATGACTGCGCTCATATTGAGGATCAGCCGGTCCGTCTCGCGTCTGATCGTGACTCCGCTAATGGCACATTGGCTGTTCTCGACGGTGGCAGAAGGTGCAGCAAGCGTGAGTTCCAATAATCCTGTCCCGGCGTCACCCACCAGATAAAACCCATTGGTTGCGGCGTTGTAGGCGATGTAGCAGGCCGCCCGGGCATCGAGCGCCCGGTTGATCAGGATGTTCAACACGCCCAGGTCGTTCGCCCCATCGGGATCCCGGACGACCAGTTCGACCGTTCCATTCCGGCTTCTCTGCACCGAGAGGATCGAGGGTGCCGCGTTCGGAGCCCCCGGGCTTCGGCCGGCCTCCTGCTCGATGGAAACCTCAGCCGCGTTCACCCGGATCGATCCTTTCCGCGCCGCTCCCGTGTTCGGTGTCACGGTATAGTTCAGCGTTCCGTTACCCGTGCCCGCCGCTCCGGCCGGGAACGTCACCCACGGAACCGTCGCTGTCGCTGTCCAAGTCGTCCCCGGCAGCGCCGTCGTGACAGCGATGCTTCTTGCTCCGCCCGTGGCGGGCACCGTCGCCGTCGTGAACTCCACCGCCACCGGCGCCGGGCCTTGCGTCACGGTCAACGTCCCGCCGCCCTGCAGTGTTAAAGTCGCCGTCCGTGCCACCGCTGACCGGTTCGGCTGCACCGAATAGATCAGGTTCGCCGGACCGACCCCGAAGGTACCGGACACAATTGCCAGCCACGGAGCGCCACCCCCGGAAGCCGTCCACACGCAGCCGATGCCGGCCGAAATCGCCACCGTGTTGACACTTTCTCCCGGTCCTATTCCCGCCGTTGCACCGGCAAACGCCGCCGTGCAGCCCGGGGCGTTGGCTTCGCGCGAGATCACCGTCACCTGGTCCCCTGCCGCACTCCTGCCGAGAACATACAGTTCCGTCCCGAAAATGTTCCAGAACCCGAACAGGCCCTGCACCCCGTCAGGCAGCCGCTGGCGCCCCGCCAGACTCAACTGCCCCTCTCCGTAAAGCCGGACCTCGTCGGTTCCCACGACCGCCAGCGTGCGATGCCACAAACTCTGTTCTGCCCAACGGAGGGAGCCGCTCTGGTCGAGCGTGCCGAGCACGGTGAAGTCATCCGCCGGGTTCCCCGTCGACCGCCGTAGTTCGCTCGTGTTGGTAATCAGCTGGTCGCCCAACGCATTAAACCAAAACTTCCCGAGCAGCGCGCTGCTGACGCTCTGCGCGACTAACTCGCCGGTCGCCGTCGACCAGCGCTTGCCACACAGAACCAGCGACTCGGCGTTCGGCTGCTTCCTCCCGGGTGCGCAGGTGGCGGTCTCCGCCGGCGTCTTCGTCCACCGTCCATCCCGCAGCCGCAGGTTGAGCGCCGGCTGCCGGCTGAACTCGCCAAATACATATAAGAAACCATTCTCGCCCCAGGCGAGCGACCGCGCGTCCGTCCCGACCGGATACTCCCGCGTGACGGCCCCGGCCGCCAGATCGACCAAGGAGATCCAGCCGTCATGTCCGATGGCTGCCGTGCTGCCGGTTACCGGGTCGATCGCCACGGTCAAACCCGGTTGCCGCAGCGGTACGACGCTCTCCTCATTAGTCTGTACGTTGAGAATATGTAACTCGGCGGGTTCCTCGCTCAACAGGAGCAGGGCTCCCAAGTGCCGGCTGTAGGCCGCCCCCTCAAGCCGGTAGCCCAGTGGCAGCGGGTTCGGCGCCTTCTCCGGCTTGGCCGCCTGATTCACGGTGAGAACGCGTCCCCCAAGATTGATCGTTCCGGCCCGTGCCGCTCCCGGATTCGGGCGAACGATCCATCGCGCCTCGCCCCCGCCGTAGCGCAGCACCTCGCTCGTGACCTGCATCCAGGGGGCCGCCGATTCGGTGCGGTAAAGACAACCCGTTCCACCGGTGACATTGATCTTCACGATTCCGCCCTCGGCCGGAACCGTCACCAGGTTGGAGTCCACCGAGGGGAAACAAGGCGGTGTCGCGGCCAGATGGAAGACCCGCAAACTGAAGTCCGGGGCTCCTCCCAACGTGGTGACCGCTTGCGCGATGACATAGAGCTCCGATGCATTATTCGAAAAGACCCAGCGGCCACGAACCGGGAAACTGACTCCACCTGCGCTTGCCGAGTCCAAAGCGAATCGCCCCGTTGGACGCAGCGTCCCTTTTCGGTAGAGCCGCACCGCCATCTCGCCGGCGCCCAGGATCGCTAGCTCGTCGCGCCCGCTGAACTCCCAGAGACTCTGAATCTGCGTCAGCTCCGGGAACGACCCTCGATAGGAGAGATCGGCGGCGGCCGTCGCCGACAGGCCGAATACGAAGCGGCAACCATTGAAGAGGCTCTCGCCGTCGGCCGAGATCCAACTGGCGCCGCAGGTCTCGGGCAGCGGCTGGTCGTTGCTCGTTGCCGCTGCCGGCAGGCCTTGGCTGAGCGGTAGTCGCTCGATCCTGGTTGCGGTCGGCCGAAACTGGCTCGAATAGATGGCGTCCCCGCGCGGGTGCAGGCGCGCCCCGGCCAGCCGGTAGGTTCCCGATACGGGGGCCAGCACCGTGCCGCTTACCAAATCGAGCGGACGCAGTTGTGCCGTAGCGTTCTGTGTGACGTCGAGGTAGAGGTACCGGACGCCGGCCACCAACGCCTCCACGCGCCCCGCCACCGGGTAGTTGCGCTCCAGAGCTCCGCTCGCCAGATTCACATAACTTACCGACCCATCGTGCGCTACCGCGGCGTACAGTCCGTTTGGCGTTAAAGCTAGATCCAGCGGCGCCGCCGGCAGATTCACCGCCAGGCTCCCCTGCGTTGCCGGGTTATAGATCTGCACCAGATCCGGCGACGAACTGATCATCACAATCCGGTTCAGCGGAACACTATACTCGGCGTCGAGCGGACGAAAAGGCAGCGTGTAACTGTTTTGCGCGCGGCCGTCTTCGGCCAGCAGCCAACTGAGCAGCAGCAGTAGCGGAAACATCGAGCGAGAATACCACAACAATAACTTTTAAAATTAAGACCTGACGTCGCTTGGTCGCACCAAAGCGAAACGTTCCTATTCGGCCAAAGTAGAAGGTCTCCAGTAACAACCGGAAGGCCGAAGGATGGCTCGAATCGCAAGGTGCCAACAGGGGCGGGACGGGCTGGGTTGGTTGAAGTGGATTAGTGGAAGCGCGCTTGCGGCAGGGAGATGATCCAGCGGAAGGCGATGCGGTGGTGGTGCATGGACTGCACCGGTAGGCGTCGACCCCTGCAACAGGGGGAGTGCTGTGGGAGTATCTGGAGAACACTGGGCCGCAGGCGGGATGTCTCTACAGACCGCGATTCGATGTTCGCGGTATCGTCCGGGTTAGCCGAACGCAAGGAGCAGCGCGTCGCCGACCGCTTGACGCCGTTTGCGCAACTTTGGCGATTGCCGAGGAGAACGAATACCGGCCGGAATGGAAAGATCGCTCGGCGAGTACGGTGAAGGAGGTGCCCAACGAGCATCGACTGCATACGCAGAATTTGGGAGCGATGCTGTGTCAAACCCCTATGTCAAACCCCTATAACCCAGCAGGGACTGCGTGGTCGGAAATACTGATGGGTTCTCGTTTGAGAGCCTCCGTTTTCAGATGGCGCGGGAGCCTGAGCGGGCGGGGATGCGGAAGCAGCAGTTGCAAGCGGCAGTTCGGCTGGACAAGGAGCGGCACGCTCGCTACCAGCGAAGGTATCCGGCCATTCTCCGCAGTGGAACCGTCGGGCCGCTGGTGGGGCCGCCGTCAGGAAAGTCGCCACGCCGGCCCCCTTTCCCGAGCGGGCGGGCTTGCGCCGACCGCGTCAGGCAGCCACGCCCTTCGTTCAGAAACGTTCTCCCTGCAGGAACATTCTCCTTTGGTCCGACAACACCTGCGGTTGCCTCCGAGGGTACCCTCATGGCCCGCTCATCCCGCACTTCCGTCCTGCATTTGACGGGCCATTCATTTCTCTGTTATATTCCTTTATAAGCCGGAGTCGGGCCGGGACATCCAATCTGTGAATCCTTCCTATCGCTGCTCTTTTCGCGGTCGTCTCCACGACTGCACCAGCACCATCCTGCCTTTCCCCAAGCGCACCCCCCACGCGCTGTCACGCCCGTATTCTTTCTCGTTCATCCCCGACTCACCCAGCTTTCCCTTGCGGCCCTAGCACCCGACGCTTTACCGCTTGTTCTTCTTGCGCATGCCCTTTAGGAGTGAAATATGAGTAGCCCTGCGAACGTTACCCAGCGCCAACGCGTGGACTTTTCCAAGATCAAGACCTCGGTTCCCATCCCGAATCTCATCGAAGTCCAGAAACAAAGCTATGAGCGGTTCCTGCAAATGGACCTTCTCCCGGCCGAACGCGATGACTCCGGCCTTCAATCCGTCTTCGCCAGTGTATTTCCCATCTCGGACTTCCGCGGTTTGTCCCAGCTCGATTTTGTCGACTATTCCATCGGCAACTGGGAGTGCAAGTGCGGCAACCTGAAAGGCCTTCATAATCTCCGGTCCACCTGCCGCTCCTGCGGTTCGATCATCAAAACCGACCCCTTCCACCCCGGCGACATCCACTGCGACAAGTGCGGCACCTTCAATAAGAACGTCGTCACTTTTTGTAACCGTTGTGGCGACCCGGTCGGCCTCCAACTGAAATACGAAGTGCCGGAGTGCGAAGAGCGCTCGATGACCTACGCCGCCCCGCTCAAGGTCACCATCCGCCTCACCGTCTTCGACAAAGACCCCGACTCGGGTAACAAATCGGTTCGCGATATCAAAGAGCAGGAGGTGTTCTTCGGCGAAATCCCGCTGATGACCGACAACGGCACCTTCATCATCAACGGTACCGAGCGCGTCATCGTCTCCCAGCTCCATCGCTCGCCCGGCGTTTTCTTCGAGCGGGTGCAGGCCCAGGGTTACTTCCTCGGCAAAATCATCCCCTATCGCGGCTCCTGGGTCGAGTTCGAATACGATAACAAAAACCTCCTGTATGTTCGTATCGACCGGAAACGGAAGTTCTACGGCACGGTATTCCTACGCGCCATGGGTCTCAAGACGGACGAGCAGATTCTCCGGACCTTCTACACCGATACCGCCACCCGCATCAGCATCGGCAAGGACAACAAGCTGTTCTGTCAGCTCCCCCCGCAGGGCCAGCCGGGCCGCAACGCGCTCAAAGACATTAAGCTCTCCTATGCGGTTACGGCCAAGAACGGTGATACCGTCATTGCTGCCGGCAAGAAGATCACCAACCGGGTTCTTGGCGAACTGGCCAAATCCAAAGTCGAGCAGTTTGAGGTCGCCGCGAACGACCTCGAAGGCGCCTACGCCCTCGCCGACGTCATCGACATGTCGACGGGTGAGATCGTCCTCGAAGCGAACAAAGAGTTGACCCCGGCCTCGATCGGCCGGCTGATCGACGCCGGCATCGAGTCGTTTGAGATCTTTTTCCCGGAGCGCGACGAGGCCGGCAACGTGCTCTCCCGCACGCTCGAGAAAGACTCGGTCAAGCTGCAGGCCGAAGCGTTGCTCGAGATCTATCGCAAGCTGCGGCCGGGCGACCCGCCCACTCTCGACACGGCCACGCAGCTGTTCAACGGCATGTTCTTCGACCCGCGCAAGTACGATTTCTCGCGCGTCGGCCGCATGAAGTTCAACATCAAGCTGTATGACAACTCGGCGGCCACCCCGCTCGACAAGCGTACGCTCGACCACAAAGACTTCGTTGACACCATCCAGTACCTGTTCCGGCTCCGCAAGGGCATCGGCGTGGTGGATGATATCGACCATCTCGGCAACCGCCGCGTGCGCGCCGTGGGCGAACTGCTCGAAAACCAGTTCCGCATTGGCCTCGTGCGCATGGAGCGCGCGATCAAAGAGAAGATGAGCGTCTTCCAGGAGATCGCCACGGCCATGCCGCACGACCTGGTGAACGCCAAGCCCGTCATGGCGGCCATCCGCGAGTTCTTCGGCTCCTCGCAGCTGTCGCAGTTCATGGACCAGACCAATCCGCTGTCCGAGATCACCCACAAACGGCGCCTTTCGGCGCTCGGACCGGGCGGTCTGTCGCGCGAGCGGGCCGGGTTCGAGGTGCGCGACGTGCACCCGACCCACTACGGCCGGATCTGCCCGATTGAGACCCCGGAAGGTCCGAACATCGGTCTGATCTCCTCGCTGTCGTGTTTTGCGCGCATCAACGAGTACGGGTTCATTGAAAGCCCGTATCGGCGTGTCGTCGATTGTACGGTGGTCGACGAAGTGAAGGTGCTCAACCCGGGCGGAACCGACCTCAAGGTCGGCCAGGTGCTGCTGCGTACCGAGGCCGAGGCGTTGAACAGCGCCCTCGGCGCCGAAAAACAGCCGGCCGAACTCGAAGCCCACTGCGACTATCTGTCGGCGTGGGAAGAGGATAAGTACATCGTCGCGCAGGCCAACATTAGCCTCGATGAGAACGGGCAGATTGTCGATGAACTCGTCAACGCCCGGCAGGCCGGTAACTTCGCGCTGCTCCACCGGGACCAGATCCAGTACATGGACGTCAGCCCGAAGCAGCTCGTCTCCGTGGCAGCCTCGCTGATCCCGTTTCTTGAGAATGACGACGCCAACCGCGCGCTCATGGGCTCGAACATGCAGCGGCAGGCCGTTCCGCTGCTCCGCGCCGACGCTCCTTACGTGGGCACCGGCATGGAGAAGGTCACCGCGCGCGACTCCGGCGCCGTGATCATCTGTAAGCGTTCCGGGATCGTCGACTCGGTCGACTCGGAGCGCGTGATTGTCCGCGTGGACGGCTCGGCCGCCCACGAAGGGCAGATGTCCCGCGAGGTGGGCGCCGACATCTACACGCTCACTAAGTTCAAGCGCTCGAACCAGAACACCTGTATCACGCAGAAGCCGATCGTCAAGGCCGGTATGCGCGTGAAGAAAGGTGATGTGCTGGCCGACGGCCCGTGTACCGATCAGGGCGAGTTGGCGCTAGGCCGCAACGTGCTCGTGGCGTTCATGCCCTGGCGCGGTTACAACTTCGAAGACGCCATTATCATCAGTGAAAAGCTGGTGAAAGAGGATTACTACACCTCGATCCACATTGAAGAGTTCGAGATCGAGGCCCGCGACACCAAGCTTGGCCCCGAAGAGATCACACGCGATATTCCGAACGTGCCCGAGTCCGCGCTGCGGAACCTGGACGAATCGGGAGTGATCCGCATCGGCGCTTCCGTGAAGTCGGGCGACATTCTCATCGGGAAGGTGACGCCGAAAGGCGAGACGCAGTTGACCCCGGAAGAGAAGCTGCTCCGGGCCATCTTCGGCGAAAAGGCCGGCGATGTGAAGGATGCCTCGTTCTACTGCCCGCCGGGCATTGAGGGCGTGGTAGTAGACTGTAAGATCTTTAGCCGTAAGGGTACGGAACTCGACGAGCGGTCCAAGCAGATTCTCGAAGAGCACATTGCGCGGCTGCACCGCAACCTCGACGACGAAAAGCGCATTCTCTCGGACGAGCGCGCCAAACGCCTGGCGAAGATGTTTGACGGCCAGGTGGTGCTCGCCGACCTGCACGATGAGAAGACGAACAAGAAGCTGCTGGCCAAAGACACGGTTCTTACCCGCGATCTGATTGAGAAGATCCGCGGCCGCGACCTCAAGCGCATGCGCCTCAAGGACCGCGACCCGCGGCTGAATGAGGCCATCGACGAGATCGAGGAGATGACCTCGCGCCAGATCGCGGTGCTCGAGAAGATCACCGAGGAGAAGGCGGCCAAGCTCAAGAAGGGCGATGAACTGCCGCCGGGCGTCATCCGGACCGTCAAGGTCTACGTGGCCATGAAGCGCAAGCTCTCGGTCGGCGACAAGATGGCCGGCCGCCACGGGAACAAGGGTGTCATCTCGCGGATTGTGCCCGAAGAGGATATGCCGTATCTGCCTTCGGGGCAGCCGGTCGAGATCATTCTGAATCCGCTCGGTGTGCCGTCCCGTATGAACGTGGGGCAGATTCTGGAAACCCATCTCGGGTGGGCGGGACTGACGCTGAAGCGTCACTTTGCCACCCCGGTGTTTGACGGCGCCACCGAGTCCAACATCAAAACCCAGTTGAAGGAAGCGGGCCTGCCCAGCTCGGGTAAGGTGCAGTTGGTGGACGGCATGACCGGTCAGCCGTTTGACCAGCCGGTAACGGTCGGCTGTATCTATATGTTGAAGCTGTCGCACCTGGTCGATGACAAGATCCACGCCCGGAGCATTGGACCGTACTCGCTGATCACCCAGCAGCCCCTGGGCGGCAAGGCGCAGTTCGGCGGCCAGCGCTTCGGCGAGATGGAGGTCTGGGCGCTCGAAGCTTACGGCGCCGCCTATGTCCTCCAGGAGCTGCTCACCGCCAAGTCCGACGACGTCTATGGCCGCGCGAAGATCTACGAGGCCATTGTCAAGGGCGAAGCGGCCGCCGAGCCCGGCGTGCCGGAGAGCTTCAACGTTTTGATTCGCGAATTGCAATCGCTCTGCCTCGATGTCGAGTTGATCAAGAAGCAGCAGAGCATTGCCGACACGGCACTCGCCGCCGACTAATCCAAGGAGACTAAGCCATGTACCGATCTTCCCCCTATGAACGTGCAAATCTGATCGCGGATTTCGATGCTATCCGGATCAGTCTGGCCTCCCCGAACAAGATTCGGAACTGGTCTCACGGCGAAGTCACCAAGCCGGAGACGATTAACTACCGTACCTTCAAACCCGAACGCGATGGGCTGTTCTGCGCCCGGATCTTTGGACCGATTGCCGACTGGGAGTGTTTGTGCGGTAAGTTCAAGCGGATGAAACATCGCGGCGTGATCTGCGATAAGTGCGGCGTCGAAGTTACTTTGTCGCGCGTGCGCCGCGAACGGCTCGGCCACATCGAACTGGCCAGCCCCTGCTCGCACGTCTGGTTCTTCAAGGGCCTGCCGTCGCGCATCGGCTATCTGCTCGATATCACGCTCCGGGAACTGGAGCGGGTGCTCTACTTTGAAGCCTTTGTCATTGTCGAGGCGGATAAAGAGACGGGCTTGAACGTGGCCGAGGTGATCTCAGACGAACGCAAGCGGCAGCTCGATCAGGAGTTCCCCGGCAAGTTTGTCGCCATGATGGGTGCCGAGGGCGTCAAAGAGCTGCTCAAGAAGGTCGATACCGAATCGCTCTCGAAAGAGATCCGCGAACGGATGAAGACCGAGCAGAGCCAGCAGAAAAAGCTCAAGTTCGCCAAGCGGCTGCGCGTGTGCGAGAGCTTCCGCAAGAGCACGAACAAGCCGGAGTGGATGATTCTGGACGTGCTGCCGGTGATTCCTCCGGAGTTGCGGCCGCTCGTGCCGCTTGATGGCGGCCGCTTCGCCACCTCGGACCTGAATGACCTGTATCGCCGGGTGATCAACCGCAACAACCGCCTGAAAAAGCTGATTGAGTTGCACGCGCCCGATGTCATTGTCCGCAACGAAAAGCGCATGCTGCAGGAGGCCGTCGACGCGCTGTTCGACAACGGCCGCCGCGGCCGCGTGCTGCGCGGCGCCAACAACCGGCCGCTCAAGTCGCTCTCGGATACGCTCAAGGGCAAGCAGGGCCGCTTCCGTCAGAATCTGCTCGGCAAGCGCGTCGACTACTCGGGCCGTTCAGTGATCGTTGTCGGGCCGGAATTGAAGCTCCACCAGTGCGGCTTGCCGAAGAAGATGGCGCTTGAGTTGTTCAAGCCGTTCATCTATCACCGCCTCGAACAGCGCGGCCACTGCACGACCATCAAGCAGGCGAAGGAGTTGGTGGAGCAGCAGGATCCGGTGGTGTGGGACATCCTCGAAGAGGTGATCCGCGATCATCCGATCATGCTGAACCGCGCGCCGACGCTGCATCGTTTGGGCATTCAGGCCTTTGAGCCGGTGCTCGTCGAAGGCAAGGCGATCAAGCTGCATCCGCTGGTCTGTACCGCCTTCAACGCCGACTTCGACGGCGACCAGATGGCCGTCCACATTCCGCTCTCGCCGGAGGCGCAGATTGAAGCCAGCACGCTGATGCTCGCCTCGAACAACATTCTGTCGCCGGCGCACGGGTCGCCCATCACGATTCCTTCGCAGGACATGGTGCTGGGTCTCTATTACCTGACCAAAAAGCGGCCGGGCACCAAGGGCGAAGGCAAGAAGTTCGCCTCGATGGCCGACGTGCTCATTGCGCTCGAGATGGGCGAGGTGGAGACCCTTACCCCGATCAAGCTGCGCTATACGGGCCGGGTGATCGACCTCGAGAACGCCTTCGATAAGCAGAACATCATGCACTCCGAGCCTGTTGAGTACAACAAACAGGATATGGAGACGACCGTGGGGCGCGTCATTCTGAACGATGTGCTGCCGGAGGGCATGCCGTTCATCAACGGTCTGCTCAAAAAGAAGGGCCTGACGCAGTTGGTGCAGTACTGCTACCTGAGCTCGGGCTTGAAGACCACGGTCTCGATGCTCGACGACATCAAGTCGCTCGGGTTCCTGCACGCCACGCGCGCCGGCATCTCGATCGGCATTGACGACATGGTCGTGCCGAAGTCCAAGCCCACCCTGGTCAAGGACGCCGAGAAGGCCGTGATCGAAGTGCAGAGCCAGTATCAGAACGGCGCGATCACGCAGGGCGAACGCTATAACAAGATCATCGAAATCTGGACCCGCGTCACGGAAATGGTCTCGGACGAGATGTTCAAGGTGATGGAGGAGGACGACCGCACGGGCCGCTACCTCAACCCCATCTACATCATGGCCGACTCGGGCGCCCGCGGCTCGAAGCAGCAGATCCGGCAGCTGTCCGGTATGCGCGGTCTGATGGCGAAGCCGTCGGGTGAAATTATTGAAACCCCGATTACGGCGAACTTCCGCGAAGGCCTGAACGTGTTGCAGTACTTCATTTCAACGCACGGCGCGCGTAAGGGCTTGGCTGATACGGCGTTGAAGACGGCTGACTCGGGTTACCTGACCCGGCGTCTGGTGGACGTGGCCCAGGACGTGATCATCTCCGAGTTCGATTGCGGCACGGCCGAAGGCATCTTCGTCGAGCCGATCGTCGAAGCGGGCGAAGTGATTGAGCCGCTGCGGGACCGGATTGTGGGACGCGTTGTACTCGAGGATCAGTTTGACTTCGAAGGCAAGCTGATTGTCGGGGTGAACCAGGAGATCTCGGAAGCGCTGGCCAGCCAGATTCAGGCGGCCGGTATTGAGCGGGTGAAGATCCGTTCGGTGCTGACGTGTGAATCGAAGCGGGGCGTCTGCCAGCTTTGCTACGGCCGGAACCTGGCCACGGGCCGGTTGGTGGAGCGCGGCGAGGCAGTGGGCGTGATTGCGGCGCAGTCGATTGGCGAGCCGGGCACGCAGCTGACCATGCGTACGTTCCACATCGGCGGCGCGGCGACGCGCGCATCGGAACAGAACACGCAGGACGCGCGAACCTCCGGTTACGTGAAGTACATCGGCGTGAACACGGCCTTGAACCTGAAGGGCGAGATCATTGCCATGAACCGCTCCGGCATTATCGCCGTGGTGGACGAGAAGGGCAGGGAACGCGAGCGCTACCAGATCGTCTACGGGGCGCACATCAAGTTCGCTGACGGGGCCGCGGTGCAGGCCAACGAAGTGCTGCTGGAATGGGATCCGTACTCGTTCTCGATTCTGACCGAGATCTCGGGCACGGTCCACTTCAAGGACATGGAAGAGGGCGTCACGCTGGCCGAGCAGGTGGACGAGGTGTCCGGCCTGAGCCAGTTGGTCGTCGTCGATGCTCCGGAGTCGAAGAAGCAGCCGATGCTGATCATCCGTCCGGAGGGTGGTCACAAGGCGGACGAAAAGCGGTACATGATGCCGACCCATGCGCACCTGATGGTGCGGGATGGCGACAAGGTCCATGCCGCTGACGTGCTGGCCAAGCTGCCGCGCGCGACCTCGAAGACGAAGGACATCACGGGCGGTCTGCCGCGCGTCGTCGAACTCGTCGAAGCGCGCAAGCCGCGGGATCCGGCGGCGATTGCCGAGATCACGGGTACGATCAAGTTCGGAGAGGTCACCAAGACGGCTCGCAAACTGTATATCATCGGCGACGATGGGCAGCAGCGCGAGTACGCCATCGCCCGCGGCGCGCACTTGAGCGTGCAGGAGGGCGAGCGCGTGATGGCCGGCGACCAGCTGGTGGACGGCCCGATTGACCCGCACGATATTCTCAAGGTCCGCGGTGAGCACGAACTGCAGAAGTATCTCGTCAACGAGGTGCAGGAGGTCTACCGGCTGCAGGGCGTGAACATCAACGATAAGCACCTTGAGGTGATCACCCGGCAGATGATGCGGTGGGTGAAGATCGAGGACATCGGTGACAGCGAGTTCCTGCCCGAGGAAGTGGTGGACCGGTTCCGCTTCAAGGAAGAGAACACGCGGGTGCTCGATGCGGGTGGCCGACCGGCCATCGGCAAGGCGATTCTGCTGGGCATCACGAAGGCCTCGCTTTCGACCGACTCGTTCATCTCCGCGGCGAGCTTCCAGGAGACGACGCGCGTACTGACCGAGGCAGCGATCAACGGCAAGGTGGACAATCTCCGCGGTCTCAAGGAGAACGTCATCATGGGCCGTCTGATTCCGGCGGGTACGGGTATGGACTACTACCGCGGGGTCAAGATCGCCGGCGAGGACATCCCGGAAGAAGAGCCGACGCCAGAGGTCGAGGTGAGCCTCGCCGACAGCATGGCCGATTACGAGGACACGGCGCGGACTTTCTATGCCGGCGGACTCAGCGAAGTAACTCCGGAGGGCGGCGGCGACGGCGATTTGGCCGAGTAAGCTCCCTTCGAATCCTCATCAGAACGGCCAGGCAGATGCCTGGCCGTTCTGTTTTTGGGGGAGACGGTTAGGCGAAGATCTCGCGGAGGCGGCGGGCGACGATGCGCTCTTCGCCCGGGTCGTTCATGAGAAAGGTCAGTTCGAGGCCACGACCGCCGGGGCCGGGGAGGGCCGCAATGCGGGGTTCGCCATCGAGAAGGCGGCGCAGAACTTCGGCCGAGGAGAGGGCGCGGGCGGATTCGTCCCAGTCCACGATCACCCGGTGCACGCGGCGACCGCGTTCAAAGAGGGACTTTTCGACGTGGAGCTTGGACTTGCGGAGTTCGTCCATGACGTAGGCGGCTTGGCGTGCGTACTCGCGGTCGAGGGCGGCAAAGTCGAGGCGGGAGTACTTCTCGAGGGCGGCAAGCAGGCCGATCATCTCCTCTTTGTTGACCTTCATGCCGCGCCCCTGAGAGTCGGAGTGGGGGCTGGAGTTGAGCCAGGCGGCGTCGATGAGGTCTTTGCGGCCAGCGAGAACACCGGTGCTTTGGGGACCGCGGACGTGTTTGCCGCCGCTGAAGGCGAGTAGGTCCACCCCAGTGGCGGCGAGGCGGGGGATGTTATCCCAGCTTGGCAGGAGGTTGGCGGCGTCGACGAAGACGGGGATGCCGGCTTTGCGGGCGAGGGCGAGGCAGTCGGTGAGGGGAACGGGCGTTTCCCAGGCCCAGTCGCCGCGGGTACCGCCGAGGTAGTAGATCATGGCGACGTTGGGGGAGAGGGCGTTGATGAAGGAGTCGCGGGAGTCGGTTTCGACGATGCGGACGCCGGCGCTGCGGACGGCGTGGTCGTACCCGTTACGGTGAGGTTTCTGAATGAGGACCTCGGATTTCATCCCGGTAAGATCGGGGAGACGGCGGACTTTGGCGGTGTCGTTGCCGGTGAGGCAGGCGTAGGTCGCCAGGGCGATGGCGCCGGCGGTGCCGGAGGTGGGGAGGGCGGCTTCGGTGCCGCAGAGTTTGGCGAGGCGGACGCCGACGGCGTCTTTGACTTCGGCGAGGACGGCGAAGTCTTTGGCGGCTTCGGCCATGATGGACTGGATTTCGGGCCACATCCGGGAGGCGCCGACGGTGGTGACGGGTCCCTGAAAGTTGAGCACCGGGCGGAGCCCGAGCTCGGCGTACGGATTGCGGGCTTGGGGGGCGGCGAGGCCTAAGGAAGACAGAAGGGGGAAGAACCAACGACGCTGGAGCATGACGCCATCTTATCGCCTGTGGCGCCCCTGTTTTCGCACCCGTGCCCCTGGCGCACTGCGAAGAAACGCTG
>JADCJL010000048.1 GCA_020247055.1 Acidobacteriaceae bacterium | reverse complement strand
CAACTGGTTGCGGAAGTCAGTGAGGGTGAACTCATTGTCGATGAGTTTCCGCTGCATCTCCTCGGCCTGCTTCCTATCGATGGTCTCTTCGACCTTTTCGATCAGGCTGAGAACATCGCCCATGCCGAGAATCCGGTTGGCGACGCGGTCCGGGTGGAAGAGTTCAAAGGCATCCGGTTTTTCGCCGATGCCGATGAACTTCAGGGGTTGTCCGGTAATGGAACGGATCGACAGCGCCGCGCCACCGCGAGCATCGCCGTCCATCTTGGTCAGGATGATGCCCGTGATGCCCAGTCGCTGATGGAACTGTTCGGCCGATTTGACGGCATCCTGGCCGGTCATGGCGTCGGCGACGAAGAGGATTTCGGTAGGCTCGAAGGTGTCTTTCAGCTCGGCGAGCTCGGCCATGAGCGCGTCGTCGATATGAAGCCGACCAGCGGTATCGATAATAATGATATCGCGGCCGGTCTGAATCGCCTCCCGGCGGGCGGAGCGGGCTAATTCGAGGGGTTTCGTCTCTTCCGGGGTTCCGGTATAGATGGGGAGGGCGAGCTGTTTGGCCAGGACGGCCAACTGGTCCCGGGCGGCGGGCCGATAGACGTCAACGGAGACGAGCAGGGGGGAGTGTTGGTTCTTCGAGAGCCAGCGGGCCAGTTTCGCCGAAGAGGTGGTTTTACCGGAGCCCTGGAGACCAACAACGAGAACTACCGTGGGCGGCTGGTTGGCGAAGCGAAGGCGCGAGGCGTGGGTGCCGAGCGTCTTGATCAACTCTTCGTTGACAATCTTGACGACCTGCTGAGCGGGAGAAAGAGCGGCGAGAACCTCCTGGCCGAGCGCTTTCTCTTTTACTGCCTCGATCAACTGCTTGACCACTTTAAAGTGAACATCGGCCTCGAGCAGCGCAACGCGAATCTCGCGGAGAGCAGCTTCCATGTTTTCGGCAGTGAGTTTTCCTTCGCCGCGCAAGTTCTTGAAAACTCGCTGCAGTTTATCGGAGAGATTGTCAAACATGAAGAGACACACGAACAGCGGGCGCCCGTGTTCGAGTCCTTTCATCATACCGTCCCTGGGGGCACTACCGCAACCGGAGAGCAGGGACCGCAGGGTGGGGCCAACGTACTGATGCTCGGCGCTGCGCGGGCCGGGAGGTCAGGGGCCGGCGAAGGGTCCTGGAGGTTGCTGAGTACGTGCTATCTCCGCGAAGCCGGTGTAAATTTTGTAAAGCGTGTTTTTTCAGGCAGTTGAGAAAAATTTTACGACGGCATTGCGGCGCCGGAGCAACTTCTTGTGTGAACATCCTGCAACCCAGCCGAAAAACTGTTAGCTACCATCCCGGTATGCCTGTACTGTGCGCCGCTGAGCCGTCGCCAGCAGGCTCGGTAAGTTCATGTCGGCCGCAAGGTGTCGCAGCCCATACAGAGTTCGCTACGGTCGAAACCCCGGTGCGCCAGTCCCAGCCGCGCCGTCGCAAACCGCGACACGAACTCCTTTTCTGGCCCACGCGCCACAATGATGAGGTTCGAGACCATGGGGGCAGGGCCCACCCCATGCTCCTGGGCTGAAACCGATTGATGGGGAACTGCGCGCTGCGAAGTTTCGGCGACCGGACTCCTGGCCCGGAGTTCATACCGATGGCATGGCCCGAACGCCAAGTTTCACAGTCCCCTTATGTCCGGCGAGGGCCCACTGCATCTGTTGGCGGTGAGGGGCGGCTTGGTGCGAAGAAGAGTCCACCCGGCTCCCGCGCGTCCCGACGGCGGTCCGGGTGTTCGCGCCAGGGCAGGATTCGTAGACGAGGGGAAGGGCCGGCTGAGTCGGTGCCGATCGCCGAGCCGAAGGGAAGCTGCAGGTGATCCTGTCTCCCTTTCTCACTTGGAAACAGCAGTAGAGTCGACGACTCGGGTGGGAGGCGGATGGCCTGGGGAAGATTTGGCCGTTCCAGGGCGCTAGGGCTACCAGGAAGACGCCAAAGCAGAAACGGGGTAAAGCGATACCGGGCCGCGAGACGCTACCCAAGGGGGGCGCCTGGGGGGAGGTCGCGGGCCCCCCTCCCGAGGGTGGGCTAATGTGTGCCCCAGCCGTGCTACTGGTTGGGCAGTCGAGGAAGTTTGACGCTAGACGCTAAACGAACTGCCACAACCGCAGGTGGACTTCACTTGCGGATTGTTGAATTTGAAGCCCGAGCCTTCGAGGGACTCGACGTAGTCCACTTCGGCGCCATCCAGATAGAGGAGGCTGGCCTGATCGACGAACACCTTCAGGGGACCATAGTTGTAGGTCTTGTCCAGCATGCTGGGGGCATTTTCGAAGGCCATTGAGTAGCTGAAGCCAGAACAACCCCCTCCCACCACGGCAATCCGCAAACCGGCGGGTTTGGGTTCCTGCGAATCGAGAATTTCGGCGACTTTACCAATCGCCCGCTCCGTTAAATTGATCATCGGTTTTGTTCTCCATGCCGAATCGGCATTCACTCTTCTAGCTTAGCCCGTTGCGATCGCTAGTTCTACCCTGTAATGATGCTGAGTGAGGGCGGCGGGATGCAGGGCAGGTTTTCGAAACCGGATCGATGGTTCTCGCGTCCGAAAGGGCATGAGTGGCGTATTGGATGTTTTAAGCTTCCCCATTGCGGGTTCGGCCGCCCGGACGAAGGCAACCGTGGACCACAGTAAATCCGACGAAGCGCTGCTGGTGCGGCGGGTGCAGACCGGCGACGAGATGGCCTTTCGCGAGATCGTCGAACGGTATCAGGCGAAGATCTATTCGATCATCTACGGCATCCTGCGGAATCACAATGACGCCGAGGACATCGCGCAGCAGGTGTTCGCCAAGGTCTATTTTTCCATTCGCAACTTCGACTTCCGTAGCTCGCTGCTGACGTGGATCTACAAGATCACGGTGAACGAGTGCTACGACTACCTGCGCAAGAAGAAGGTGCGCAAGCTGGTCTACGAGAGTGATTTCTCGGAAGAGGATGCGCTCCGGATGGAAAACTCCGATGCGGCGATCGAGCCGGCGGGGCCGATCGACGAGCGTCTGGCCAACCGGGATCTGGTCACGAAACTGATGGCGAAGATTCCGGAAGAGGATCGTTCGTTGCTCATGCTCAAGGAAGTGGAAGGCCATTCGGTGGAGGAACTGGCGCAAATGACCGGAATGAACGAGAATACGATAAAGGTCAAACTGTTTCGCGCCCGGCAGAAGCTCCTCAAATCCGCGCAGCGTTTGCTGCGGATCCCCGCGCGGAGCGTGTAAGCTTGGTATCTGGCAAGGGAAAGGGTTGAGATATGCATCGTTCGGTTGAGGATCATATCGAAGAGTTTCTGGAAGGCCGTCTGGACGGGCCGGCGCGGGAAGCCTTCGCGGCGCACGTCGGCGAGTGCCGACAGTGCCATGATCTCGTTTCGCAAATGATGGCCCACGCCGGGGCGCTGCGGATACTGCGGGCGCCGGCGGACCTGGAGCCCGCGCCCGGGTTTTATGGCCGGGTGATGCGCCGGGTGGAGGCCGAGGGGCGGCCGTCGTTCTGGGGGTTGCTGCTTGATCCGGTGTTTGGCCGGAACCTGGTGTACGCCTCGGCGGCGCTGGTGATTCTGATGGGGGTATTCCTGCTGGCGACCGAACCGGTGGCGCACGAGCTGGCGAGCACCCCGGTGCAGGTCTTAGCCGATCGTCCCACGGCGCCGGTAGACGGCGACAACCCGCAGAACGGGAGGGATTCGCTGCTGGTGACCCTGGCTACGTTCAGCGAGTAAGGCGGTTCGAACGAAAGCAGATGACGCGCTCGAGTGCACCTTGGAAGAACCCGCAGATCCTGGTGACGCTGGCCCTGGTGTTTCTGTGCGGTGGGGTGGCCGGGGCTCTGGTCTACCGGGTGGCTTCGCAATCGGTGAAGGCGGTTTCCTGGAACGAGTCGAACAAAGACGTGACGCTCAAGCGGTTGCAAAAAGAGCTGAATCTGACGCCGGAGCAGACGGCGGAGATTGAGACGGTGCTCGATGACTTCACGATGTACTACCAGATGCTGCAGGCGCAGATGGACGAGGTGCGGGCGACGGGCAAGTCCCGGATCGATCAACTGCTGACCGAAGAGCAGCGGAAGCGCTTCAACCGGATTATGAGTGACTTCCGGGAGCGGCAGATCCGCTAGCCTGCACGAGAGCGAGGGCGGCGAGCGCGGCGGTTTCCGCCCGCAGAATGAGGGGGCCCAGGGTGGCCGGGCGCCAGCCGGCGGCGGCGATTTGGATGGCCTCGCGTTCGGCCCAGCCGCCTTCGGGGCCGAGCAGAAGCGAGACGGTGGACGGGCGTTCGGCGCTCATCAGGGCGAGCAGCGGCTGGCCTCCCGGGCGTTCGTCGAGCCAGAGGCGAAGGCCCTCGCCGGCGGCGAGGGCATCCGGGCCATCGAGCAGTTCGCCGAGCACCGGCAGGCGGGGCCGGCGGCACTGCTGGCTGGCTTCGAGCAGAATGCGGCGCCAGCGTTCCGCGCGTTTGGGCGCGGCCTTGGCCAGGCCGTGCTCGCTGCGTTCGGAGACGAAAGGCTGAATGCGGCTGACGCCAAGTTCGGTCGCCTTTTCGAGCATCCACTCAAAATGATCGAACTTGAACAGGCTGGCGTAGAGGGTGACCGGGTAGGGCGCCGGGCGCGGGGCGAGCCGCTGCTGGACGCGGAAGGACACCACGCTTTTGCGGGCCACTTCGACCGTGGCGAGGTAGAGATGTTCGTTGTCGGAGATCTCAAAGACCTGGCCGGGTTCGACGCGGAGGACGCGGGTCAGATGTTGGGCCATCTCGTCGTGGAGTTCGGCCATATCCCGTTTTACTTCCGGGACGAAGAAAAGTCGTCGCGCCATGGGAGAATATAATTTCCTACCATGATTGCGCACCTGCGCGGCACCTTACTTGAGAAACATCCGCACCAGGCGATTGTTGATTGCCAGGGCGTGGGCTACGACGTGGCCATTCCGGTATCGACCTATACACGGCTGCCGGATGCGGGCGCTGAGGTGCGTCTGCGGATCCACACCAGCGTGCGCGAGGATGCCATTCAGCTGTTTGGTTTTTTTTCGGCCGAGGAGAAGCAGCTGTTTGAGAAGCTGATCACGGTTTCCGGTATTGGCGCCAAGCTGGCGCTGACGGCGCTGTCCGGTTTGCCGACGGCGGATCTGGCGGCGGCGATACGAAGCGGGGAGGTGACGCTGCTGACGCGCATTCCGGGGGTTGGCAAGAAGACGGCCGAGCGGATGGTGCTGGAGCTGCGCGATAAGATTGACGCCGTGGCGGGGCCGGCCGGCGGCAGGACGGTAGCTGCGGCGCCGGTGTCGGAGATGGAGGCGGACATCATCTCGGCGCTCGTGAATCTCGGGTCGGCGCGGCCGGCGGCCGAGGCGGCGGTACGGAAGGCGCGCACGACGGTGACGGGCGATGAGTTTGAGCCGCTGTTCCGGCGGGCGCTTGAGCTGGTGCGGTAGACCATGGCGAATCGGAAAGTCATTTCGGGAGCGCTCGAGGAGGAGGATAAGAAGTTCGAATCGGCGCTGCGACCGCGCCGGTTGGTCGACTTTACCGGGCAGCCCAAGCTGAAGGAGAACCTTTCGATTGCCATTGAAGCGGCGCGGCAGCGGGGCGAGGCGATGGACCATGTGCTGCTGTACGGCCCGCCGGGCTTGGGCAAGACGACGCTGGCGCAGTTGATTTCGCAGGAGCTCGAAGTGGGTTTTGAGCAGACGGCGGCGCCGATTCTGCAAAAGAAGCTCGATCTGACCGGGGTGCTGACGAATGTGCAGGCCCGGCAGGTTTTCTTTATCGACGAGATTCACCGGCTGCTGCCGGACGTTGAAGAGATACTCTACTCGGCGCTCGAGGATTTCCGGGTGGACATCATGGTGGGTACGGGGCCGGGGGCGCGGACGCATTCGCTGCCGATTCAGCGCTTCACCGCGGTGGGGGCGACGACGCGGCAGGGGCTGATTTCGGCGCCGCTGCGGGGGCGCTTCGGGCTGGTGCTGCGGCTGAACCACTACGACGAAGCCGATTTGACGCAGATTGTCCTGCGTTCGGCGCGGCTGATGACGTTGACGATTTCCGAGGAGGCGGCCGGCGAGATTGCGCGGCGCGCGCGGGGCACACCGCGCATTGCCAACCGGCTGTTGCGGCGGGTGCGGGATTACGCGCAGGTGCGGGCCAACGGGGAGATCACGCTGGAAGTGGCGGTGACGGCGCTCGATCTGCTCGAGGTGGACCGGTTCGGCCTCGATGAGATTGATCAGAAGATCATGATGACGATTCTCGATAAGTACGCCGGGGGGCCGGTGGGGATTAACACGATAGCGGCGTCGATTGACGAGGAGTCGGCGACGATTGAGGAGGTTTACGAGCCTTACCTGATGCAGCTCGGGTTTCTCGACCGGACGCCGCGGGGCCGCGTGGGGACGCGGCGGGCGTTTGACTACTTCAAGATTGCGCCCCCGGCGGCGGGGCCGCAGAACTCGCTGTTTTGAACACGGCTTACCTGGGTCTGGGTTCGAACGTGGGCGACCGCGCGGCGCATCTGCGCTTTGCGCTGGAGGCGCTGCGCCCGGTGCGCGTTTCGGGGTTCTATGAGACGGCGCCGCTGCACTATCTCGAGCAGGACCCCTTTCTGAACTGTGTGTGCGAGGTGGAGACGGAGCGTTCGCCGTGGGCGCTGCTTGACGAGGTGCGGCGCCTTGAGCGCCTGCGGCAGCGGGAGCGGCCGTTTCCGAACGCGCCGCGGACGCTGGACATCGATATTTTGCTCTATAGCAATTTTGTTTTGCGTTCGCCGCGGCTGACGATTCCGCATCCGCGGATGGGGGAGCGGGCGTTTGTACTGGCGCCGCTGGCCGAACTGCTGCCGGAGTACGGGCCGCGGCTGGCCGGGCTGGGCGGGCAGCAGATCCGGAGGCTGGGGGCTGCGGGGCCGGGCGGTTGAGGGGGTTCGCTGCGGCTGGCCGGGCTTAGCGGGGCGACGGGGGCTGGGCGCGGCGCCACAGCCGCTGGGCGATGGCCGCGGCCCGGTCCGCGCTGAAGCAGGCGGCGAGCGCGTAGGGCACGGCGGACGGGCCGAACAGTTCGACGGCGAGGACCGTACTCGCGAGCGGGGTGCGCGTGGCTGCCGCGAAGACCGCGACGAAGCCGAGGCCGGCGAGCCAGTCCGCGGGCAGACCGAGGGGGCCGCTGAGGGTGCTGCCGAGGGTGGCTCCGATGAAGAACAGGGGCGTGGCCTCGCCGCCGCGGAAGCCGCTGCCGACCGTCACGGCGGTGAGCGCGAGCTTGGCGAGCCAGTCGAAGGGGCCGGCGGGCGTGGTGAAGGCCGCCGCGATGGAGGCGACGCCGAGGCCCGCGAACTGCCACGCTCCGGTGGCGGCAAGCGCGGTGGCCACCAGGGCGCCGCCGGTCAGCACGGAGAGGTGGCGCCGGGCGAGGCCCGTCAGCAGATGAAAGAGCCAGGCGGCGCCGCCGCACAGCAGGCCGGCGGCCGCGGCCCAGAGGAGGGCCTCGGCGCCGGGCCAGCGGGCGATGCGGTAGACGGTATGCTGGGCGCCCCAGGCGCGGGCTACGGCATCGGCGGTGCAGGCGGCCAGCAGGCAGTGGGCGAGCAGCGCGGGCGCGGCGGTGCGGAGGCCCGAGATTTCACAGGCGTAGAGCAGGCCGGCCCAGGGGGTGCCGAAGACGCTGCCGAAGCCGGCGGCAATGCCGATGCGGAGGTCGGCGCCGGCGCGGGCGGCGCAGGCGGCGCCGGCCTGGACGGCGGTGCCTTCGCGTCCGGCTGAGCCGCCGCACAGATGCGTCAGCAGCGTGCCGGAGAGCACGGCGGGGGCCATCTTCCAGTTGACGCGCTGTTGGGGGTCGGCGATATCGGCCAGGACCTCGGCCATGCCGCCCGCGCCGGAGCGGCGGTAGAGCCACTGGGTCAGCCAGCCGGCGGCGGGCAGCAGGAAGACCAGGGCGGGATGGGCGGCGAACCACTCGCCGGCGCGGTCGAGGGCGCAGAGCAGAAGCGCCGAGGAGGAGCCGGCGAGCAGCGCCGTGGCCAGGCTCCGGAGGAGGCGCGCGGCGGCTTCAGCCACCGGCGCCCAGCCGTTCGACCTGGACCCGGGCGATGCGGTTGCGCTCCATCTCGAGGACGGTGAAACGGAGTTTGGCGTGTTCGACGGTGGTGCCGACCTGCGGGAGGTCGCCGAGCTGAAACAGCAGGAAGCCGGCCAGGGTTTCGTAGCCGTCGTCGGAGGGCAGTTCGATGCCGTACTGGTTGGCGAGGTCGGGGATGTTGATCATGCCGTCGACTTCGAAGCTGGGGGCGTCGGCGGCGGCGCGCGGGCGGGAGATGTCGTGTTCGTCCTCGATTTCGCCGAAGACCTGTTCGAGGACGTCTTCGAGGGTGACGAGGCCGGCAACGGAGCCGTGTTCGTCGACGACGATCGCCATATGGGAGTGATGTTCGCGGAACTCGTCGACGAGTTCGTGGAGCGACTTGGTTTCGGGGACGAACAGCGGCTGGCGCATGACCTTGCGCAGGTCGAAGCCGCGGGCGGCGGGGCGACGGGCCTCGAGGGCGGCGCGGCGGCTCATCCAGACCTGGACGAGATCTTTGAGGTGGACGACGCCGACGATGTGGTCGGGATCCTTTTCATAGACGGGCAGGCGGGAGTACTGGTGTTCGTTGAGCTGGCGCAGGACGTGGTCGAGCGTGGAGGAGACACTGACGGCGACCATCTGCTTGCGGGGCACCATGATTTCGCGGGCGGCGAAAGTGGACAACTCGAGCAGGCGGCGGATGGCGTCCTCTTCAAAGCCGACAAGGTGGCCTTCGGTGCGGCTGGAGGCGACGATGAACTTGAGTTCTTCGACCGAGTGTCCGCTGGTTTGGGTTTCGCCGGTGACGCCGAGGCGGGCGGAGATGGCGTTGGCGGACCGTTCGATGGTGGTGACGAGCGGGCCGGCGAGGCGGGAGAAGACGAGCAGGATGGGGGCGACGAGGACGGCGAGTTTATCAGCCGAGGCGAGGGCGACATTCTTCGGGACCACTTCGCCGAGGACGACGTGAAAGTACGTCATGACGGTGAAGGCGGCGGTGATGGCGATGCCGTGGAACAGGGCCGTGGTCGTGGGGGTCATGATGGGCTGGAGCCAGCCGACCAGCATCTGAAAGAGAGTATCTTCGCCAGCCCAGCCGAGGCCGAGGCTGGTGAGCGTGACGCCGACCTGGGTGACGCTAAGCATGCGCTCGGGATTCTGGAGCAGGCTGAGAGCCATTTTGGCGCCGGCCTCGCCTTCGTCGGCGAGCGACTGGAGGCGGGACTTGCGCACCGAGAGCATGGCGGCCTCCGAGGCGGCGAAGAACCCGTTGAGGGCGACGATCAAGGCCAGTAAGAGAAAGCGATATCCGTAGTTGGCGTCTGACATGCGAGGAGGCGCGCAGCCCGGATGGCTACAATACAGGGAGTGCGCTCGAATTGGCTTCTCAAGTTTATCAACACGGTGATCGGAATCGTGGCCCTGGCGGCGGGGGTGGGGGTATGGTGGTTTGGCTGGCGTCCGCTGCCGCAAACGAGCGGCACGGTGGCGGCGCCGGTGAGGAGCGCGGTGACCGTGCAGCGGGACGAGCGCGGGCTGCCGCGGATCGAAGCGGCGACGCTCGAGGATCTGCTGTTTGCGCAGGGGTATGTGACGGCGCAGGACCGGTTGTGGCACATGGAGTCGCTGCGGCGGGCGGCGAACGGGACGCTGGCGGAGGTGGTGGGGCCGGGGGCTTTGGATTTGGACCGCGAGACGCGGAGCTACCGGATGGCACGGATTGCCGAGCGGCAGCTGGCGAAGCTTTCGGCGGCGGACTACACGGCGCTGGCGGCGTATGCGCGGGGGGTGAACCACTTTATCCGGGAGCGACGGGGGAACTACCCGGTAGAGTTCCGGCTGCTTGCCTTTGACCCGCGGCCGTGGCGGATTGAAGATACGCTGGGCATCGGGTTGCTGATGTTCCGGACGCTGTCGAGCACGGGCCGGATGGAGCTGCAGAAGGCGGTGCTGCTCGCCAAGGGCGACCGGGAGAAGGTGGAGTATCTGTTCGGGACGCGGGGCGGGGAGGATATCCAACCGGGTTCGAACGCCTGGGCGCTGGCGCCGTCGCGGACGGCGTCGGGCCGGGCGCTGCTGGCGAACGACCCGCATCTGCAGCACGGGATTCCGGGGACCTGGTACCCGGTGCAGCTGCGGGGCGGGGGGCTGGCGGTGAGCGGGATGACGATTCCGGGGATTCCGGGCGTGATTGTGGGACGGAACGAGCGGATTGCGTGGGGGATTACGAACCTTGCCTTTGACGTGCAGGACTATTACCTGGAGCAGTTGGACCCGGCCACGGGCCGCTACCTGTATAAGGGCCAGGTGCTGCAGGCCGAGTTGGACCGGGAGTTGATTCCGGTAAAGGGCCAGGCGCCGGTGGAGTTCCGGCAGTGGGTGACGGGGCACGGGCCGGTGATTACGACGGTGGGCAACCGGCAGGCGGCGCTGCGATGGACCGCGGCGGAGCCCGAGCCGTTTTCGTTCGCGATTCTGCCGCTCAACCGGGCGCGGAACTGGGAGGAGTTTCGCGCCGCGCTCGCGAGTTTTCCGGCGGCGCCGAGCAATGTGGTCTACGCCGATGCGGACGGCAACATTGGCCTGCAGACGATGGGGCGGCTGCCCATCCGGCGCCGGCACGCCGGGGATGTGCCGGTGGAGGGTTCGACGGGGGAGTTTGAGTGGGAGGGGATGATTCCGTTTGCCGAGATGCCGAGCGTGTATAACCCGCCGTCGGGGCGCGTGCTGACGGCGAACCAGAATCCGTTCCCGGCCGACTATCCGTATCGGGTGGGGGGGAACTTTTCGGCGCCGTATCGCGCCCGGCAGATTGCCGACCGGATCGGCGCGGCGCCGAAGTGGACGGCGGCGGCGACGATGGAGGTGCAGGCGGATGTGTATTCGGGGTTGTCCCACCATCTGGCGGGGCACGTGGTGGCGGCCTGGGAGCGGCAGCGGGGGAGCAAGCCGCAGTTGGCGGCGGCGGTGGAGTTGTTGCGGGGCTGGAACGGGCAGATGATGCCGGAGCTGGCCGCGCCGCTGGTGATGAGCTACACCTATCAGCATCTGCGCCGGATGATTGCGGAGAAGGCGGCCGGGCAGCCGGGGGCGGAGTACAGCCCGGACATCGGTTCGGCGCACATTGAGGCGCTGGTTGCGCGAAGGCCGCCGGGCTGGTTTGCCGATTGGGACGCGGTGCTGCTGCGGGCGTGCGAGGAGGGTTTGGAGGAGGGCCAGCGGATGCAGGGGGCGGATGTGCGGAAGTGGCGTTACGGGGTGTATAACCAGCTGACGGTGCGGCATCCGGTGCTCGAGAAGCTGCCGTGGATTGGGGGCTACTTCAACCTGGGGCCGTATCCGGCGAACGGTTCGAGTACGACGGTGAAGCAGACGTCGGCGCGGCTGCTGCCGTCGATGCGGCTGGTGGTGGATTTCGGGGACCCGGCGGGGGCGCAATACCATTTGCCGGCGGGGGTGTCGGGCCACCCGTTTTCCGGGCATTACAAAGATCAGTGGCGGGCGTACCAGAGTGCGGAGGGTTTGCCGCTCGTCGCGCCGGCGGTTTCGACCTTGGTTTTGCAGCCGGCCCCATAGAAATTGCCGCGATCTGCCGATAGCTAAGCGGAGGCTGTCGGAATGTACAAATTTCTTGCTGTCTGGGCGGCGGGGCTGCTGGTTCTGCTGGGGGCATCGTTATCGTATCTGTTCATGCCGGGTTCGGTGCCGGAGGGGCAGGCGCCGCTGGTGAGTTTGCGCGGTGAAGGAGTGGGTCCGTTCCAGGCCGATTTTAACCGGGCGGCGGACCGGGTGCGGGTGGTGGCGGTGTTGTCGCCGACGCGGCCGGCGGCGTTGGCCGGGGCCTCGGCGCTGCAGTTGCTGCTGATGGAGTTCGCCGATTTGCCGATTCTTGTGCAGGTGGTGTGGGAGCCGCAGGAGGAGACGGACTGGGCGCCGCCGCCGACTGAGGTGTTGGGCCGTCTGCGGGATAAGCGGGTGAAGCAGTACTGGGACAAGGAGCGGAAGGTGTCCAAAGAGATGGGCGCCGGGCAGGTGCGGGTGTTTTCGCGGGGCGCGGCATGGCGGGAGGCGCTGCCGGCGCCGGTGGTGTCGGCCGAGTCGGTGCGCGATGAGGCGGGGACGCTGCGAACGTTTCTGCGGTCGGTTACTCCGCCCGCTGAAAGCGGCCGTCCGCAAGTAGCCGGTAACGTTGCCCGCGCCATTTGATGGTTTGGCCGAAGAAGCCGGCGATCCAGAAGGCGAAGCTGAGCAGGTCCTGGACGGGAATCAGCAGCCATTGGCGGCGGCAGACCGGGTCGGCCAGGACGGTTTCGGCCGTGGCCCAACCAGCGAAACTGCGAAACGAAGCCACCAGGAAGAGCACGGGCCACCAGGCGGGCCGCGCGGCGACGAGGGCGAGGGCGAGGGGGAGCGGGTTGGTGAAGACCTGCCCGAGGTAGCCAAGGGGGCGGGAGCGGCGCGTCGAGCGGTTCCAGCGGATGCGGTGGGCGGCGTTTTTCGGGAAGCTTTCGCTGCCGATGCGGTGTTCGATGACGTAGCTGGACAGACCGACGCCGAGGCCGCGGCCGGCGGCGAGGTTGCCGAGCATGAAGTCCTCGGCCAGGTACTGTTGGAGCAACTCCCAGCCGCCGACGGCGGTGATGGCGCCGCGGCGGGCGGCGATGGTGGGCCCGACGGCAAAGCGCATGCCGTCGAGCATTCGGGCGACGAGGACGCCACCCCAGAATTCGGTGTTCATCCCGAGGGCTTCGAGGCGGGACCAGATTGACTGGCCGGCCACCGCCCGGTAGGGGCAGGTGGTGACGGCCAGTCCAGGGTCCGCGGCAAACTCGCCGGCGATGGTGCGGGCCATCGCGGGAGTCACGCGGATATCGGAGTCGCTCATGAGGAGGAGGTCGTGGCGGGCCTGCTGCATCATGAGCGACAAACTCCACACTTTAGCATTCGGCCAGGGGGGCTCGCCCGTCAGGATGGTGCGGGCGGCTACGGTGGGGTATTGCCGGCGGAGGGATTCGACTACAAAGTAGGCGGGATCGGCCTCCGAGCGCAGGGCGAAGAGAAGTTCGAAATTGTCATAATCCTGTTCAAAGAAGCTCCGCAGATTGTCCTCGAGGCCTTCGTCGAGTCCGGCGAGCGGCTTGAGAATGCTGACGGGTTCGGCGGGTTCGGCAACGCGGCGGGCGGCCCGGTAACGGCGAACGGCGACGACGATCAAGCCGCAGTAGACGAGCGAACCCGTGACCAGGGCCGCCAGGAGCCACGCCACCAAGGGGTTATTCCGTGGTGGCGCGCGAGGCGATCAGATCCCGGATGCGGGCGCGGAAGGCTTCGACGGACTGCACGCCGAGATCGCCGTGCTTGCGGTGGCGGACCGAGACGTTGCCGCCTTCGGCTTCGCGACCGCCGATGACGAGCATGTAGGGAATCTTCTGCAGCTGGGCGTCGCGGATCTTGGCGTTCACTTTATCGTTGCGGTCGTCGAGGGTGACGCGGACGCCGTCGGCGGTGAGCTGATCGACGACCTGGCGGGCATAGTCGTTCTGCTTGTCGGTGATGGGGAGCACGGCGACCTGGACCGGGGAGAGCCAGACGGGGAAGGCGCCGGCGTAGTGTTCGACGAGGATGCCGAAGAAGCGTTCGACGCTGCCGAACAGGGCGCGGTGGACCATGAGCGGCTGGTGCTTTTTGCCGTCTTCGGCGGTGTATTCGAGCTTGAACCGCTGCGGGAGGGTGAAGTCGAACTGAACGGTGGAGAGCTGCCATTTGCGGCCGATGGCATCGACGAGTTTGACGTCGATTTTGGGGCCGTAGAAGGCGGCCTCGTCCTTCATCAGCTTGGCCTTCATCCCCACTTTTTCGGTGGCGGCGAAGAGGGCTTTTTCGGCCAGGGCCCAGAGTTCGGGGGTGCCGTCGTACTTGCCGCTGGCGCCATCGTCCCAGGTGGAAAGCTCGGCTTCGTACTGGGTGAAGCCGAAGGTATGGAGCGTGTGGATGGCGAATTCAAGGCAGCCGACCACTTCACTTTCGATCTGTTCCGGGGTGCAGAAGATGTGGGCGTCGTCCTGGGTGAAGCCGCGGACGCGGAGCAGTCCATGCATGGTGCCGCTGCGTTCGTAGCGGTAGACGGTGCCGAGTTCGCCGAGGCGGACGGGCAGGTCGCGGTAGCTATGGGGCGAGTTGGCGAAGATCAGGATGTGGCAAGGACAGTTCATTGGCTTGAGCTGGTACTCGGCGTCGTCGAGTTCCATTGGCTTGAACATGTTCTCGCTGTAGAAGTTGGCGTGTCCGGAGACCTTCCAGAGATCGCGGCGGGCGACGTGGGGGGTATAGACGAGGGAGTAGCCGCGCTCGAGATAGGCTTCGCGCATCCAGTCTTCGAGGGTTTTGCGGATGATGCCGCCTTTGGGGTGGAAGAAGATCAGGCCCGGTCCGGCGAGCTCCTGGATGCTGAACAGGTCGAGTTCGGCGCCGAGTTTCCGGTGGTCGCGGCGTTTGGCTTCTTCCTGGCGGGCGATGAACTCGTCGAGCTCCTTTTTTGAGAAGAACGCCGTGCCGTAGATGCGCTGGAGCTGTTTGTTGTGTTCGTCGCCTTTCCAGTAGGCCCCGGCGAGGTGGAGCAGTTTGAAGGCCTTGATTTTCTTTGTCGAGGGGAGGTGGGGGCCGCGGCAGAAGTCAATGAACTGGGGGCCGAGGGTGTATTCGCTGAAGGTTTCCCCGGCGCGTTCGGCGATCAGTTCGCTCTTCATCCAGAGATGGGCGTATTTCTTGAGGCCCTCCTCTTTTTCGGTCATGACGCGGTCGTAGGAGAGGTCGCGGGCCTGGATCTCCCACATTTTCGCTTCGATTTTTTCGAGGTCGTCGGCGGTGAAGGGGACGGTTTTGTCGAAGTCGTAGTAGAAGCCGTTTTCGATGGGGGGGCCGATACCGAGTTGGGTATCCGGCCAGAGTTCGAGCACGGCGGCAGCGAGCAGGTGGGCGGTGGAGTGGCGGTAGACTTCGAGGGCTTCGGGGTCGCGCGTCGTGAGGATCTGGAGATGGACGTCGGAGTCGAGGGGGCGGGTGAGGTCGAACATCTCGCCGTTGACTTTGGCGGCGATGGCGTCGTCGGCCAGGCGGGGGCTGATGGCGAGGGCGACGTCGAGGGGGCGTGAACCGGCGGGTAGGCTCTTCTGGCTGCCGTCGGGCAGGGTGATAACGATACTGGACATGAGATGGATGGGCCGACGAATTCGCCTTTTAAAGGGCTGAATCCAAAGGACGAGAGTAATCATCAGAGTACCATATGACCGGTTCGGACAGCCTTATGGGAGTTGGGGGAAGCGCCGGCTGGTATGATGGGAGTCCGCGCATGGAAACCGCCAACGAACAGGACGTGAGGGACGAGTCAGCGCTGGTGGAACTGGCCCGCCACGGGGATGATGCGGCCTTTTCGACGCTGGTGGCGCGTTACAGCCGGAAGGTGTTCCGGCTGGCGAAGAACATCACGCAGAACGACGAAGACGCCGAGGATGTTTTGCAGGAGGCCTTTCTCAAGGCCTACACGCATCTGGACCGTTTCCATGGGGATTCGAAGTTTTATACGTGGGTGGTGCGGATTGCGGTGAATGAAGCGCTGATGAAGCTGCGGAAGCGGCGGAGCGATAAGTCGGTGTCGCTCGACGACGAGATTGATACGGGCGAGGAGCAGATCACGCGGGAGATTGCGGTCTGGGACGGCGATCCGGAGCAGAAGTACGGGCAGACGGAGTTGCGCCGGATTCTGGACGAGGCGATTCAGGGATTAAAGCCGTCGTTCCGCGCGGTGTTTCAGTTGCGGGATGTGGAAGAGTTATCGACGGAGGAGACGGCCGAGGCGCTGGATCTGTCCGTTCCGGCGGTGAAGAGCAGGTTGCTCCGGGCCCGCCTGCAGTTACGGGAACGCCTGACGAAGGTATTCAAGCGAAAGGGAGACGACGCGCTTGCTTACATGTAAAGAATTCTTGACGGAATTGAATGCTTTTCTTGACGAGGAGACGGATGCGCTGCTGCGGGTGCAGCTCGAAAAGCACATCAGTGAGTGTCCAAACTGCTGGGTGGTGGTCGACACGTGCAAGAAGACGATGAAGGTCTTCAAGGGTACGGAGCCGCAGCCGATTCCGCGCGAGGTGGAGGGCCGGCTGCTTGAGGCGCTGCGCCGGCGGATGGAAGCCCGACGGGGAGGGGAGTGTTGAGGGGCGGATGGGGCATCGGGTCCGCTAGCTACTGATTCCGGCGAGGAGAGAGAGGGTTTCGAGGTGGCCGCGGTCGGCGAGGGCGGCTTCGATCTGCGGCAGTTTGCCTGAGTAGGCAGGGAACTCGATCGCGGTCTCCGTGCCGCGGTGGAACAGTGCGGGATTGACGGGGAAGTCAAAGGCGGCGAGCGTTTCGAGGGAGTCTTCGAGATCGTGGGCGGGCACGGTCAGCCGGACCAGGATCAACTCTCCGTCGGATCCCCGGAGGACACGGTGGGCGGGCATGAGGCAACTCCTTTAGCACTTTTTAGCGTGGTTGCAATTTGGTGGGCTGGCAGCGGGTGCGAGGCCTAAATCATTCCACGTTCTTCTCTGACCGTATCATTGCGGGGACGGGCAGGCAAGTAAATTCCTGGCGAGAACTTTTTTCTCATACTGTGTGGGGGCTTCCGATATGTACATTGTGACTCCAGAACACACCTCTCCATGGTCTCTAGACATCGCCAAGCGAACTCGCCAGTTGCTCTCCAAGTTGCCGCTGAACCGCCGAATGTGGCTAGCGGTAGGTCTGTTAACGCTGCCGGTCATGGCGGCCCTTTACTTTGTGGTTACTGCTTTGCAGAAGGACATCAACTTCGCGGCCCGGGAGCGGACTGGTGTGGTTGATGCGGGTCCGCTGCTCGCGAAGGTGATTGCGGGCGGCAAGGATGCCGGAGACGCGCAGACCAAGCTGCGTCAGTTGATGGACGACAGCTTTCTCATCCTCGATCCCGATCTGGATGCCTACAACCTGATGGACGCCGTGGGTTTGCTGCTGCCACAGCTCGCGGCCAAGCCGGATTCGGCGGATCTGCTGGCCAGTCTGTTGCGCTCGGCCAAGGCTTCTTTGAAGGAGGATGAAAACTTCTACGGCGTGAACGCCTCGTTTCAGGAGCGGTTTCCCCCGGCCCTTCAGGCCCTCGAAAAGGCGGTGAGCAAGTCCCCGCTCGATCCTCGGGAAGTCGGTGAGAAGATGAACCAGTTTGCTCAGGTCGCGCTGGCCGAACTCGATGCGATGTTGGCGGCTCGGCAGAAAGCTTACAAAGACAAGATGGTGTTTGCCAGCGTGACTACGCTGTTCTTCTACATCCTGGGCGTGTTCATCGCGATTCAGGTTCCGATCAGCATTACGGGGGAGATTGGCACGGCGGCGCAGGCCCTGCATGGCGGTGCGATGCAGATGCAGTCGACGGCCGATTCGGTGGCCGGCATCAGCGCGGGTATCTCGTCGGGTGCCTCTGAGCAGGCGTCGTCGGTTGAAGAGATTGCGGCGATGATGCAGGAGACTCGCGACCGGGCGCACCGGGAGCGGGAGGAGACGGCGAGCATTGCCCGGAGCATCGCCGGTTTGTCGAAGGAGATTACGCAGGGTAACGACGCGGTGTCGCAGTTACATGCGGCGATGCAGCAGATTCAGAATGCGTCGGAACGGGTTCGTGGCGCGGTTAGCATCATCGGCCAGATCGCGTTTCAGACCAACCTGTTGGCCTTGAACGCGGCGATTGAAGCGGCGCGGGCGGGTGAGCACGGCTTGGGCTTTGCGGTGGTGGCGGATGAGGTGCGGGTGCTGGCGCGGCGCTGCGCGGCGGCCGCTGAAGACACCGACACGATCATGCTCGAAGCCAAGGCGAGCGCGACCGAGGGCGCGGCGCGGACCGATCAGGTAGCGCAGGCCTTCCTCGACATTCTGAAGGGCTCGAAGGCGATCGACAGTTCGGCGGCACTGCTCAGCCAGGGGGCAATTGACCGGACGGCGTCGATGGACCAGATCGCCACGGCGCTACAGGGTGTGTCGACGGTGGTGCAGAAGAACGCCGAGGCTAACCACGGTGCGGCCATGGCAACGGATCAACTCCGCGGCGAGATTGTGACGATGACCTCGGTCGTGGAGAAGCTCGACATGTTGCTCGGCCGGAAGGCTTAGTCAAAAAAACAGTCGAAAAAACCAGAGAGAACCGCTCCTGGCAGTGATATGCTGCCGGGAGCGGTTTGTTTGTTGATGCGTGGCGGGTGGGGCGGGTGGCGGAACGGGTGGCGACGAGCTGTAATCTGTGATATAAAATTTCAGAATGCAGCATCGACTTCGCGGAGTTTTTCCCATCCTGTGCACCACTTTTGATGAGAGCGGGCAGGTTGATTACGCCAGTCAGGCTCGTCTGGTCCACTATCTGCTCGGGCAGGGGGCGCACGGGCTGGGTCTGTTCGGGAACGCCAGTGAAGGCTATACCCTGTCGACCGAGGAGCGGATTGCTCTCATGAAGCTGATCCGGCGCGAGGCAGGGCCGCGGGTGCCGCTGATTGCCTCCTCCGGGCATACGGGGACCGATGCGGCGGTAGCACTGTCGAAGGAGATGGAGGATCTTGGCGCCGATGGGTTGATGATCCTGCCGCCGTACTACCTGAAGACGGATGGCGAGGGGCTGATGCACTACTTTGGCGAGATCTCGCGGGCGGTTTCAATTCCGATCATGGTGCAGGATGCGCCGCTGCTGACGCAGGTGCCGCTGCCGGTGCCGCTGCTGGCGCGGATGGGGCGGGAACTCGAGCAGGTGCAACTGGTTAAGGTCGAGGCGCCGCCGACGGCACCGAAGACCTCGGCGCTGCATGCGGCGGCGGGCGAGACGTTGACGTTGTTTGGCGGGCTCAACTGTCAGTTTTTCATTGAGGAGTATCAGCGGGGGGCCCGTGGCCAGATGCCGGGCAGCGATCTGACGCGCGAGTTGGTGACAATCTGGGACCGGCTCGAAGGGAGCGACCTGGCTGGAGCGTGGCGGGAGTTTGAGCGCATTCTGCCGCTGCTGCGTTTTGAGCTGCAGCCGGGGATGGGTGTTTCGGCGATGAAGCATAATCTGGTAGCCGAGGGGATCATCGCCTCGGCGCGGGTGCGGCATCCGACCGCCTCGCTCGACCCGGTTTCGCTCGCCGAGTTGCGCTTCCTGCGGGAACGGATCCGGGCGGGCGGGACGGCCTGACGATGTCCTCCTGGCGCTGGGGTGTAGCCGTCCTGCTGTTTTTTTCGACGGTGATCAACTACGTCGACCGGCAGACTCTGTCGGTGTTGGCTCCCTCGCTAACGAAGGAGTTGGGGATTTCCGATCAGCAATACGCGAATATTCTGACGGCGTTTCTGATGGCGTATACGGTGATGTACGCTGGTTCGGGTTTTTTGGTGGACCGTTGGGGCACCCGTTTCTCGTTGGGGGTGTTCATGGTCTGGTGGAGCGCGGCGAACAGTCTGCACGCGTTCGTGCAGGGCGGGTGGTCGCTGGGGGCGTTCCGGTTTTTGCTGGGGGCGGGGGAGAGCGGCAACTTCATGGCGGCGTTCAAGGGTGTTTCTGAGTGGTACGCTCCCAAGGACCGGGCTTTCATCAACGGGATGATCCAGGCCGGAGCGAGCGTCGGGGCCGTGGTGGCGCCGCCGGTGGTGACGCTGCTGGCGCTGCATTACGGGTGGCGGATGGCGTTTGTGGCCACGGGCGCGTTGGGGCTGATCTGGCTGATTCCATGGATCCTGGTAACGCGGCACGCCGAGGCGCTGCCGCTGCCGGCGGGCCCGCGGCGGCGGTGGACGGAGATGCTGCGCTACCGGCAGACGTGGGGATTGCTGGCGGCGCGTTTTCTGTCCGACCCGGTCTGGTGGTTTTATCTGTTCTGGCTGCCGAAGTATCTGGTGGACCAGCGCGGTTTTACGGTGGCGGAGATGGGGATGCTGGCTTGGATGCCGTATTTGACGGCGGACGCGGGCAGCCTGGCCGGGGGGTGGCTATCGGGCCAGTGGGTGCGCCGGGGCTTCAGTCCGGTAGAGGCGCGCTTGCGGTGGATGCTGCCGTTTGCGGCACTGATGCCGCTGTCGATGGCGGTGGGTTTTGTGGAGAGCCGGGCGATTTCGCTGGCGCTGATTTGCGTGGTGACGTTTGCGCACATGGGCTGGAAGACAAACCAGGCGACGTTGACCAACGACATCTACCCGCGGGAGGTGGTGGGGGTGGTGTCGGGGCTGCTGGCGTTTGGCAACGGCTTAGGCGGGACGATCTTCACGGCGCTGACCGGCTGGATGGTAGTGCAGTTCAACTACGCGAGCGTTTTCGTTTTGATGGGGCTGCTCCATCCGGTTTCCTACCTGCTCGTGCGGTGGCTGGTGCGGACACCGCTGCAAACGACGACATCATTGCATCCTTAGCGCGGTAGATATGATTCCGCAGGGACTCCTGAGCGCGCTGCACCTGTTTGGCTTTGAGCGCCGCGACAATCTCTTCGTGCTCGGCCTGTTCCTGGGTAAAGCGGGCCTGCCACTCCTTACTTTGAAAGGGGCTTTCCGAGGCGGTGTCCGTTTTGCGGCTTTCCGAGGCGTGGATCCGGGCAATGGTGAGATGGGCGTTCAGGCCGGCGTAGACCTCTTCGAGGCGTTTGTTGCCCGACGCCTGCAGCAGCGTCTGGTGCAGGTCGCTATTGGCCTGCTCGTGTTTGCGCAGCGCCTCTTCGTCGGAGACCGGTTGGCGCAGCAGGGCGAGCAGTTCGTCGAACTCGGCGGCGATGGCGCGGGACATCCGGGGGATGGCCAACTCGGCGGCGAGGCATTCGAGGGCGCAGCGGACTTCGAAGGTCGATTGAATGTCTTCTCCCGTGAGGGTAGCGACGAAGGTGCCGGAGCGGGGCCGGATTTCGACGAGGCCTTCGGTGCAGAGACGTTGAACCGAGTGGCGCACCGGGGTGAGGGATACGCCGAGTTTGAGAGCGATCTCTTCGACCTGCAAGCGCTCACCGGGCTTGAAGCCGCGCGAGAGAATGGCATCGCGCAGCGCCTCGTACACCTCATCGGTCGCGCGTTTTCGGGTCAGTCGGCGAAGTTTCATTCGGCAGTTCCCTTCATTATTAACACTTGGAGAGCTTATGCGCATTGAAAAGGTAACCGCGATCCCGGTACGGATCGCGCGGGACGGCCGGACGGCCCGCGGGTTGGCGGGTTCACCGACCGGGGTGAGCGGGGAGGGCCGGTACCGGTGGTCGACGGCTTACCCGGTGCTTTACCCGGTGGATTTTGAGACGGCGCTGGTGCGGGTGGACCTGTCGAACGGGATGACCGGTTGGGGGGAGGCGCAGGCGCCGCTGGCGCCGGAGGTGGCCTGCACGATTGTCGAACTGCTGTTTGCTCCGCTGCTGGCGGGCCGTCCGTTTGGGGGCGCGCCGGGGGAGATTGGTGAGATTCGCGAGCTGCTCTACAACACGATGCGGGTGCGGGGGCAGACGGGCGGTTATCAATTGGACGCGATGGCGGGGGTGGATTTGGCGCTGTGGGATTTAGCCGGGCAATTGGCGGGGCAATCCGTGGCGCGGATGCTGGGGGGCGGGAGGCGGCTGGTGCCGGCGTATGTTTCCGGGGTGGCGGGGGCGACCGACGAGGAGCGTTTAGCGTTTATCGGCGAGCACGTTGAGCGGGGATTTCGCCTGTTCAAGGTTTATCTGGAGGAGTCGTGGGGGGAACTGGAGCGGCGCATCCGGTTGTTCCAGTCGGTTTTTCCGGGGGTGCGGTTTGCGGTGGACGCGCTGTGGCATCTGCCGGAGGGGGCCGGGCAGGATTTGGATCTGGAGTGGATGGAGTGTCCGTTTCCGCCCGAGGAGATCGAGGCGCATGCGCGGTGGGCGGCTGGGGCGCGGGCGCCGCTGGCGGTGGGGGAGAGTTACCGGACGCGGTACGAGCTGCGACCGTGGCTGGGGCTGGCGGGAGTGCTGCAGCCGGACCTGGGGCGGTGCGGGATCACCGAGTCGGTGGCGATTGGGAAGCTGGCCAAGCGGCTGGTGCCGCATGTGAGTATCGCGCTGGCGCCGCAGATTCTGGCGGCGGTGCACTTGGCGGCGGCGCTGCCGAACAGCGGGCTGTGCGAGTATAACCCGCGGGTTCTCGAGGTAGCCAACCGGTTTCTGGCCGAACCCATTGCCATGGACGGGGCCAACTACGTGGTGCCGGAGCGGCCCGGGTTGGGGGTGGTTTTCCATCGGGAGGGTCCTGCCGGAGCATGGACAGATTGACGGTATAGCTGGTCGGTAAAGGTCCGGAGGGCGGAGTGGGGGCCGTTGCCGCGGAAGCGCAGGCCGCAGTCGCCGGCGAGCAGACGATGGCCCCGGCCGGGTTTCGGGATGTAGCGTTTCTGCCCCCGGGCGGCGAAATGCCGTTCGACGAGCCGGCGCTTGTCATTCTTTCTAGTGAGCGACCTTCCTGGTGAGCGACGATGCCATCGGATCGGGATAAGGGCCGCGATGGAGGCGCAGCGTCATTCCGCAGCGGGCCGTTTCGCCGGCGAAGGGAAAAGCTGTCGCCGGGCCGCGGGAAGCGGTGGATCTCGCAGAAGCCGGTATCGATGTCGAGGAACCGGCTGAGCCTCGGAAGGGCGAGGAGGTATGGGAGAGAGGCATCGGGGGCGAGACGGCTCGGGGACGGTGGAAGATTGCGGGCTCTGACGAGGGCCTTGCCGTGGCGGTGCGCATCGGCGTTGAGGATGGAGGTGAGCCCCGCGGCCTCGAAAGCATGGCCCCGAAGGTAGGAGCTATGCCCGCCAGGGGCTCCGCTTAATAAGGACCGCGCACGACGGACTTGCTTGGGCCCGGCAGGAGGGGTGAGTTGCTCGCCCGTTGGTGCCGGGCCTGTGCGGCCTGTGCGCTTTTGAGCAAGGGAGTGAGTGGGCCGGCCAAGTCGAGAGCTTTGTGCAGAAACGCGGCCCGGCGTGCGTTTGCCGCGGCGGGGTTGCCTGCACTGCACCCTCCCGGTTCGGCCAGGGAGGCGCGGTGGCGGAACTCGATCGGGGCGCGCTGGAAGGAGGAAGATTGGGCAACAGGATGCCAGGCAGAGGGGCGAATGGACAGGAGACTCCGGGCTGGGCGAGTCCCGCGATACGGCAAATTGGCTACAGGGCGGAATTGGCGAGTCCGGCAGGGGATACTGTAAAAAGGAGGGTACCGATGAAAAGGTCGTTCCACAGTTTGCATGTCCTCCGGGCTGGTTTTGCCGTGATTCTGGTTCTGCTGGCGGCGTCGGCGTGGGAGGCCCTGCAGTTACAGTCGGCGGGAGACTCGGCGCAGCAGGCCGCCTACCACCGTTATATAGGTAGGGAGGACGCGGTTGCGGCGTTGCGGCGGGTGGTGTGGCTGGGTGGAATCAGTTCCCGCGACTACTTCATTTCGCCCGATGCCACCGGCGAGCGGCAGCTATCGCTCAGCCTGGACGAGTTGGCGGCGCAGGGTTGGCAGGCGCTTGGCAAACTCACCGAACTGGACGGGAATCTGGTGGAGTCGTTGCGGCTGGAGGAGGCGTTCCGGATTTGGCTGGACGAAATTCGCGCGGCGCCGGGCAAACCCAAAAGTTACATTGCCGAGGTCCTGGTGCCGCGCCGACTGGCGGTATTTACGCTGATTGAAGAGTTTCGAAACAAGCGGCGCAAGGAGTTGACGGAGGCGCAGGATCGGTATCTGGCGGAGCGGTTCGCGGCCTCTCGTCTGTTGGTGATTCTGCTGGCTGCCTCGCTGACGGTTGGCTTGGGGGTTACCTTTTTCACGTTGCGGATTGCGAGCCGGAACGAGCGGGAACGGCAGACTCATTCGCGGGAGTTGGAGCATCTTTCGGCTCGCTTGCTGGAAGTTCAGGAGGAGGAGCGGCGGTCGCTTTCGCGGGAGCTTCACGATGAGGTTGGGCAGTCCCTGACGGCGCTGCGGATGGAGATCTCCCACGCGATGTCCCTGCTGGCGGGCGGGGAGGCTCGCACCCGGCTGCTGCGCGCGCGGGAACTCGCCGAAAGGACCTTGCGAATGGTGCGGGATATCTCGCTGTTGCTGCGGCCGAGCCTGCTTGATGATCTTGGGCTGGGGGCGGCGCTGCAGTGGCAGTTGGAAGATTTTGGCCGCCGTTCGGGGATCCGTACGGAGTTTACGGGTGCGGAGGTTGGGGAAGATCTGTCGGATGAGGCGAAGACCTGCGTATTCCGCATCGCACAGGAGGCGCTGCATAACTGTGAGAAGTACTCCCGGGCGTCCCTGGTGCGGGTGGTGCTTGGCCAGGAGGGAAACCGGCTGCAGTTGGAGGTGGTGGACGACGGGGTGGGTTTTTCCTTGAGTGAGCGTGGGCTCCCCCGGCAGGGGACGGGCATCGTGGGGATTAAGGAGCGCGCGCAGAAACTGTCGGGGAGCGTCGTGGTCGAGTCTCGACCCGGGGCGGGAACCCGCATTGAGGTGCGGATCCCCGTCGAGGCCGCTCGCCGGGCGGAGGTCTATTCGTAATGCTGCTGCGGATTCTACTGGCCGACGACCATGCGCTGGTGCGGCAAGGGTTGCGCCGGATCCTGGAGACCCATCCGGGCCTGCAGGTGGTGGCCGAGGCCAGCAGTGGGGTGGAGGCCGTGGATCTGGCGCATAGCCATGGGCTGGATTTGGCCCTCCTGGACGTTGGGATGAAGGGGTTGAACGGATTGGAAGCGTTAACCCAACTGCGGCGGAGCTTTCCGCGGCTGGCGGTGGTGATGCTGAGCATGCATGCCGATGAACGATATGTGCTCCGGGCGGTGCGCGAGGGTGCCAACGGGTATGTGCTCAAGGACTGCGTGGAGGAGGAGTTGATCACGGCGATTCTGGAGGTCCGTCGCGGGCGCCGCTTTTTCAGTCCTGAGGTGGACCGTTTTCTCCGGTTGCGTCGGCCCGAGGATGGCGTCGAAGATCGCTACGAGCGGCTGACCGACCGGGAGCGGCACATCTACCAGCTTCTGGCCGAAGGCAACAGTAATAAGGAGATCGCCTATCAGTTGAGTCTCAGTCCGCATACGGTGGAGACGCACCGGGCTCGGATCATGGAGAAGATGGGGTTGCGCAGTGCGACTGAACTGGTGCTGAGCGCCGTGCGGCGGGGAATTGTGTCCTGAGTTTAATATTTCTTTACAGAAAAAGCAGTATAGACGGCGTAACTTTTTGTTCGCTATCGTTGTGGGATGTCTTTTACACTGAAGCCTGAGACCGTTCGCCCGCTCGTAGTCAACCCGAATCCGCGGCGTTTCGCGCACAGCTTGAGTGTGTTTTTCCCCGCTTATAACGATGCGCCCTCGCTGCCCGCGCTGATCGGCAAGACGTTTCAGGTGCTGGGCGAGTTGGTGGACGATTTTGAGGTGATCGTGGTCAACGACGGGAGCGCGGATGAAACGGGCGCGGTACTGGCGCAGTTGCAACAGCAGCACGGTCCGCTGCTGCGGGTGATTACACACCCGGAGAACCGCGGATACGGCGGGGCGCTGCGGACGGGATTCGGCGCCGCGACCAAGGAATTCATCTTTTATACGGATGGAGACGGGCAGTACGATGTGGGGGATCTGGGTCCGCTGCTCGAGGTGGTGGGGCCGGGGGTGGGGCTGGTGAACGGGTACAAGATCGCCCGGCAGGACCCTTGGCACCGGAAGGTGATTGGGGCGGTTTATAACCAGTTTGCCCGGTTTCTGTTTGGGGTCCGGCTGCGGGATATTGACTGTGATTTCCGGATCTTTCGCCGCTCGCTGCTCGAGCAGAGGCAGCTGCGTTCGTCGAGCGGGACGATTTGCGTGGAGTTGGTGAAGCTGCTGGAGCGTTCGGGTATGGAGGTGGTGGAGCTGCCGGTGCGGCACTATCCTCGCCTGCACGGGCGGTCGCAGTTTTTTCGCGTGAAGTCGCTGGCGACCACCTTCGTGCAGTTGTGCCGGCTGTACTTTACCCGTTAGGGAAGGGCGAAGGCGTGATAGAGGCCGCCCGAGGGCGCCTTGCTTTTGCCGCCGCCGGCGGCGATGACGACATACTGCCGGCCGTTGACCATGTAAGTCGCCGGGGTGGCGTTGCCGCCGGCCGAAAGAGTCGTTTTCCAGAGTAACTTGCCGGTGTCTTTGTCGAAGGCGCGGAACTGCCGGTCGTGGTTGGTGGCGCCGATGAACAGCACGCCGCCGGCGGTGACGAGCGGTCCGCCGTAGTTTTCCGTGCCCGTGGTTTTGTCGGCCAGTTCGGGGAACTCGCCGAAGGGCTGGCGCCAGGCGTACTCGCCGGTGTTGAGGTTGATGGCGTTGAGGGTGCCCCAGGGCGGCTTGACGGCGGGGTAGCCGTCGGGGTCGAGGAACTTGTTGTAGCCATCGGTCTGGTAGGCCTGTTCGATGAGCGAGTTGGCGGCGACGGCGTTGGCGGCGGCATCCTTGCCGGTTACCAGGTAATCGAGAATGGCCTCCTGCTGGGCGGCGGTCAGGTGGCCAAAGCCCGGCATGCGGCCCTGGCCTTTGGCGATGATGCGGGCATGGTCGGCGCGTTTGGCGGGATCGAGTTTGGCGAGCTGCGGGAACTCGGGGGGGCTGCCGGCGCGGTCCTCGCGGTGGCAGCCGGCGCAGTTCTGGACGTAGAGGGTACGGGCGGAGGTGACGCCTTTGGCCGCGGGGCGGGGGACGAGGCGGAGGATCCAGGGCATCTCGTTGGCGTTGACGTAGAGCAGGCCGGTGGAGGCGTCAAACGCCGCGCCGCCCCATTCGCCGCCGCCGTCGAAGCCGGGGAAGACGACGGTGCCTTCTTTGCTGGGCGGGGTGAACTGGGGGCCGCTGCGGATCTGCCGGAAGCGGGCTTTGGCGACCGGGTGGGGGATCATGTCTTCGGTGAGCTGCTGGCGGGAGAAGGGCGCGGGCCGGAGCGGCAGCACCTGCTGGCGGGCGAGTTTTTCGCCTTCGACATCGCTATCGGGAGTATCGACGGTGGTGAGGGGGAAGAGGCTTTCGCCCGTTTCGCGGTGGAAAACGAAGACGTGGCCGGATTTGGTGATCTGAGCGACGGCGTCGATGGATTTGCCGTTGCGTTGGATGGTGACGAGGGTGGGCGGGGCGGGGAGGTCGCGGTCCCAGACGTCGTGTTTGACGAACTGGAAGTGCCATTTGCGTTGGCCGGTGGCGGCGTCGAGGGCGAGGAGGCAGTTGGCGTAGAGGTTGTTGCCGTGGCGGTTGGCGCCGTAGAAGTCGAAGGAGGCCGAACCGGTGGGGGCGTAGACGATGCCGCGCTTTTCATCGAGGGCGAGACCGGGCCAGGAGTTGGTGCCGCCGGCGTAGGTCCAGGCGTCTTTGGGCCAGGTTTCGTAGCCGGGTTCGCCGGGGCGGGGGAGGGTATGGAAGGTCCAGCGGATGGCGCCGGTGCGGACGTCGTAGGCGCGGATGTCGCCCGGGGCGGAGGGCAGGCCTTCGGGCACGAGCGAGCCCTGAATGAGCATGTCCTTATAGAGGATGCCGGGGGTGGGCGCGGAGATGGAGACCTGTTCGGGGTCGCGACCGAGACCTTCGCGGAGGTCGACGCGGCCGTTTTTGCCGAAGCTGGGGATGGGCTGGCCGGTGGTGGGGTCGAGGGCGAACAGCCAGTTGCGCCAGGTGACGAAGAGGCGGCGTTCCTTGCCTTCCTGCCACATCACGAGGCCGCGGTTACGGCCGCGGGCAGGTTTGCCTTCGCTGGGGTCGAACTGCCAGAGGGGTTGGCCGGTGGCGGCGTTGAGGGCGAAGACCTTTTGCTTGGCGGAGGTGCCATAGAGGACGCCGTCGATGATGAGGGGATTGCATTGAATCTCGGTGCCTTTTTCGGCGTCGCCGGTGTCGTAGGTCCAGGCGGGCTGCAGTTTGGCGACGTTGGCTTTGTTGATCTGTTTGAGATTGGAGAAGCCGGTTTGGGCGGGTCCGCCGCGGTAGGTTCGCCAGTCGGGTTGGGCGAACAGGAGGCAGGGGAGGAGCCAGAGGGCGATGCGCATGACCCTATCATATGGAAAACGGCGGCGATGTTGGCGCCGGGCGGACGTTGGGTGACTGGCGAGTTGGGGCGGGTGCTAACGGCTATCCGGTTTTTGGGGTGCGTGGCTCGCTTCCCGGCCGTTGCTCTGGCGGGAAGCCGGACCAACGAGGGATGGTGGGCAGTAGGACGGCGGTGGTGGTTCGGGACAGCGGGGGCCCAGCATTCGGTGCGGAATGCGCGCTCCTTACAGGTTCGCTTCCGGAATGGGGAGGTGTTGGACAACGTGCAACTTCGGGGGCGATAGCCGATGGGACGTGGCGGCCATCCGGATTGCCGGTTCCGGCTTGCCGTGGTCCGTCTCGAACGGCGTGGTTTCGGGGGTGCGCGCCGCCGATGAACTGCCGGGAGCCGGGACAGGATACCGGCTGATGCAGTTTACCGCCCCCGCCTCGCCCGGTTCGAGCGGCGGCGTGCTGTCGGCGGTGGCGCTGGTGGTGGCAGCGCTTCCGCAGGGCCAAAATCTGAACTTCGCTGTGCCTCTCGATGCCGTCATCGGTCTGGCCGATGCCGCGCCGTCGAAGAATTTTGCGAATGGAGCGGACCTATCCCTCCCGAATCAGAAACCGGTGGAGAGAGCGGCTGGCCCGTCGACGCCCAAGGCCAGTCTGGATGCGCCGGAGCGTTCTGACCGGCTCAATCTCGCCAAAGATCCGGCGACGATCCTGCAGAGCTTCAAAACAATGTATGTCGATGCCGAGGGCGCACAACACTTCAATGGGCGCCTGCTTCAGGCGGAGTTGGGGCGGCAAAAAAATTTCGGCTCTTTAAACATCCGGATGGTCGATGACGCCAGGCTCGCCGATGTAGTGCTCGAGGTCCGGTACGTTTTTGCCTGGGAATTCCCCTTTGTTCTCCGTCACCAGAACACGAGCGTCGTGTTGCTGTCCGGCAAAGGGCGCGGTCCTTTTTCTGGACCGACAGGGGCGGCGAGCGTCGCCAAGGAGTTCGTGAAGCTGGCGCAGCCCCATCGCGTGAAGAAGAACTGATGCGGACTTGGTCACCCGCGCCGTAACTGCGCCCGCAGCCGCAGCCACGCCGGCAGCTTGGTCCAGAGCGCCACAAAGAACTGATACTTCCAATCGGGCACCACGTAGAGCTTATGTAAGTTCCGAAGCGACTCCCTGACGACAAACCCGGCGTCCAGCCACATCCAGCGCGGATGCTTCGCCCGGTCGACACCCATCACATCGTGGAACTCCGTGTAGGTGAATCCGGGGCAGAGCGCCTGCACCGTCACCCCGGTGCCTTGTAACTCCAGCCACAGCCCTTCGCTGAACGCGTTCATCCAGGCCTTCGTCGCGCAGTAACTCACGTTGTTGGCCGACCGCGCAAAACCGGCCACCGAACTGACATTGACAATGGCCCCGGCTCCCCGCCGGATCATCCCCGGCAGCACGGCCCGCGTCAACCGTACCGTCGCCAGCACATGCAGCCGGTGCATCACCATCTGGGCGTCCAGCGCCGTTTCCGCGAACCGGCCCTGCGTACCGAAGCCGGCGTTGTTGACGAGCAGGGCGATGTCGTCGCGGCTTTCGAGGTGCACCGCCAGCCGCTCTACCTCCGCCTCGACGCTCAGGTCCGCCACCCAGCGCTCCCCTGCGATCGCCTCGAGACGGTCCGACCGGCGGGCCACCACGATCAGTTCGTATCCCTGCTCCCGCAACTGCCGCGCGAACACGGCGCCCAGTCCGGCCGAGGCGCCGGTGACGACGGCCACCCGCTTCATCGCAACATCCTCATTGCAGCAGCCGCAGCGCCGCCTGGATGCCACCCGCCTTCTGCAAGCCGGGGACGAAGCAGTTGGCGATCATCTCCTCATCGGTTCCGCGAAACGCGCCCAACGGGGCGTCCAGCTTCACCGGCTGTTCCAGTACCGCGGCGGCGAAGGTCGCCAGCACGGCGGCCTTGCCCGCGGCCTTGATCGTGATCGTGGTCTCGCCCTGCTGCCGGAGCCAGGCGACGGCGTTGACGATGTTCTGCACGCGCCGGGCGTCGTCGCTGCGGTTGAACGTGAGGTAGTAGCGGGTTTCAAGCGCCGCCGCCGGGGAGTCGGGTCGCAGGTCGATCCGCAGTTGGCTGCGTCCATCGCCGGGGCCGGCCGCGCCGATGGCGAGCACGGCGCCGCCTTTGCCTTTCGTGAAGGCCCCGGGCGCGGCTTCCACCCGCTGCGGCCATTGCACCCCGAGCGCCACGGCGAGCCGCTCGCGGAGGACCTTGACGTCCCGCTCGGCGGCGTTCTGCGCGTTGGCCGCCTTGATCCACTGCGCGAGCAGGCCTTTGAGGTCCAGGGCGTTCGGGGGCAGGGGCCGGCCGTGGAAAACAAGCATATCCTGCAGTTTTTCCTGCCGGATGCGCTTTTCGCGGAGCTTGCTCAGGTCCGTTTCGCCGAGGACGTGCTTGCCGAAAAACTGGTAGACCTGCTCCCGGCTCGCTTTGTTGTAGTTGTGCGGCGCGTCGATCTGCACGGTCTCCACCTGCGAGCCGGCATCGTACAGATCGTAGATCTTCTTCATGGCGGGATACTCCTCCCGCGGGGTATTGCGCGTCCAGTCGCCGGTGGCGGCCACCATCAGCATGGGCTTAGGCGCCATGAGCGCCGCGATCTCGACGTTATTGGTGCCGACGCGGAGGCTCGGGGCGTTCTCGCAGGGGGAGCCGCCCTGCATGATCAGCGAGATCATGTTCACCGGGGCGGACCACTTGGGCCGGTCGTCCACGGCGCAGAGCATAAAGGTCTGCGTGCCGCCGCCGGATTCGCCGGTGACGAGCAGCCGGTTCTTATCGACATCAGGCAGCGACTCGAGAAAGTCGAGCGCCCGGACCGAGTTCCAGGTCTGCAGACCGAGCGGGCCGAAGCTCCAGAGTTGCTCGCGCGGCGTGGTGCCGAAGACGTGAGGCAATTGCACGGTGTCGTTGTAGCCGATCATGTCGTAGGCGAAGACGACGTAGCCCTGCCGCGCATGGTTGATGCCGCGCGAGGGCACCGAGAAGAGTTCGTCGTCGGCCAGGCGGCCATACTGCGCGTGCCCGTGGGGCGCCAGCATGCCGGGGAACGGGCCCTTCTTGCCAACGGGGCGGTAGAGGTTGCCGGCCAGATAGAAGCCGGGCAGCGTTTCAATATAGACCTTTTCAATCGAGTAGTCGGCGTAGGTGATGCGGCCGAAAACCTGCGCGTTGAGCGGATTGCGGACGGGGAAGGGAAGTAGCCCGGCGGCCGAGAGCACCTGCTTCTGCAGGCCGGCCCGGCGGGCCTTCCATTCCTCGAGCGTGGCGAAGGACGGGGCGGTGAACTTTGTATCCGTCGTTGGAATCTGCCCGAACAGGGCGATAGCGGATGCGGCTGCCAGGAGAAGTCTCACCCTAAGATACTGCCACAGGCCGCCGCGGCCTGCTTGGGCCGACCGGTGAATTCTACCCTATTTGATAGACTCACCTTTATGTTTCGTCTCGCTCTCTCGCTGGTTCTTGCGGCTTCCGCTGCGCTCGCTCAAAATTCCGCCATGCAGGGGGTGGTAACCGACGCTTCAAAGGCCGCCATCTCCGGCGCCACCGTCACCATCACCAATCTCGCCACGCAGTCCGCCCGCACGGCCACGACCAATGCCGAAGGCATCTACACCGTTCCCCTGCTGCCTCCGGGCGCCTACCGCGTCGAGGCTTCGAGCGCCGGCTTCGCCCCGCAGAAGGTGAACGAAGTACGCCTGGAGACCGGGCAGACCGCCCGCCTCGACTTCGAACTCAAGCCCGGCTCGGTGGTCGAATCGATCAACGTTTCGGCCTCGGCCGTGCTGATCAACTCGGAGACGAGCGAAGTGGGCCAGGTGATCGATTCCAAGCGCATTCTCGAGATGCCGCTCAACGGCCGCAACTATCTGCAGCTGGCTCTGTTCACCACCGGCGTGCTGCCCGGCGGCAATCTCGCGGCTGGCTCCCGCGCGCGCACCGAAGGCGCCTTCGCCGCGGTGGGCATGCAGATTGCGCAAAACAATGTGCTGCTCGACGGCAACGACAACTCTTCGCGCACCTCCGGCGGCCAACTCGGCTTTGAAGCCCAGGCCGTCAAGCCGCCCGTCGATGCCGTCACCGAATTCAAGGTCGTTACCAACAACATGAGCGCCGAGTACGGCTACCGCGCCGGCGCCAAGGTGCTCGTCTCCACCAAGTCCGGCACCAACGAACTCCACGGCTCTGTTTACGAGTTCCTCCGCAACGAGAAGCTCGACGGCGCCAACTTCTTCGCCAACGCCTCCGGCGCGAAGAAACCCACCTACCGGCAGAACCAGTTCGGCGCCACGCTCGGCGGCCCGGCGATCAAGAACCGCACCTTCTTCTTCGGCTCCTACCAGGGGACCCGCATCCGCACCGGCCGCTCGTTTGTCTCCTCGGTGCCGAGCCGCGATCTTGTCGAGCGCTTCGACTTCAGCCAGCAGCCGGCCATCCGCCGCAACGTCTTTGACCCGCTGACGCTCACCGGCACGGGCGCCACCGCCGCGCGCCTGCAGTTCCCGAACAACGTCATCCCCCGCTCCCGGCTCGATCCCGTCGTCGGCCGGATTCTCTCGCTGTACCCGGTGTCGAACATCCCCGGCCTCGACAACGCCCCGAATAACTACTTCTTCAGCCCTTCAGACTCGGACGACGCCGACCAGTATGATTTCCGCGGCGATCACAATGTGAGCGCCAACCACCGCTTCTTCGCCCGCTTCAGCCGCCGCAACCAGGACCGCCTCGAGAACGGCGTGCTGCCGTTCCCCGCCGCCGGCGGGCAGGGCCAGTCGGTGGTCCTGCGCGGGAACAACCTCGCCAGTTCTCTCACCTCCACGCTCAGCCCCTCGATCTTCAACGATCTGCGCTTCGGGTGGACGCAGTTCAACACGATTCTCGATATTCCTTATGACGCCTGGGATAACCCCAAGCTCGGCATCAAGAACGCCCCGGCCGACTACCTCAACGACGGGTTCAAGAACAACGGCTGGACCCGCTTCTCGCCTTCGGGCTTCGCCGAAATGGGCCCGCGCAGCTTCTGGCCGAACGTGAACAACATCAATACCTACCTGTTCAGCAACGGCACCGTCATTCAGCGCGGCAAGCACAGCATCAAGTTCGGTGGCGAGTACCGCCACACCAACCAGTTCCGCAACGCCTCCCGCTTCCGCCGCGGGCAGTTCGCCTTTGACGGCCGCTTCACCTCGCAGAGCCCCAACGTGGGCACCAGCCGCGCCAACACGGGCAACGGCTTCGCCGACATGGTCCTTGGCTGGGTCTCCGGCGGCAGCTACGGCACCAACCAGGGCGAGGATATCAACAACAAGTATTGGGGTATTTATGTCCAGGACGACTGGAAGATCTCCCGCACGCTGACCATCAACTTCGGCCTCCGCTACGAGGTCATCTACAAGGCCACCTTCCCCGATCCCGACCGTCAGGGTGTCTCCCGCTACCTCTTTGCCGGCGTCAACGTGGCCAACCTCGCCGACGAGAAGATCACCTTCCCCAAGGCCGGTTCCTGCGACTGCAAGAACGATCTGAATAACTACGCCCCGCGCCTCGGCTTCGCCTGGAGCCTGACGCCGAAGACGGTGATCCGCTCGGGCGGCGGCTTCTTCTACGGCGAGCCGAACAACCTCGGCACCGATAACGCCAACTTCGTCCCCGGCGCCCCGCGCGCCACCGAAATCGCCATTCAGCAGGCCTTTGAAACCACCAACATTTACGTGCAGCAGGGCTTCCCGCAGATCACCTTCGGCACCACCATCCCACGGGGATCGGGCATTTCCGTCTTCCCCGATTTCCGCGAGAACCTGCTCGCCTACCAGTGGTTCTTCGACGTGCAGCGCACCCTGCCGCTCGACATCCTGCTTACCGTCGGCTACAACGGCACCAAGGGCAGCTTCCTCGCCTGGAGCCAGAACATCAATCTGCCCCGCACGCCTTCCGCCACCGTGGCCTCGAATCTCCGCCTGATCCGGCCCGAGTTTAACGCCGTCAGCTACGCGCAAACGGGCCAGAATTCGAGCTACAACTCGCTGGCCGTCAAACTTGAAAAGCGCTTCGCCAAGGGCTTCACCTTCCTGAGCTCCTTCACCTGGAGCCATAACATCGACTACAACAACGAAGACCTGCTCGACGGCTCAACCGGCGTCGTCACGCCCTACGATATGCGCCGCGAGCGCGGCAACTCGACGCTCGACCGCCGCCTGGCCTACAACCTCTCCTCGGTGTACGAACTGCCCTTCGGTAAGGGCAAGGGGCGGTTGGAATCCGGCGCCGGCAACTGGCTGCTCGGCGGCTGGCAGGTGGGCGCCATCGTCGCGCTCTACTCCGGCATGCCGATTACCCATTCGATTAACGTGAACAACCAGAACCTGGGCGGCGCTGTGCGCGGCGATTGGGTCCGGAATCCGAACCTCCCCGCGGGCGAGCGCACGATTGACCGCTGGTTCGACCTGACCGCCTTCACCGCCAACGCCCCGGGTACCATCGGCAACGCCGGACGCAATCTCATCTACGGGCCGGGTACGAAGAACCTGGATCTGATGGTGAGCCGGTCGTTCGCCATGCCCTGGGAGAACCATTCGCTGCAGTTCCGCGCCGAGGCGTTCAACGCCACCAACACGGCCAACTTCGGCGTGCCCAGCACCGCGATCGGTACGCCCGCGGCGGGCCGCATCACCAGCGCCGCCGACCCGCGGCGCGTGCAGTTCGCGCTGAAGTACATGTTCTGAGGAATGGCCATGCCGCTGCGCTCTTTGCTGCTCCTGCTCTGGCTCGCCGCCCCGGCGGCGGGCCGCGTGCTCTTCCGCGCCGATTTTGAAACCGGAGATCTGAGCCAGTGGGCCGCGACCGGCACCCGGGGCCAGAACGCGACCCCGCGCAACGTGCAGGTCGTTTCAGACATTGTCCACGAGGGCCGCTACGCCGTCCGGATGACGATTCATCCGGACGACGTCTTCAACGACCGTCAGCTTCGCGTGCAACTCGGCGGACCGCGCGTGACCGTGGAGGAGGGGTCGGAGACCTATCTCGGCTTCTCGCTCTACATGCCCGCCGCGGCGAAGGACCGCGACAACTTCTTCTACTGGGAAGGCAACCCGCCCCCGCGCTACAACAACGTCATGACCTGGTGGGTGGAGCCGGGCGCCGGCGGGGCCACGTTCATCAAGTACGGCACCGGGAACTTGGGCCGCAACGGGACGCACTGGCAGGCGGAGTTCACGCCCGGCCAGTGGCACCGGCTGGCGATGCACATTCGCTGGTCCGAGGACGAGACCAAGGGCCACGTCCGTCTCTGGTTCGATGGGCAACTGGTGCTCGATCAGGCGCTGAAGACGAAGGGTCCGGAGGCGGTCTACTTCTGCCAGCCCGGGATCCATCGCAGTACCCACCGGCCTTCGGTGGATACGATCTACTTCGACAACTTCATCCTGGCCGATACGCTGGCCGAAATCGAAGCCGCGCCTACCACCTTCGCCCTGGCCGGCGACTGGGCCGTCCGGGTGTCCCGCCCCGGTGTGCCCGCCGAGACGCTGGCGGTGGCCCCGCCTCTGATCCGCAGCGTTACCGCCGAGAGGCACGATGCACTGCCGGTTTTCAATCCGCAGGCCGGCGGCTGGGCGCGCGGCGCGCGGCTCGTTGGGGTGCGCTCGCAGGAGACGACGAGCGCTTATCTGCTCGATCCGGCCAGCTTCGCCCTCCGCGCCGGCCCCGCGCCCGACGCCGCGCTCTTCACCGCCGGTGTCGACTATGAGCTTGATCCTGTCTGGGGAACCTTCGGGCGCCTGGCGGGCGGCCGCATCGGCGCTGAGCAGCCCGTTTACGCCACCTATCGCCACGCCGAGATGCGGCTGGACGCCGTGGTGCTGACGGCCGCGGGGCGCCTGGCGCTCCGGCCCGGCCCGCCGCGCGCCGCCGCGCCGGCGCCCGCCCCGCTCGCGCCCGGCGACCGCCTGCTTGGCAACGTCTTCGTGCCCCGCGCCATCGAACGGCTCACGGCGGACCATCTGTTTCCGATTCTCGAAACCGCCTATCCGGAGCCGCCCCGCGGGGAGCGCCATCCGGTGATCGCGCGGCTGGTGCGGCGTCTGGAAGCCGGCGAGACGCTGCGCATTCTCGCTTGGGGTGACAGCGTCACCGACGCCGGCTACCTGCCCGACCGGGCCACGCAGCGCTGGCAGGAGCAGTTCGCCGCGCGGCTCCGGCAGCAGTTTCCGCGGGCGCGCATCGAGATGATCACCGAAGCCTGGGGCGGCAGGAATACGAGCAGCTACCTGGCCGAGCCGCCCGGTAGCGCCCACAACTATCAGGAGAAGGTGCTGGCGCTGAAGCCGGATCTCATCATCTCCGAGTTCGTCAATGACTCGAGCCTTACCCCGGCCCGTGTCGAGGAGCGCTACAGCAAGCTGCTGGCCGACTTCGAGGCCATCGGCGCGGCGTGGATCATTCTGACGCCGCACTACGTGCAGCCGCAGCGGATGGACTTTACCCGCGAACGGGAGATCGATGCCGACCCGCGCCCCTACGTTGCCGGTTTGCGTCAGTTCACCGCCCGGCACGGGGTACCGCTGGCCGATGCTTCGCTCCGCTACGGGCGGCTATGGCGGCAGGGCATTCCCTACAGCACCCTGCTGTTGAATGCGATCAACCATCCGGATGCGCACGGGATGCGCCTGTTTGCGGATGCCCTAATGGCGTTGTTTCGCTAAGCAGGCCTCCGGTTCGCCCCATCCTGTTCGGTTAACGGTTCCTGATCCGACGCAGCAGCATCATCCGCTGCGTCGGGTGCCATTTTCGCGGCCGCAATGGGTGGGTGCTGATTTTTCGCTTCAAGCCGCGTGGGTTGCTCTTATCGCGACTAGACACGCACCGTTCCTGGAGAATCTCGCCCAGGATGGCCTGAGGAAAGGCTGTTCTCGGCCGAGGGGGGGATCGCCGCAGAGCGCGCTATGCGGCGTTGGAAAACGCGAACAGAGTGAGGCGAAGGACAGCCGATCCGGATCCTCGTCGGCTTTGAGCGCCGCTTCGTGCATCAACCCGCGCACCGCAAAATGCGCCATCAGCAAACCATAGAACGCCTGCTTGACCAACTCCGGTGTCTTGCTCCGCAATACGATCTGCGCCCCGCGCAGATGGGTCTTGAGTGCATCGAACGCCGTCTCGATCTCCCAGCGTTGGTGGTACAAAGCCGCTAGTTCTCCCGCCGGAGCTTGTGTGTGGTCGACGACGGTAGGGCCAGACGATAAACCGGCTCGGCTCCGGGCAGATTGTCCAGGTCGTAATCGATCGCCCGCACCACCATGGCGTTTGGGTCTCGGCGTCTGTCCGCTGTCGACGGGTAGATTCGGCTGCGATAGGAGCCGTCCGGCAAGTGCGGGTCTGGATGCAGAATGGCATTGCTCCGGGTTCTCCAAAGCAGGTCCGCGCCAGTACTGGCCGCCGCCATCCAAAGCTTATGACTCAGAAAGAAACGGTCGGCCTAACCGAGCATGCGCTTGCTACCCCTGAGGGCGGAGGGCTGGAATGACTGATTCGGCCAGCTTCCATTCATCGACGCTGTAGCGGTCCATGCAGGCGGCCCACAGCACGGGAGTGCCATTTTCGAGCCAGGCCACGAAACCGATCTTGGGAAAGGCGCTGGCGCCGGGCCGGCCGAAGGCTTTTTTGTTTTCTGTGGTCGCGGCCACATCCAGCGTGCTTCCATCCAGGCTGACGAGACGCCACTGCCGGTATCAGGCGCCCTGAGTCCTCCGTTTGGCGATCGGAGCCACGACCGCCTCGTACAACTTGTTCAGCGGTTTTGCCGGCCACTCTTACATTCACCGATGGGTCCAGAAGCCAGAGGGTCCGTTCCCTCGAACAGAATAATGTCGAACTGTGCGAACTCAATCGGATTGGGCTAACCCGGATCATGCCGCGGGAAATCGGTTGCGCGCCCGGTAGACGGCCCGTTGGGGACGCCCAAGAACAGAGCACCCGCCATAGCCCAGATCAAATCAATCACCCGCCCACCACCGCCGAGCCGGCGGCCGGGGACAGACAGGGTCCCCGGCCCCTCCCGCTCAACGGCTCACGCAACGCCCGGCGCAGACAGGGCGCCAGCCGCATGGGGATAAACCCCAAAACTTTTCAACCCGCCCACCGCCGCCGAGCCGGCGGCCGGGGACATACAGGGTCCCCAGACTCGCCCGCTCATCGGCTCACGCAACGCCCGGCGCAGACAGGGCGCCAGACGCAAACGAAATCAAGGAAAACAACACCTGCCCGGCGTTGGCAGATCCCACTAAGCTCGGAGCACTCGCGAAAACTCCCGCAACTCGCGAGCAAGCTTCCTCGAAATCCGTCAAATCATGCAATCGGATGAACTGTTCCACCGGCTAGCGGCCGGCGCAGACAGGGCGTCAGCCGCAGCCGACTCGTGTAAGAAAGCGCCGGCCCGCAAAGACCATCATAAGTCCGACATCGAATCCCGTTTACCCAAGAGCAAACAAGATATCGGTTCCCGTGAGGCGGCAAAACGCCACGAACTTACGAAGGAGTAACTAAGCAAATTCCTAAAGATCTTTTGCTTCTTACCGCGGCGCTACCTTACCAGCCAACGCAGACAGGGCGTCGGACTTACTCGTACCAACTCTACAGCGTGTTCGCCCCTGCGGGAGAGGACTCCCGGCGGAACCGCCTCGATTCAAAACATCCATACGACAGCGATCCAACGGCCGGACCAAGGCAGCTGTCCGGATCTCCTGATCCGCCAACCACGCCCGTCAACCAATTGCTCCGCCAGCCGCAATCATCCGTGCTTCCGTGGTCTTGCAGAAAACCGTCAGCCGATTGACAGAACGCCAAACCCGCTGCCGGACTCCCGGGCGACCCAAGCATCGAACAAATCTTCGCAAAGCCTGCAAAGATCTTCACTCAATACCGCGCCCTAGCCTCCTGGCCCGTTGCCGAAGCAAACTCAGCCAGCTATCCGCCCGGGAGTGGAGTGGGCACTCTCGTGACGTGTAGGAAAAGGAACCCGGACAAACTTGTGCAGTTTCGTTTCCTCGACGGTGCGGACAGGGCCCCGTACTGATCCGGATATCCTCTAGGTGCTGTATCAAAGACCGCTACGTGCCGTTCCGTGTCCCCGGAACTCGCTCGCGCTGCCCCTTACAAGGAGAGTATCGACTAAATTTGGATTCTTCTCAATAAAATTAGTTACTTAGTCCCCAGGCCTGAGCGTTGCACTTAGGCTTGCGAGGCCAGCCCAAATTCCTTAGAGTCAACCGAGCGCTCCGTTCGGTCTTGACCACACAGGGCCTCTATAATCCGGAGCGGAGGCTGCGCCGGTACCCCCAAGCCGGTCCTCGCAGCAACTCCGCAAGATCTTTTTCCGGCTGCGTGCAGTGAGGCAGAATCAGATGCCACCGATCCATCGTCGGAGTCCACCCGTCGATCATCGGAATGCTCGCCAACTTCTCCTTCACCGCCATCGGCGTCAACCCCGGCGCATCCACCCGATGCTCCAGCCGGTGATAAACCGGACGACCCTCCAACTCACCCTGCAACGAATGGAACACCGCCTCCCTCTGCGTTAACTACCCATCCCGTCCCCGCCGCACCGCCGGATCTTCGCCGCTCGGGTACGTCCGCAGCAGATACTGCCCATCCCGCTGCGCGCCCTCTGATCGGCGACAATTTGACCCCCCGGCCGTCGGCAACTCCAGGTCCACCCATCCAAACGCACGGCTCGCCTCCCATGTTGGCCGCACCAATCCGCAACAACAACGGATCCCGCTCCGGCGCCTGCCGTCCTTCGCTGCTCGCGTACCGACCGCTCCTGCTCGCGCTCATAGAGCTTCACTTCCGCCGAATCCCGCACCGTCGGTACTGGCAACTCCACCCGCTTCTTCATGCTGCGTCATCCGCCCCTTCGGGTTTCCTGCGAGAGAGCAGGTTTGTCGCTCCGGTTCTCGCATCAGCGGAAGTGTCGCCTCGATCGGGATCCCGCGGTCCATCACCCCATCCCGCCTGGCCTTGCCGGAGAGTTGTTCGGTGGGGCTGCCGGACATTACTTCCTGGGCCAGCGGGAATCCATCGGGCATCACCACCCGCGCAATCACCACCTGCGGGGAGTCCGGCCAATGTTCCCGCGAGTAGCACTGCCGGGCCTTCGGATTGTTATCCATCCCGCCTTCAAAGTACGTGCTGGTCACATCGTCGCGCAGTACCTCAGAATCGGCGGCACAAAGCGCGGCCTACTTCCGCCGCAGCCAGAAAAACAGCTCCGCCTTAGTACGACTGTGTCATAAGCGCATGATACGCTGATCGCTTGGCCCCGCAACCTCCCCCCGCGCCAGGCCCACCTGAACAGCGCCTTGCCGCCTACCTCGAGGGTCTGGCGCAAGCGGCAGGACGCAAGGACCGGCATCAGCCCTAAGTCAGTGATTGCCTCGGCCTCCTTCTGCCCGGAGAGCGCAAAAGCCTCGAACCCATGGCCGCTCGTCTCGACCCCAACATGTCCGGCGCGCTCATCAATCCCTGCATCACGTTGTTGCCGTAGCGCCCTCGAATGACCAAGTCCTCCTCCAAGCCGTTCGTGAATACGTCCTTCGCTGGCTCTCAGGATGTCGATACCAGCGCGACAGAAGAGGAGATCTGGTCAGGAGCCTACACCTCCGCCCTCGCCGAAATTCTCAAATCCGATCTCGCCGAGCAGGTAAAGATTCCCGAAATGCGCGCCGGCGACGTCCTGTTCTGGAACTCCCGGCTCATACATGGTTCTATCGCCGGGCAAGATCCGTCGCGGAGCCGGCTTTCTCTCACCGCCCACCACATACCGGATGGCTTCGGCTTCGGTAAACGGAACAAGCCCTGCACCCAGGCCTTCCCATTCCCGGTGGAGAAGACCTATCCGATCGCCTTCGAGCGACCTGAGTAGATCGGTGCCCTGCTGCGCCGTCTGCTTCGTAGCCCGGCCATCCGCAGCCTCCACTCTCCTGGGCAAATCGGACCGGCTCCGCTTCACGCCCCCCAACCCTCATACGATCGGTCGGAAATGGCAGCGCCACGCCGAGTGCACTTTGTGGCAAACCATCGCCTTTCGAGAGGTCCATCGCTCTGCGCGGGATGCTACCCCTGGGCAATGGAAGCAGACCATCCCGGCGTTAAACCTAAAACAGCCCTCCGCCTCCCTTCCCTCGACCACGGGCATCACCCCTCTGCCTGCCCGCGTCGATGCCGGTGACCACCGGGCAAAACCGCGCCGCCGCGTCCAAGCAGCGATTCCCCAATGCCACTGTTTATTGGAGGTACACTTTAAGGGCGCTGGCCTCCGGGTAAGGCGCAAATCTAGCGTAAACGAGGCAGTTGCGCGGTTTCGGCATCGAAGTCGTCAAAATGTCCTGAGGAGGCTAGCTATGAAGATCAGCGTGGAACGTTCGGTGGTCTTGCTGATGGGCTGCGTGCTCGCTGTATCAGCCTTGGGCGCAATCCGTCGATCATCCGGCAAATTCAATGGCGTAGTCATTTTTGACCGATGGGACAGCTGCCACCTGTATAGCGGGACCTACGTCATGGAGATCTCCGAGTCGGTGAAACATCTCCTTCGGCCATATGCGAACCGCCCGGTTTTAGTCCATGTCAGCAAAGTGGTTTATTTACTGAATGCCCCGGACGGGCGCATTGAGCAGCTTGCGGTCCTGGGACCTTCCGAGGAGACGACACCTGAGGATCTCGGAAAGGCGCCGCTGCTTGAGGACTTGAGTTTGCGAGCGTTCGCCAACTTCTCTTCCGCAGACAATCCCGAACTGATAATCGAATTGCGCAATACCGGAACCGTCAATCGAAGCGTTGACATGAATGCACTTGGGCCCACGCTCTTCGCAAAGAAGGACGGCCCGGAGTGCTTTAATCTGTCCGACGGCCCCTCCCTCGTGGCGATCACCCCGACGAATATCGAGTCCATGCACCAGTACCCAGCAGGAAGGTGGGGATGCTTACTCAATCAAAAGCGTCGGACCGCGCGGCTGTGGCTGCCGCCAGGACGGGTGGTTCCGACGGCCTTCGACCTGGGACCAGGCCAGAGTATCGAGGTTCCACTTCGCTTCGAACTGTCAGAGGGCGAATATGAGTTTCTCGCCGGATACGGAGGTGGTGTTCACGCAGCGCGGACCCTTGCCAGCAATCGAATTGCTTTTAATGTCAATGAACAGCGGAAACCCGAGCTGGTTGGACCAGCGACCGAGCACGCAAAGGCAATTCGCCCTCGTCACGCCGGTCCGGTTTGCGGCCGCGTCACATCGGAAGACGGTCGCCCGGCCGCGCACGCTAAGGTCTATCTGTGGCCAACTCCCCAGTCGAAACGGGACCTTCGCGCAACGAACACGGCGGCCAGCGACCAGCGTGGAGAGTTCCGTATGGAAAACGTAATCGAAGGAAATTACGCACTGAGTGCGGTGCGGAGCGACGAAACAGGCGTCTACACAGCGGCTTCCGGCAGCGAACACTTGGCGACCGCTGAGAGTCTCTCTTTGCCCCTATTTCCGGAGGAGTGTTCCTTGCGGCTGGTTCTGCGCCGCGCCGTAACTTACAACGTCCGTGGCAGGACCGCTCCACCTCCCGCTGATCGAATCAGCCGTGCAAAGATCATCATGAGCCACGGTGACGCTTACCCATTTGAGAGGAGTGTTCCAATAAGTTCCGACGGTCGTTATGAGTTCAAAGCGGTTCCGGCCGGTTACTACAGTTTTTTTGCGGGTAGCGTCGGAGCAGGCTTCAATGTGGACCAGGATATCGACGATGTCGATGTGAGCGTCGATTGGGGATTCCTGGAGAACGTCGGGCAAGGCAGCGCGGATATGTCTATGGACTTTCACGAAGCGATGGCGCAAGCGACGCTGTCAGGCTTCCATGAAAAGCTGCGAACCTACTACAGCCAATATGATCGCGGATACCCCACAGCGCTTAAGATGTTGGGAAAACCACCGTATTGGGCAAGTCTCAGTGCTGAGCACGCGGGATTGGTATACGACGACTCCCCGGACAACGAGTTTGCTCACGATGGGAGTTGGATTGCTCATGGTAGTTATCGATTCACTTACCAGCCCGGTCCGCGCAACGGCGAGGGAAGGATCACGCACTACCTGCTTTCCGCTCGCCCGCTGGAGTTCGGGAAGACCGGGAAACGCAGTTTCGTCATCGACGACAGCGGCGAGATCCACAGCACCGAGGAGGACCGTCCAGCCTCTGTCTCGGACAAAACGGGAGTGCTATAGGACCTCCACGGAGATGCGCCCGATTGGTGACCATGAGAACACCCGCAGGGAAGAATAATTCTCGTCGACCGGAAAACGTAGTCGACGGTGCGCCGGGATGAGCCAACGCGGAGTCGCGGATGAAAGAGCCTTACGAGAAAGGGGAGGCGATCCACTCGGCCCCGGGTTTTGCGGTGGACATCGCGAGATGCGCGGCGAAGGGTAAGCAGGGGCATCGATGGGCTGGATATTGTGCTTCGAAGAATTGCCATCGGAATGCCAACGCTGTCGTCAAAGCGGAAGGCCGCAGGAACCGGACCGGAATCGCGACTTCTGGCACAGTCCCGCGTAGTCGCCAGGAGCAGACCGATGCCGCCCCGACGTTTGTGATCCTGTCGGGCTTAATTGGCATGGAAGAGTTGATCGCCCGGAGCTTGGAGAACAACACGATCACCCAGATGGAAACAAGTTGCTCTGGGACCCGTGATTCGCCAGGGTCTGGCGCGGGGCCTTGCGCAGGGCCTGGCGCAAGGATGGGAGTAGGACCGCCAGGAAGGCGAACTCGACTGCCTGATGTGCGCAGTCGTGGCCGCAACAATATCGATCTGTCCTTCTTCAACACCAACCAAATTACCGAAACCATCCGCCTGCAGTCTCGAGCCGAGGCGTTCAACGCCCTCAACCGCCCGGAGTGGTCATCCCCCGTGGGCGACTTTGGAACGGCGAACTTCGGCCGGGTGACTGCATTTTCTTTCAACGTCCGTTTTCAAGCCTCCTGCGGCCCGAACACTCCGGTTGCGAAAGAAGCCGCCACCGCCAGTTACAGGGATAAGAAATTATGCTTCCCAAGGCGTTCAGATATTTTTTACCCCGCCTAACCCATTCAACCCAATACACGTCCCCGTTTCAGCCCACCGCCCGTCCCCCGGATTCGCTTGACTCTCGTGCTACGTTCGAAAACAAAGGCGTT
>JADCJL010000047.1 GCA_020247055.1 Acidobacteriaceae bacterium | reverse complement strand
GGGGGGGGGGGGGGGGTTGTGGGACGGTGGGTTGGACGGGGGGGGCGACGGTGGGGACGGCAGCGGAGGGCGGCGCGGCGGACCGGGCGGCGGTGCGTTTCCCCTCTTTTGCTTTCTGGCCCTTGCGTTTTGCCATTTCGAACAGTTTACCCTGTCTTCCGCGGGGGAGGATACGAGGGGTGGGGGTCGGGAGACCGGAGAACTCCGAAAAAAAGAAGCGACCTGCGGCGGGGAGAGGTGCATCTACGAGCGTAAACGCTTTGGCGGCGATTGCCTCCCTACGTGCTGAGGGGGTTCCGTTCAGGGGAACCCCTTTTGCGTGGTTTTGGCTTGATTGGGGCGCGGCCCGCCGGCCTCAGGAGCCGTATTTAGGCGTGGACCCGAGGCGGTATTGGAGAGAGCAAAATTTGCTTGACAGGGGCTGGGGAGCGGAATATTCTTTGGTTATCACTGAAAAAGGAGGTGGTCCAGTTTCATGGTTATAGAAGGCAGTAATTCTGGGCGCAGGGAGGGTGCTGGCTCCTAGTAGCGGCTCCTCTGATTTGCTCAGGCCTCGATCAGTGGCGAGGGAGTCCGAAGCGGTACCCTGACTCCTCCCTGCACGAAGCCCACTCTTAAAAGGCTAAAAGCCCCTGACCGGTTCGTCCCGGCAGGGGTTTTTGGTTTCTGCGGCCGGTGGGGAGTGTGGTATCCTAAAAAGGTCATGAAAGCTGGTATTCACCCCGCCTACAACCTCTTGAACGTTATCTGCGCTTGTGGGAGCACGTTTCAGACCCGTTCGACCCAGAAGACGGATCTCCGCGTGGAAATCTGCTCGTCCTGCCACCCGTTCTTCACGGGTCGCCAGAAGCTGATCGACACCGAAGGCCGGGTGGACCGTTTCAACAAGCGGATGCTGAAGTCGGCCGAGATCAAGAAGGCCCGCGAGGCGGCACCGGCGGCGTCGGCTTAAACCTTTCCCTGCGGTCGCAGGACAGGAACGGACAAAAGAGCCTGATCGACAGATCGGGCTTTTTGTTTTGGGGATTTGGCTTGTAGACCGAGCCGGCGGCTTGGGTGCGCGGGGGAGGCCTTAGAAGCCGTCGCCGCGTTCGCCGCGAGCTTTGCGCCGGGCTTCGCGTTCGGCGCGCATCTTTTCGTACTCGAGCTTTTGGTCATCGCGGAGGAGGGCGTTGACGGCAGTGACCTGCTCCTGCTGAATGCGCTGCATCTCCGGCTTGGTCTGCTCGCGGAAGCGCTTGTAGGACTCGTGGGTATTCTCGAGGATGACGCGCAGTTTGGTGGTCTGCTGCTCGTCAAGGTGGAGGCGCTGATTCATCTCCTGCATGTACTCCCGGCGGTACTCTTCCGGGCTCTTGCGGGTGGAACCGCTGGCGCTGACGGCGGGACCGCGGAAGAGCTGGAGGCCGCCCGCGCCGATGGCGATGCCGCTGACAAAGACCAGGATGAGGTACAAACCGATGCGACGATCACTGCTGGGCATGGATTACTCGGTAGGGGGCTCGATGGGAGAGGCGGGGTGGAAAGAGGCCATGACAACGATGTCGTCGCTGGCATCGAGAGCTTCGACGTAGGAGGCATCGTAGTAGGTGGAGCGTTCGAGCGGCCGCCAGAGGCTGGCGCCGATCAGCAGGACGCCGGCCACGCAGGCGCCGGCCAGGATGGCGCGAGTCCAGGCCAGCCAGACGGAGGTCTGGGCCCGTTTGCGTTCGATTTTGCTCCACATTCCCGGCAGGAAGCCGGGGCCGCCGTCGAAATCGGGCATCTCCTGGCGATAGGCCGCGAAGAGTTCGTTGAGTTGGCCATCGCGATCGTGATTGGGCTGCATAGACGGCATATCGGTCACCTAATAGTTTAACTCGCTTCTTTCAAAGGCCTTTAAGACGCGCTGGCGGGCACGGAACAGACGCACCTTCAGGGCGTTTTCGTTGACCCGGTAGATGGCCTCCAACTGCTTGAGCGATAGTCCCTCCACCTCTTTCAAGGTCAGCAGCAGGCGATCTTCCTCGCTGACGCCGCCGAGCAGGGCATCGACAAACTCGCGGACGCGGCCTTTGCGGTTCTCTTCGGCCTGGGCGAGGGTGCCGGCGCTGGCATCGGCGACGACCACCTGCTGTTCGCTCAGGTCGGCCATGCGGGCTTCGGGACGGCGCTTCTGGCGCCGGAGATAGTCATAGGAGGCGTTGACGGTGAGCCGGTAGAGCCAGGGCTCGAACATCTCGGGCTCGCGGAGTTGGTCGAGGGAGTAATAAAGGCGCAGAAACACCTCCTGCCCCACGTCCTCAACGTCCTCACGGCGGCTGATTAGCCGGGAGATGGTACCGAGGATCCGGCGGCGATAGGCCTGCACCACCTGGTTGAAGGCGCCATCGTCGCCCTCGCGGGCTTTCTCGATGAGGGAGAAATCAACCAGCATCGACGGTTTGGTTCGGTTGGGCAGACGACCGTCGTCCGTACCTAACTCGATTGCGCGACCGGCGACGACACCAAGAGTGGCCAACGTAAGATCTCCGGGAGAGAAGGCGACCGCGCACCCCCGTAGGTTACACGAATTGTGTTCCAGGCGCAGGGCGGCTGCGGGCGCACTCGAGGCGTTCGAGAACCGCGATAACCAACTCCAGTTCCGCCCGCTGTTCGCGCAGGTCGGCCAGAAGATCTTCGTGGCCGGCCATCAGGGCTTCCGGAGTCCAAAAGCATTGCTCTTGCATAGGACTACTAGTACCGTACTAAGAGTTTTTAGTCAATCCTTCCGAGGTACCAATTTTCGAGAGGAAAGGCCGCGTGCTACGCTCAAAGCGTTCCCCTCCCTTTGCATGGATTTCCTTTCCGGTCTCAACCCACAGCAGCAGCAGGCGGTCGCCGCCACCTCTGGGCCGCTCCTAATTCTGGCGGGCGCGGGCTCGGGCAAGACCCGGGTGATTACGCACCGGATGGGCCACATTATCCGGAATCTGGGTACGCATCCGCAGGCGGTGATGGCGGTGACGTTCACCAACAAGGCGGCGGGCGAGATGCGGGACCGGGTGGCGAAGGTGCTGGGGGAGTCGCATCCGGGCCGGCTGCCGCGGGTGTCGACGTTTCATGGGTTTTGCGTGCGGCTGCTGCGGCAGGACGGGGCGCGGTTGGCGGAGCTGCGGCCGAACTTTACAACGCAGTATCTGATTTATGATGACGATGACCAGACGGCGTTGATCAAGGGGATTTTCAAGAATCTGGGACTGGATGAGAAGTTCATGCAGTACCGGGCGGCGCTGGGGGCGATTTCGCGGGCGAAGTCGCAGCATGAGACGCCGGCCGATTTTTATAAGCGGACGCAGGATCCAAAGATGTCGCGGCTGGCGGTGGTTTATGAGCAGTACGAGGCGAAGCTGCGGCAGGCGAATGCGCTCGATTTCGATGATCTGCTGCTCGAATCGGTCCGGCTGCTGACCTACGACGCGGAGACGCTGCGGAAGTACAACGACTGGATTGAGTACCTAATGATCGATGAATACCAGGACACCAACCGTTCGCAGTATGACCTGATGCGGCTGCTGTCGCAGGTGCGGCGGAATGTGTGCGTGGTGGGGGACGAGGACCAGTCGATCTACAGCTGGCGCGGGGCGGATATTCGGAACATCCTCGATTTTGAGCAGGACTATCCGGGCGCGCAGATTATACGCCTCGAGCAGAACTACCGGTCGACGAAGAACATCCTGGACGCCGCGGGGGCGGTGGTGGCGCATAACCAGCAGCGGAAGGGCAAGACGCTGTGGACGGCGGCGGGGGCGGGCGAGCGGATTACGGTTTACGAGGCTCTCGACGGGGAGAATGAGGCGCTGTACATTGCCAGCGAGATTGACCGGCATCTAAGCCGGCAGCCGGAGGCGCGGGTGGCGGTGCTGTACCGAACCAACTCGCAGTCGCGGCAGATTGAAGAGGCGCTGCGGCGGTATGGGCGGCCGTATGTCGTGGTGGGAGGGTTCAGTTTCTATCAGCGGGCGGAGATAAAAGACCTGCTGGCGTATCTGCGTTTGCTGATGAATCTGGAGGATTCGATTGGGCTGGTCCGGTGTATCAACACGCCGGCGCGGGGGATTGGGAAGACGACGCTCGAGCAGATTGAGCAGCATGCGGCGCAGTTTCGGATTTCGATGTGGGAAGCCATTGGGGACATGCTGCAGAAGCATAGCCTGGGGGCGCGGGCCGAGAGCGCGTTGAAGGCGTTTCGGGAGCTGATTCAGGTCTGCCAGCAGGCGGTGGCGAGCAACGACATCGGGCTGGTGTTGCGGACGGTTTTTGAAGAGTCCGGCTATAAGCGGATGCTCGAAACCGATCCGGCGCCGGAGGCCGAGGGGCGGCTGGAGAACGTCGCGGAGTTGTTGAACGCGGCGGCCGAGGCGACCGAGCGGGGGGATTCGATTACCGATTTTCTGGACCATACGGCGCTGGTGGCCGATTCGGATAATCTCGATGAGACGGCGCGGATTTCGCTGTTGACGATTCACAACGCCAAGGGTCTGGAGTTTCCGGTGGTGTTTCTGGCGGGGATGGAGGACGGGCTGTTTCCGCATTCGCGCAGCCTGAACGATGACACGGGCATGGAAGAGGAGCGGCGGTTGTGCTATGTCGGCATGACGCGGGCCGAGCAGCGGCTGACGCTGTCGTGGGCGCGGTTTCGGAGAAAGTTTGGCGGGGGGCCGGCGGAGCCGACGATGCCGTCGCGTTTTCTGGCCGAGGTGCCGAAGGGGTTGGTGGCGCGGGCGGGCGCCGGGATCGGGGCTGGGGATGAGGGCGAGGTGGAGCTGTTTGCCGAGCGGGGCGAGGTCCGGGAGTCGGTCAAGAAGAACCTGTTTACGGGCAAGACATACAACTCGGTGGATAACATTGCCCGGTATTTTGAAGAGCGGGGGGTAAAGGTGCCGCCGAATATCGCGGCCAAGGCGGCGAGCGGTCCGGCGGCGTCGGCCGCGCCGCCGGACAACCGGCCGCCATGGCTGGCCGAATTAGAGGCCGAGACGGCGGCGCCGCCGCGGCCAGCACCGGCACCGGCGCCAGCAGGTGGCGTTCCTCGGCCGATGATCGCTCCGAGCAAGGTGCCGTATACGCCGGCGCCGCCGCGGCAGGCGGTGCGGAAGCCGGGAAATTACGTGGGCGCGGTGGTGAATCATCCGAAATATGGCCGCGGGAACGTGCTGCGGCAGGAAGGGGACGGAGATGATGCTAAACTGACAGTTAGCTTTGCCGGTCACGGGTTGAAGAAGCTCGTCGCCAAATACGCAGGATTGAAAATTTCCGAATGAATACCAAGCACGTCTCCGATAGAAAAGAACGCAAGGCGCTGAAGCGCAAGGCTCGCGCCGAGGCCCCGGCCAAGCCGAAGCGCGCCGAAACCGTGGCGCGCGGATCGATGAAGAAGAAAGTCAAAAAGATGGCCAAGGGCCAGACGATCCGTAAACGCTAAGCGGTAGAAAATCCATCGCGGGAGGCTCCCTTGGCGAGTCAGCTGTTTCGTAAGAAGAGCATTGACGCTCTCATTGCTGATTCCGAGCAGACCGGACGGCGCCTTGAAAGGTCGCTGGGTCCGTGGAGCCTCACCGCGTTAGGGATTGGAGCCGTGATCGGCTCCGGCATCTTCAGCCTTACCGGTACCGCCGCCTCCGGCGTGACCCTGAAGACGCATTCCATTTTGCACGCGCCGGTTTTGGATCTGCTGTTGCAGGGGCCGGACGCGGTATCGACCATTGGCCGGCCCGGCGCGGGGCCGGCGGTGGCGCTTTCCTTTTTTATTCTCGCGCTGATCTGCGGCCTGGCGGGGTTGTGCTACGCGGAGTTGGCATCGATGATCCCGGTGGCCGGGAGCGCGTACACGTACGCCTACGCGACGATGGGCGAGATTGTGGCGTGGATTATCGGCTGGGACCTGATTTTGGAGTATGCGGTTTCGAACATGGCCGTGGCGGTGGGTTTTTCGGCCTACATCAATGCGATTTTGAAAGCGCTGATCGGGGTGGAACTGCCGTTTGTTTTGTCGCAGCCGATGATTGTGGGGGGGGAGTTTTCGGGGGCGTGGTTTAACCTGCCGACGCTACTTATTCTGATTGGTGTCACGTGGGTGCTCGTGAAGGGGGTGCAGGAGTCGGCGCGGGCTAACCTCGTGATGGTTTTCATTAAAGTAGCGGCGATTCTGATTTTTGTGTTCGGGGCGGCGGGATCGGTGCAGGCGGCCAATTACACGCCGTTTATGCCAAACGGGTTTTCCGGGGTGTTGACGGGCGCGGCGATTGTCTTTTTCACTTACATCGGTTTTGATTCGGTGTCGACGGCGGCGGAGGAGTGCCGGAACCCGAAGCGGGATCTGCCGTTTGGGATCTTCATGACGCTGGGGATTTGCGCGGTGCTCTATGCCTCGGTGGCGACGGTGCTGACGGGGGTCATCAACTGGAAGGAGCTCGATACGGCGGCGCCGGTGGCGAAGGCATTGACCTCGATTGGGAGAGAAAACCTGCAGGTGGTGGTGTCGACGGGGGCGGTGATCGGGATGTTGAGTTCGCTGCTGGTGTTTCAGTACGGGCAGGCGCGGATCTGGTTTGTGATGGCCCGGGACCGGTTTTTGCCGGACCGTTTTGCGATGGTGCATCCGAAGTATCAGACGCCGGACCGGGCGACGTGGGTGGCGGGTATTCTAGTGGGAATTCCGGCTGGAATATTTGATATTGGAACTTTTGCGGATCTATCGAATATTGGTACGTTGTTTGCGTTTATGTTGGCGTCGATTGGGGTGTTGGTGCTGCGGAAGACGCAACCGGACAGGCCGCGGGGATTCCGGGTGCCGTGGGTGCCCGTGGTGCCGATTGCGTCCGTTTTCTTTTGTTTTCTCTTGATGCTGAGCTTGCCGCTGGAGACGTGGGTCCGATTTTTTGCCTGGCTGACCATTGGTTTGGCGATTTACTGGTTTTACGGAAGGCGGCGGGCCGCGGAAAAACATACCGACGCAAACTTCTAAAGAATTTGTCATCAACGATCGATATCATAAGAAGAACGAAGGGAGTCTTTCTTAGACCCGCTTGATTCTTGAGGGGTATATCGATTCATGAAACACAGTTCCATCGCCAAACTTTTTTTTCTTTTCAACGGTTTGGCTCTATCCGCAATTGGGCAGATCACCGGTGATCTTGTCGTTCGCGTCAACGACGCCTCCCAGGCCGCCATCATCGGGGCCAAAGTTTCCATCCGGAGCGCCACGCAGGGATTTTCCCGCGACGCGGTTACGGACGCTGCCGGGGCGGCGCGCTTTTCCCTCCTGGCCGTGGGAGACTACTCGGTTCGGGTGGAGAACAGTGGCTTTTCGAGCGCGGTGACGACGGCGCTGATCAACTCGGGCGCGACGCGAGAGTTGAGCGTGAAGTTGGAAGTTTCGGCTACGAAGTCGGAGGTTGTGATTGAGGAGTCGGCGCTGACGATTGCGACGGCGTCCGCGCAGATGCAGACGAGCGTCGAGTCGAAGGCGGTGACGCAGCTGCCCTTGCAGGGTGGGCCTCTGGCTTTGGCGGGTACGACGCCGGGCGTGACGCCAGTCAGCGTGCGGAATCCGTTTCTTGGCCTCGGCAGCTACAATGCAAACGGCGGACGGGGTCGGGCGAACAACATTACGATTGACAACGCCAACGCTTCGGACGTTTCGACAACGGGCGGAGCGGGTATTGGGACGGTGCCGCTCGATGGCATCAAAGAAGTGAGTGTCATTTCGAACAATTTCAGTGCCGAGTACGGGCGTAACGGCAGTTCGCAGTATCAGATTCTTACCAAGAGCGGTACGAACGAGTTCCATGGGCGCCTGTTCGAGTTTTTCCGGAACGACAAGCTGAACTCCCGCGACTATTTTGACCGGACCGGTCGGGCGCCAACGCTGCGCGATAACCAGTGGGGCGCGGCGATTGGCGGACGGATTATCCGCGATAAGCTGTTTTACTTCGGGACCTACGAGCAGCAGAAGATCCGGGGCGCCGGCGGGACTCGGGTGGCCGTAGTTCCGACCAACGCGCAGGTGGCGGGGATTACCAACCCGGCGGCGCGCGCTCTTTGGCAGGCGACGCAGGGGGTGGCCTCCGACTCGGGCACGGTGTCAAACCCGGCCCCGCTCGGGACCAACTCGATCGCGTACTCGGGCAAGATCGACTACAACATGACATCCAAGGACACGATCTGGGGGCGGTATGCCTATCAGGATGTCGAGTCCCGCAGCCCCGGGCTGACCTTTATCTCCTCCAATCTGCCGGTCAACGGTGCCAGCTCGCCGAACAAGCCGCAATCGATCACGCTCAGCTACACGCGGGTGTTTTCGCCCACTCTCGTCTTGAATCAATTGGGCGGTTTTCTGCGCAGCAATCCGAACTTTACGCCTTTAGCAAACATCACGGCGGCGTCGGTGAGCTTCCAGAATGGCTTGGCCGAATTGGGAAGCTGGTCCGGTCTGCCGCAGGGACGAACGCAGAACGTGTACAACTCGCTGACGACGTTAACGAAAACCTCCGGGTCTCACACCTTCAAAGGCGGTTACAACTTCGAGCGGATTCAGGCGAATTCGGTATTTGACTCCAACACACGGGGTACGTTTACCTTCGCCAACTTCACGGAGTTCCAAGCCGGCAACCCGGTGCTTTACAGCCAGCGTTTTGGCGGTTCGATCCGCGGCAACCGGGTTTCCAACCAGGGAGCCTTCTTCCAGGATGATTGGCGCGTCCGGCGCAATCTGACGCTGAACCTGGGCGTCCGGGTGGAGATTGCCGGTGGTGTTTCCGAGGTAAACAAACTGCTGTCGAACCTGAATCTGGATCGGCAGGCCGCTTTGGGCGGCGCCGGCACGGGGGCGCTGGGTACGATTGAAGTGACTCCTTCGGCCTTCAACACGAACTACAACTGGGCACCCCGGTTTGGCTTTGCCTGGAGCCCGGGCGATTCGGGCAAGTGGAGCGTGCGGGGCGGCTACGGCTGGGCGTACGACTTCATCTTCCTGAACCCGATTACGAACCTCCGGTTTGCTCCGCCGTTCATGTACAACTTCTCGACGACGGACTTTACCGGCGCCAACTCGCTGGCGAACCTCGTGGCGGGCACCGCGGCCTTCCAACAGACGGGCCGCGCCACGGTGGGCAACTTCGGCACCACTGTACGTAACTTCGGCGCTATCTCGCCGGTTGATTACGCCATGCGGAATCCGCAGACCCAGCAATGGAGTCTGAACATTGAACGGCAGTTGGGCAATGGCTTTGTGGGCCGGATCGGCTACGTGGGCACCAAGAGCAACTTCCTGCAGCGGGCCCGTCCCCTCAACACGGTACGTCCGGGTCTTGTGGTGCCGGCGACCTCGGTAGCCGACGAGAACGCCCGGATTAATGACTACCGGGCGATCAACGCCGGCTTGAATGCGCCGCCGACGGGGACGACCAACCGGATCGACCCGCGCTTTACGGGCGTCACGATCGCCGAATCTTCGGCCAACTCGAACTACCATTCCTTCCAGGCCTACGCCGCCCGCACCTTCCGCAGCGGCTTTGGATTCACGGCCGCTTACACCTGGTCGAAGTCGATCGACGATGTCAGCGACGTACTAGGCGTGCTGGCGACCGACAGCCCGAGCCAGCAGAACCCGTTCAACAACCGAGATAACCGCGGGGTCTCGGCCTTCGACGTGCCTCATCGGATTGTGTTTACCCACTCCTATGACCTGCCGAAGTTCACCAACACAAACCGCTTCGTGCGCACCCTGATCGGCGGGTGGAACCTCTCGGGCATCTTCCAGATGCAGAGTGGCAACCCCATCAACCTGGTGAGCGGCGCCCGACTGGCCTTGCCCGATCCGCTGCTGCTGGGCGGCGGCGGGGCGCTGCGCCCGAACCTGGACGGCCCGCTGAACCTGAAGTTCGCTCCCAACCCGGGAACGGTCACCTCGGCTCAGTTCAAGACCGTCAACTCGGGCCTGTCGCAGCCGCTGATCGGCAACTTCGGGACGCTGGGACGCAACGTGATCAGGGTGAACGGCCTGACGCAGTACGACGCCACCTTGCAAAAGGATTTCGTGCTGACCGAGCGGTTCCGCATTCAGGCGCAGAGCCAGTTCTTCAACTTCTTCAACAATACCCAGTTCAGCCGTCCCGGGGTCTCGCTGGCCGCACCGAACGCCTTCGGTTACTACCAGGACACGGACACCAATTCGCGGAACATCACTCTGGTGCTCCGGCTGATCTGGTAACGAAAGAAAGTCAGACTCGCTCCTTCTACAGGCCGCCCGCTCAGGGCGGCCTGTTTGTTTGTTAGTTTAAAAACTCATGCCTACTCGCCGCGAACTCCTGCGTACTGTCGCCCTCGCCACCCCGGCCCTGGCCCAAACCGCCCTACCGGCCGGGGTCACCCGCCCCTGGATCGGTCCTGACTACTGGGCCAACCCGTTGCAGGACTGGCAGTTGCACGACGGGCGGATCGAGTGCATCGTCTCGGGCGGCGACCGGTCGGTGGCGCTGCTAACGCAGGAGATTGTGACGGCGCCCGGGACGGTGCTGGTGGAGGTCGAAATGGGTCCGCTTGCGCCGGGGACGAAGATGGAGGAGGGTTGGGCGGGGCTGCGGATCGGGATGCGCGGCAACTTTGGCGACTACCGGGACGATGCGATCTTTGGCCGCGGGGTCAACTGCGGGATAACGACGGACGGGCGGCTGTTCATCGCCGACTTGACGAACTCCTCTCCGGTGCTCGATCCGACGAAGCCGGTGCGGCTGCGGCTGAGTTCCGAACCCGGGGTGCTGACGCTGACCGCGTTCGACCCGGCGGGGCCGGTGCTGGCCGAGTACAAGCGCGAGCGGGTGCCGGCGGAGTGGATTCCAGGGCTGATCGCGGTGGTGTGTTCGCACGGGCCGGTGCGGCGGTCGCCGGAGCGGTCGACGGCGGCCGACTTTGGCTTCGCGCCCCGGCCGTTTACCGAACCCGGGGGGAACGTGCGGTACTGGTTCCGGAACTTGAAAGTTTCGGGCACGCAGGTGGCCGCGCGGCCGGAGCGGGCGTGGGGGCCGCTGCTGTTCAACCAGTTCACGGTTTCGCAGAAGGTGCTGAAGATGACGGTGCAGTTGGCGCCGGTGGAGGAGCCGGGGGCGACGGTCGAGTTGCACGCGGAGGGGCGCAAACTGGCCACGGCGGCGGTGGACCGGGAATCGGCGACGGCTACTTTTCGCGTGGCGTGGAGCGCGGCCGCGGATACTCCATATGAAGTACATTACGGAGCCGCGCGGCTGACCGGGACGATTCCGCATGACCCGGTGGACAAGCCCAAGCTGACGATTGGCGCGCTGACGTGTCAGGGGGATTACGGCTATCCGCATGCGCCAATTTTTGCGAATCTGCGGACGCTGCGGCCGGATATTCTGTTTTTCACGGGCGACCAGATTTACGAGCGGAACGGGGACTACGGGATTCAGCGGGCGCCGGCGGCGGCAGCGCGGCTGGATTATCTGCGCAAGTGGTATTTGTTCGGCTGGGCGTGGGGCGAGTTGACGCGGAACACGCCGTGCGTGTGTCTACCGGATGATCATGATGTGTTTCACGGGAACGTGTGGGGCGCGGGGGGGCGGAAGGCCGAGGGGCAGGGGCAGCCGGGGCAGGATTCGGGCGGGTATACGATGCCGGCGCCGTGGGTGAATCTGGTGCAGCGAACGCAGGCAAGCCATCTGCCGGAGCCGTACGACAAGACGCCGGTCGAACAGGGGATTGCGGTTTTGTACACGCATCTGGTTTGGGGCGGGGTGAGTTTTGCGCTGCTCGAGGACCGGAAGTGGAAGACCGCGCCGAAGACCGTACTACCGGAGGCGCGGATTGTGAACGGGTTTCCCCAGAATCCGGAGTGGAAGGGGCAGGATTCGCCGGCCGCCGAGTTGCTGGGACCGCGGCAGGAGCGGTTTCTGGCTGATTGGGCAATGGATTGGTCGAATGGGATCTGGATGAAGTGCGCGGTGAGCGCGACGATTTTCTGCACACTGGCGACGCTGCCGGCGCCGGCGCGGACCGATGCGGTGACGACAAAACTGCCGGTTCTGAAGCCGGGCGAGTACGGCGAGGGTGAGATCCCGACCATGGATCACGACTCGAACGGCTGGCCGCAGCATGGCCGCAACCAGGCGCTACGGCTGCTGCGGCAGGCGAGCGCGTTTCACATTGCCGGCGATCAGCATCTAGGGAGCACGGTGCAGTACGGCATTGAGGATTGGAACGACGGGCCGTTTGCGTTTTGCACGCCGGCGATTTCCAACATTTTTCCGCGCCGGTGGTTTCCGCCCAAGCCGGGCCGGCATCCGCTGCCGCACAGCCCGCGGAACACGGGCGAGTTTACCGATGGATTTGGGAACAAGATCACGGTGCACGCCGTGGCGAACCCGATGCAGTTCGGGGTGCTGCCAACGGCGTTGAATAACCGGGCGCCGGGGTTTGGCGCGGTGGAGATCTCGCGGGCCGACCATCAGATCACGTTGACGAACTGGCCGCGTTGGGCGAGTATCGCCAAGGGCGATAAACCGTATCCGGGCTGGCCGGTGACGATTAGCGATATGCCGCGGTCGGCCTACCGACTGCCGGAGTTGACGGGGCGGACGCGGTGCGTGGCGGAGGTGCAGGACGCCGAGGGGCGGGTGCTGTACAGTTTACGGTTGACGGGGAACCGGTTTGCGGCGCCGGTGCCGGGTCCGGGGGAGTATACGGTACGGTTTCATGATCCGGCGACGCGGTACGAGGAGTGGCACCGGCGGCTGGAGGCGCGGGGGATTTGAGCGGCGGGGGGCGGAGGTGGCGGGTGGGGAGTGCGGGTTAGTTGGAGCGGCGCGGGACGGGGTGTGGGTTAGGCGCCGGGTAAGGTGTCTGTGCGGATGCGGGGGAGTGCAGGCGGGCGGGAGCGGCGGCGGGGTACGGTCTGGCGGCTGGGCGCGCGGCGGAGATTGGGCGCGGGGGCGGAGCGGGCGGGTGGGAAGTGCGGGTTAGTTGGAGAGGCGCGGGACGGGGTGTGGGTTAGGCGCCGGGTAAGGTGTCTGTGCGG
>JADCJL010000046.1 GCA_020247055.1 Acidobacteriaceae bacterium | reverse complement strand
TCGGTCAGGCGATTAAGGACCGAGCCCCGGGTCCAGGACAGGTTTGTGTTTGCGTAGCTCCCGATGCGCGCAGGCGCGAGCTCGGTTCGGTGCTTCCAGGCGAGAGTTCGTTCCAGGCCCTGTTGCTCAGCGCGGTCGGAGAACAGCGTCCATGAGGGCTCGAGGTCGCTCGTGACCTTTAGGCGTAGGGTCAAGACGGTTTCGAACTGCGCATGGGGCTCATCTTCCACCCGGACGGTTACAGGGTCGTAGCCGCGCAAGAATTCGGCGTGGCTCTCCAGGTTTTTAAGCTCGTCAGGGAGGTCACCAAGCGTCACTGAGATGACGATGGGCTGGGTAACGTCCAGCTGAAAGAAATCCGTATCTCCAAACGGCGCGCTACGGCGAGCGCCCAGGCAGAGGTCGATGGCGTCGAGGATGGTTGACTTGCCACCGTCACCCGGGCCGACTAAACAGTTGATTCCAGCCGAGGGATGCCAATCGAGAAGTTGGATTGAACGGAAGTTGCGGATTTCCAATCGGCGAATTCGCGCCATAGCTCCCCCAAGTGAAATTCAGGTCATCTCTTCGAATCTGTGGAGCTTCTCAAGCAGCACGCTGTTCTCCTGGGGTAACCCATCCGCGCGTACTGACGAGCTGACGCCACGCGCTCTTGGACCTTTCGAGTGATCGAGAAATGCCCATGATTGATTGTCACCACGGACTGCAGCCCCAGGGTCCGCTTGCAGGCAATTAGCTGATTTAGCCTCCCCGAGTGTGGATTACCGAGATCAGTCTTGAGCGGACATTCGATCCTCATCCCAGCGCACCGTCCCGATTCAGGCCGGCATCGAGCGCCTCGGCCTGGGCTTGGAAATCCGCAGGTCGTCGCTTTCGGAAAGTCTCCAGGTTGGCGAGCTTCCAGCGCAGGGCCGGCAGTTCCGCCGCGTGGGGGTACTGCATCAACGACCAATCCGGCTCGGCGCGCGCCAGTCCGCTCAGGAACTGCCGGTGCATGCCAGTCAGGCGGCGTGGCAGCTCAAGCCGCAGTCGGGCGCGGGCGGCGAGCAGGGTATCGAGCGAGCACGGCACGTCCGTCATGCCCACGAAAGCGCGTTCGTACTCGGCAGAGATGTCCTTGTCATTGCCGAAGAGCACTTCATGCAGCGGCCGGTTGTGGCCCGCGAGGTAGACCACGAAGCACTCGACCATGGTGTCGGTCAGGCCGCCGGATTCGTAAAGCTGCCAAACGTCGAAGAGGTCTCGCGGGTGCTGCCGGTCGAGTGCTGCCACCAGCTTGCCGGCATACAGCTCGTCGCGTGCCAGGATCGGAGCATCGAACTCGACGCCGAACAGATCGCCCGTCCTCGCGTTCAAGGGCCTTCGTTCAATGGGGAGCACCGTCCCCCGGAACACCGTGTTGACCTCGATCTTGACCTGACTGGTGTCGTTCTCGACGATCAGCTTGGTGTCGCCGGCGTCCGCGCCGCGCAAGCGCCGAGCCCGCAGACCCAGAGACGCGACACGTTGCCCGATGGCGGCTAGCTCGGCGTCGATTGCGGCCACGGCTTCGTCCCGCGGCACCTCTCTCGGCTGGAACACGACGTCGATGTCCACCGACAAGCGAGGCATGTCCTGCACGAACAGGTTGATCGCCGTGCCGCCCTTCATCGCGAAGATGTCGTTGGCGAAGACCTCGGGCGCGACGGTCAGCAAGAGGCGGACGGTGTCCGCGTAACCCTTATCCATGGGGCTTGAGCGTCAACAAGGTGCCGTCGGGCATCCGGCTCATCCAGCGCTTGTCGCTGCCGGTGCGCAGCGGGTAGCGCGCGCGCAGATCGTCCACGTCCAGCAGGCCGCTCTCACGGGCCCACGTCAGGAAGAGCCGCACGGTCTTCACGCTGGTGCAACTGGCCAGCAACTGGCCCATCAGTTCCTTGCGAGGCGAACGAACCCCGTCGAACAGATTGCGAGCCTCATCCAGGCTCTGGCGGGTGCCGACGTCGTACAGCAGCTCCAGCACGGCGCGCTCCGGTGCCGCGACGCGCAGTCCGTCGGGTAGCCCTGCGGGCGTCACGACGGTCCTTGCTGCCAACAGCTCATTTCGCCAGTCGAACAACCGTGCGTGCACGTAGCGTGCGGGAAACCGCGAGGTGAACCAGTCGGGCAGGGCGAAGCGGACATCACCCCAAAGCACCAGAGGCTCGCGGGCGCCCAGGTTGTGTCGAACGCCCTGCAGCCCTAGCGCACTCTTGCCGCCGATATGCAGCCCGGGCACGCGCTGTTGCAGGAACATCAATGCGCCGTACACCCCGAAATCGTCCTTCGGGAAGGCGTACACGCCCTGTGCCAGGCGAACGAGCCAGCCGCTCTCGGCGTAGCGCGCAGCCAGCGGCGGTGAGACTCCGACCCGTGCCAGGGTGGTCAGGTCGAACGGCGCGCCCCGGGCAAGACCTGTCTGCAGGCGCTTGAGGATCTGGTGACGGGAATTTGAATCCATGGGTGAAAAATACCACAGGATCCAATCATAAGCGGATCGGCCGCTTGGACAGTGGGCTTGAAGTCACCTCATGCATTAAGTTCCTGGCGAAATCTAATCAACAACCGTAGCCGACCGATCCGGAGCGGGACGAACGCCTCGGCTAGGGCTTCAGGAGTTGTCGCCCACGATCCGGCTGCCTCGAATCGGGTCTGCCCGCGGGCACTGATTGACGCTGACGGCCTCAACCAGCCCTCGAATACTGCCGAGATGGCCGCCATCGAGACAGTGCGCAGTCGCCCGCCGGATGCGCTGCGGGCGCCGGGCTGGCCCGTCACGGCCGATCCCGTTGCGCTGCTGCGGGCGCGTCTCGCGTTCCCCCGCGAGATCTTCGACGTCCTGGTCGAACCCGTGATCCGTAGGCTGGCGGGGTGTATGCCGTCCGCCCGCGATGGTGATGCAGCAGCGGATACCCAGCCGCTCGGACGCTCGGTGCGGCTTGCGCTCCGCGCCCTTGCCGTTCGCCGTGACCGAATCCTGCCCCCGAACGCGCCGCCCGAGCGGGTGGGGGAACTGGCGCATCGCTGGAGCTACGCGGTGCTGGTGGCCGCCTTGCTGCGGCGGGTGGAGGCTACGGGCGCTGGAACTCCTGCCAGCCGGTACGAGTGCGTCGTGCCCGAACTCGGCCGCGTCTGGATCGGCCAGGACCGTGAGGCGAGCGCAGCGCTGGCTGAGGTGCTTTCCGATCGATGCTGTCAGGACAACCACATCTTGGCGATCCTGACGGAAGCGCTTTCCGGTCGCTCTAGCGCGGCGGCTCCTGTCGATACGGCGCAAGGGCATCAGCACGCATCGGACATCGATCCAAAGGCCGTTTCGGGTTCAGAGCCGGAGCCAGCGCTATCTGCGTCGGTGGCACTTACGACCCACGCCTCGCGGGCTTCCTTGTCGGCCGCACCGCCTCCTGAGTTGTTCGGCTGGCTCCGCGACGGGCTGGCCGAGGGTTCGATCGAGATCAACACCCGCACGGCCCTGATCCATCACGTTCCCGAAGGCCTGTTGCTGGTGTCGCCGGGTATCTTCCGGTCATTCCTCGCATGGCAGGGTGACGATGCGAACTCCCAGGAGGCCCTGAAGCGTCTACAGCGTTCCGTCCTCAAGGCCGGATGGCACCTTGTCGGCGCCGACGGGGCGAGCGTGCTCGGCTACGCCTGGACCAAGAATGGCAGGGCGACCGCAAGGGTGCACGGGATCGTCATCGAGCAACCGCAGCGCCTGCTCGACCCGCTGCCACCGATCAACCCGCGACTCGTGAGGATCGCGCTCGCTGGCGGCTCTGTCCCGTGACCGCGCCCCTGGAAGGTCGGCTTCGCGGCGCGCATGAGCTCGTCGCGGCCGGCGTGTCATTGGCGGCGGGCGGTGCTGTGCTGATCGCGCCCGGCTGGCTGTTGCTGAGCCCGCCGTGGCAGCTCGCGCTGGCCACAGCGCTGCTCGGTCATGCCGCCTGGCGAGGCGGGCAGGGGGCTCGAACGCTCGCCTACCGGCGCAACCTCCGGCGGCTGCGCGGCTTCAAGATGGACTCGGCTTCGATCCCCTGGTCGGCGCATCGGCTCTACCTCGGCCGAGGCTTCCGGTGGGATCAGCGTCATACCCAGCGGCTCTTCGAGGCTCGTCAGCCTGCGAACCAGCGTTTGCTGGAGCCCCCTTGGTGGATGCGTTTGCTACCTGGGCCTGCGTCTTCTGGTGACGCTCCCGCCGGTCTGGGCGGCGATCCGGCCCTGCATGGCGTCGAGCCCGACGAGTCCGACATATGGATGGACCTCTCCGAGCGGGTCGGCCACACCCTGGTGCTGGGCACCACGCGGGTGGGCAAGACGCGCCTGGCCGAACTGCTGATCGCACAGGACATCCGCCGTGGCGAGGTGGTCATAGTCTTCGATCCCAAGGGCGACGCCGATCTGCTGCGGCGCGTCTACGCTGAGGCCGAGCGCGCGGGGCGGGCCGACTTCTTCTACATGTTCCATCTCGGCCACCCCGACATCTCCGCCCGTTACAACCCGGTGGGCAGCTTCTCGCGCATCACTGAGGTCGCCACGCGCATCGCCGGGCAGCTGCCCTCGGAAGGGCAGTCGGCCGCCTTCAAGGAGTTCGTCTGGCGATTCGTCAACGTGATGGCACGGGCGCTGGTGGCGCTGGGCCGCACACCCGACTACGAGGCGATCAACCGCCACGCCTCGGACATCGAGCCGCTGCTGGTCGACTACTTCGAGCAGTGGCTGGACCGGGAACCGGCGGCTGCCGGCTGGCGCGACGAGCTCGAGCGCCAGCCGATCGACAAGAAGAGCCTGGACAAGGGGCTGCAGTCCCGCGGGCTGCGGGCGGTGAGCCTGGTGGAGTTCGCCCGGCGGCGACGCCTGTACGACCCCATCGCCCATGCGCTGGCCTCCACGCTCGCTTACGAGAAGAGCCACTTCGACAAGCTGGTGGCCTCGCTGCTGCCGTTGATGGAAAAGCTCACCACCGGCCGCACGGCGGCGCTGCTGTCCCCGGCGATGAACGCTCTTGGGGATTGGCGGCCGGTGTTCGACTGGAACGCCGTGATCAACCTGGGCGGCATTGTGTACGTCGGGCTCGATGCGCTCTCCGACTACGAGGTGGCTGCAGCGGTGGGCAACTCGATGTTCGCCGACCTGACCAGCGTGGCGGGGAGCCTCTACAAATACGGGCTCGGTCGGGGCTTCCCGCTGCCGGTGACACCGCGCCGCATCGCCATCCACGCCGACGAGTTCAACGAGCTGATCGGCGACGAGTTCATCCCGCTGCTCAACAAGGCCGGCGGGGCGGGTTTCCAGGTGACGGCCTACACCCAGACCTGGTCGGACGTGGAGGCGCGCATCGGGTCGCGACCCAAGGCCGGGCAGATCGCCGGCAACTTCAACACGCTGATCATGCTGCGGGTGAAGGAGCTGGCGACTGCCGAGCTGCTGACCACGCAGCTGCCCACTGTCCAGGTGGTCTCCACGGTGGCATCGTCCTCGGTGTCCGATACCAACGACCCGGGCGAGTTCACCGACTTCGCCAGCCGCAATGAGGATCGGATCGCCCCCGAGACGGTGCCGATGCTCGCGCCGACCGACCTGGTGCAACTGCCCAAGGGCCAGGCGTTTGCGCTGCTGCACGGCGGGCAACTGCACAAGATCCGCATGCCGCTCCCGGGGGCGGGGGACGATCCGCTGATGCCGGCCGGCCTGAAGGAGATCGGCGAGGCGCTACGCGCGCGGCTGGACGGGCCCTGGTTGTGGCCTGAGCCGGCACCGGACAGGGCCGAAGGAGAGGGCGCGCATGGGCTCGCGCAACACCAGCTTCCATGACGGGGCACTGGCGCGGGTGCTGCTCGCGCCATTCAAGTTCGGTTTCGCACTGACGCTGGGGCTCGCCGGTCTACTGCTGGCCGCGTGGACGGTGGACTGGTTGTTCGTCGCCCATGTCTGGCCGGAGCGGGTCCACGGCTTGCGGAATCTGCTCACCGAGGAACTGGCGGCCGGCACGGCCATGGCGGTCCGTCAGGGCGGCTCTGCGTCGGCTGTGACTGCACCGGCTA
>JADCJL010000045.1 GCA_020247055.1 Acidobacteriaceae bacterium | reverse complement strand
GCCAGGATCTTGGGGTCGACGACTATGCGCTCCAACGGCGGCATGACCACAGTCTATCGTGTCCCTGGCCGGTTCGATAGTTGCAGTTCTGCGCGCTCACGACCAGGCCATTCGTGGTCGGGCACCAGAACCAACTGCCTTGCACTCCTCAGGCTATTGGAATGCTCAAAGCAAATAGCAGCACGAATCTCTCGGGCGGCTGGTTTCGGGGAGCGGAGCATGTTGCCGTTGGGATGGAGAACAACTCTGGCTTCCAAAATCGGGGGATTGTGCCTTCAGATGGCCACGCCAGTAAAGGAATTGTGGATCCGGCGTAATTGGCTGAGCATGCAGAGCAACTCGCCGTGCGTGGTTTGTTTTGCTCCATCGTTATGCTGCAGATGTCCGTTCCGCAAGGGATGGCGGCCTGGCGGACGAGAAACGTTTCGGGTGCGGGAGCGGCGAATATAATTAAGGGTCCGCCCATGATGCCGACTGTCCCAGTAGATCTTGCGAAGGCAGAACTCGAGAAAGTTCTCGGTTCTCTCTCGTTCCGGAGGTCTCCCAAGCTCAGTGGTTTTCTCCGCTTCGTTGCCATGCACAAGCTCAATGGCAATGACGACGCCATCAAGGAGTACAACATCGGTGTTGAGGTCTTTGACCGCGGCAGCCACTTTGACCCTCGTACCGACAACATCGTCCGGTCCCAAGCCCATCGCCTGCGCGTAACGCTCGCCGCCTACTATGCGGGCGAAGGGCAACAAGACCCCGTGCGGATCGAGATTGTACCGGGCTCATATGTACCTCGGTTCCGTACTCCGGAAACCGTGGAGGAATCAAAACCAGCATCGATCTCATCCAATTGGCCAAGGCGAGCGGCGTGGGTCCTGTGTGGGACACTCCTGCTCGCCGCCACACTCTGGCTCAGCCGCGGCACCAGCCTAGGGCCAATGGAGTCTCTCGAACTCGCCCTCGTCCTTCCGGACACCCTGCGCCTGGATCTTGATGCCGGCATTGGGACGATGGCCCCGGATTCCCGTTCGATTGCCATTCCGGCGACCGATAAGCAGGGCGTACGCCGGCTATGGCTACGGATGCTCAATTCCTCGGCGCTGCGCGCACTGCCCGGGACGGAGGACGCGAGCTTCCCGTTCTGGTCGCCGGACGGCCGGCAGATCGCTTTCTTTTCCCAACGGCGGCTCAAGCGAATCCGCGTGTCGGACGGGAATGTCCAGGTGATCTGCGATGCCCCGCTCGCCCGTGGCGGCTCCTGGGGATCACAGAATATCATCCTGTTCGCCGCCAATACCTCCGGTCCACTGCTGCGCGTCACCGCCGAAGGCGGTGAGGTTCGTCCCGTGGGCAGCATGGACACGGGACGTCGAGAATTCGTCCATCGTTGGCCGACGTTCCTTCCGGATGGGTACCGCTTCCTCTACTACTCCGGAGCGGAGCAGCCCGGCGCATCCGGGATCTGGCTTAGTAACCTTGATGCCGGGCCGCCGCGGCAGCTTGCGGGTACCGATGCGATCTCCAGCCCTTCTCTCGCCCTCGATGATACGGGCAGGAACACGCGACTGCTCTACATCTCGCGCGGAGCGCTCCTCGCTCAGTCGTTCGATGTGTCGTCCGGCAACATCATAGGGAAACCGGCGGAACTCGCTTCGGGACTGCCGTTCCCTTCTTCCACCGGAAGTCCATTTCATGCCGTGAGCGATCGGGCTCTCGTGTTTTTCAAAGGTGTGGCAAACCAGACGTCGCCGGTGGTGCTTGCTCGAGATGGCCGCGTGCTGGCGAACCCGGCCGGCCCGGGCGACTTCGGCGACCTTCAACTCTCGCCCGATGGACGCTATTTCGCATTCGAGCGCCGGGATCCGACGCTCGGTACGAGCGATATCTTTCTGCACGACCTGGAGCGTCAAGCCGCGGTTCGGGTCTCTAGCGAGCCGGCAAACAACTTGAACCCAGCCTGGTTTCCGGACAGCGGCCGGTTGATTTGCTCCATCGCCGAGAAATCGCGTCCAGGAATGCGGACCTTCGACGTCCGCAACGGGAGAGCGGGCGAGTTCATTCCGAGCAGCCGAAGCGGCGACTTCCCGCAGCAGATCACCAGAGACGAAAGGCACCTGCTCACATTGCGTGGGGGTGAAAGTGACGGCTTCGACGTCTGGATGTTGGACCTCGCCAGGCAACAGCGCGTTCCAATTGCGGTCGAGCCGGGTAACCAACGCCAGGCGCGGCTATCGGGCGATGAGAAACTCATCGCCTACACCTCTGACGATTCCGGGCGCGACGAGATTTATGTCAAGACTTGGGACGGAGAACGTGTTTCTGACCGGCGCTGGACGGTTTCCACCGATGGGGGGGGCTTCCCCCTTTGGCAGCCGCGAAACGGTTACGAATTGTCCTATCTGGCGCCGAACGGGATGATGATGAGCGTCCGCCTGGAGGTCGGCGAAAGAGGTTTAAAGGCAGCCAAGCCCGTGCCCCTGTTCGAGGCCAAGGCCTTTTCCTACTCAGCCGTTCGCTACCCGTACAGCATCTTTCCGGACGGCCGGTTCCTGGTGAATCGTTTCGTGGATCAGCCCGGCTCGCCGATCACGATCCGCCTGAACTGGGCTGCGGCGGGCCGGTAGCCGTTTCAAGCGCTGAGTTCCTGGCGGCTATTTCAAATGCAGCTCGATCTTCTCAAGCTGCACAGGCTTGGCGGGTGGAAACGAGCCAGTCCGGTTCACGGAGATGGCGAGGGTGTTGGGGCCCCGTTTCAAACGCTCGATGGGAACTCCGAACTCAATCCGCGCGAGCTTTTGCTGATCAAGATTCTTCAAAACAGCGCCGGGCGTGATCCCCGGCTGGGGGAGTGGCGAGAAGATGCGAATATCCTTCCACCGTGGGTCAGTAAGATCGCGCTTCAAGGCCGATCCATTCAGCTGAACCCCCACCTCGTCGCCTTCGACGTGATTAAACAGCACCAAGCGCAGTGTGGCTGTGACGCCGGGCCTCACGGGTTCCCACACGGGCAGGGTGATCATGGCAGGCGCACCGTCGTACCGAAGGATAAGCGGAAGCGGAGCGTTGCCGTTCGATGACCCATGACCCTCCACGGCGGAGTAGCCGCCGCGCCGGTCGACGGGGTAGTAGCGGGGCTTGCCGTTGATGGTGGCGAGGCTGCCGATGGTGGTGAGGTTTTCGGGGGCGTAGTTCGCGTGTTGGCCCAACCCGAGTTGACTCGCGTGTTCGGCAGACCCGGCCGGGTTGTTGAAGATACCGACACCGTCTGCGCCCTGGTGGAGGTAGTTGCCAAAGACGCCGCGGAGCAGATCAAGTGACTGATCGCCGTGGTAGCCGTCGGTAGCGTGGTAACAATCGAAGCTCGGGATGAGCTTTACCGGTGCTCCGGCCACGGCTTTGCGGAACGACGCCACATCAACGTTGATGGTGCGAGTTCCGATGATGAGTACGTCGACGAGCCTCTCGGCCGCCCACTTGGCAAGATCGATCCCGTCTGTGTGACATCCCTCGAGCGAATCCGGCACCCGGCAGGCCAGTAGGAAGGGCCGACCGCGTTTGGCGGCGCGCTCCTGCAACATTTGGCGCACGTCGCGCAGGAAGTGGGTGAGGTGCTCGCGATTCTCCCATTGCTTGCCCGGCGGCAGGAAGGGTGTGTGCCGGAGGAAGTCGAGATGCACACCGTCAAGTCATACTGCTCGGCGTCATACTGCTCGGCGACTTCCTGGATGATGGAGAGGCGGTACGCGCGCACTTCCTTGACCGCGTAATTGTAGAAACCCTGCCACCACCAGGAACGGATCAGCCACTCGGGATGCGCCGCCTTCACGGGATTGCGCTCGTCAGAGATAGATCCTGCGCCGCCCTTTTCGTAATAGATGAGGTCACCGCGTTCAACCTCATTGATTCGCAGGCCCCACCAGACTTCTTTGCCGCGCCGGTGGCCCTGCTTGATCAGTTCGTCGAAGTAATCGAGTCCCCGCTCGCGCCACTTCACCAGGCCCGGATGCTGGATTGGGCGCAGAATCTTACTCCGATAATGCGCGACCCCTTCATTTGAGACATCGATGCAGATTGCATCAAGCTGACTGCCGGGCAGGTCGGCAAAATCGAACACGTACCGCATCACCGCATCCATGTCCGCGCCAAACCCGCCCTTCTTCTTATGGAACCCGCGCACAACGGACTCGCTCCGGCCCGGCGGGAGGGGCGAGTTCCTCGCCCGTTGGTGCCGGGCCTACGCGGCCTGTGCGCTTCTTATGGAACCCGCGCACAACGGACTCGCTCCGGCCCGGCGGGAGGGGCGAGTTCCTCGCCCGTTGGCGCCGGGCCTACGCGGCCTGTGCGCTTCTTATGGAACCCGCGCACAACGGACTCGCTCCGGCCCGGCGGGAGGGGCGAGTTCCTCGCCCGTTGGTGCCGGGCCTACGCGGCCTGTGCGCTTCTGAATATCCGCAGCCGGATCCTATTGAAAAAAGATGCGCCTCTGCCGGTTTACCGCGGCTTGATGCTCGGGCGTGAGTTTGAGTTCGGCCGCGTACAGTGCACCGAAACTACTGAGGGCAGCGGCCGTTTGAACAAAATGACGGCGGCCAATGAGTTCCGATGAACCCTGTTTGGGCTTATGGTTTTTATGCATCGCGACGCCTCCTGGTGTCACCTTGTAGTAGTACGTCTCTCATTTCAGATGTAGTTCGACCTTTTCAACCTTCACACCCTTAGAGGGCGTGAACGGGCCTTTTCGGTCGACTGCAATAGCAATGCTGTTTTCGCCTTGTTTCAGGATCGCGGCAGGCACGAGGAACTCAATACGGGTGAGGTGCTGGGCTTCGAGGTTCTTCACGAGTGCTCCGGGCGTTACGGTCTCCGGCTGTGGCAGCGGCGAGAAAATCCGAGCATCCTTCCACTCCGGGTCCACGAGTTCTCGCTTGAGCATGGCGCCGTTGAGTCGCACGGCGACGGCGTCGCCTTCGACGTGGTTGAACAACACGAGCCGCAGCCTTGCGCCGGTGCCGGGCTTCACGGGCTCCCATACGGGCAGACTCAACGTGGAAGGCGTGCCGTCGAACCGGAGCGCGACTGGCAACGGGGCGCCTTCGTTGGACGAACCGTGGCCTTCCACATGAGCGTAGCCCCCTCGTCGATCGAGCGCGTAGTAGCGCGGCTTGCCGGCAATGGTGGCAAGACTGCCAATCGTGGTGAGGATCTCCGGATCGTACTTCGCCTGTTGGCGGAACCCGAGTCGTCTCGCCTGTTCGGCAGACCCGGCCGGGTTATTGAAGATGCCAACGCCGTCCGCGCCCTGGTGCAGGTAGTTGCCGAAGACACCCCTGAGCAGATCGAGCGACTGATCGCCGTGGTAGCCGTCAGTGGCGTGGTAACAGTCGAAGCTTGGGATAAGCTTCACGGGTGCACTGGCCATCACCTTGCGGAAGGAGGCCACATCCACTTTGATCGTGCGCGTGCCGAGCACGAGCACATCCACGAGTCCCTGCGAGGCCCAGGCCTTGAGGTCGAAACCATCGGTGTGACAGCCCTCGACCGAATCCGGCACCCGTGCGGCCAGCAGGAGGGGACGGCCGCGTTTGGCAGCGCGTTCCTGCAGCATCTTGCGCACGTCGCGCAGGAAGCCGGTGAGGTGCTCGCGGTTTTCCCACTGCTTGCCCGGCGGGAGGAAGGGTGTGTGCCGGAGAAAGTCGAGATGCACGCCGTCGAAGTCATACTGCTCCACTACCTCGCGCACGATGGATAGGCGATAGTCCCGGACCTCCTTCACCGCGTAGTTCCAAAAGCCCTGCCACCACCAGGAGCGGATGAGCCAGTCGGGATGCGCGGCCTTCACCGGATTCTGTACGTCCTTTGCGATCTTCGGCGCCCCGCCGATTGTTTCATACGCGGCGAGGTCGCCACGTTCGACCTCGTTCATGCGCAGGCCCCACCAGATTTCCTTGCCCCGCTTGTGGCCGTGCTTGATCAGTTCCTCGAAGTAGTCAAGCCCCTGCTCGCGCCACTTCATCAGGCCCGGATGCTCAATGGGGCGCAGAATCTTGCTGCGATAATGGGCGACACCTTCATTCGAGACATCGAGGCAGATGGCATCGAGCTGGCTGCCGGGCATGACGGCGAAATCGAAGGCGTAGCCCATCAACGCCTCCATGTCCGAGCCGAAGCCGCCCGTGAGCTGGATGTCGGCGGCAGGATCATATTGGAAAAAGATGCGCCGCTGCCGGTTTACCGCGGTTTGATGCTCGGGCGTGAGTGTGAAGCCGGCCGCGCTTAGTGCGCCGAAACTACTGAGGGCAGCTGCAGTTTGCACAAAATGGCGGCGGCCCATGAGCTGCGATGAGCCCGGCTTTGGCTTGTGGTTTCGAGGTCGATTGTTTTCATGCATCGCGATGCCTCCTGCTATCACTATCTGGTAGTACGGCTCTCATTCCAAATGGAGTTCGATCTTCTCGAACCTCCGCGGCGGAAAGGCGCCCGGCCGCCGGACAGACACAGCGATTTCGTTCGCGCCTCGATTCAGCGGCGGCGCCAAGTCCAACCACGGCAGATGGCCTACGCCATTTCATTGACATGCAGCTCTATTTTCTCAACCCGGATCGTCTCGGTGGGCCGAAACGGTCCCCGCTTGGCCACGCGGAGGGATGCGGTATTGCCGCCCACACGCATGCCGGGCGGAGCGACGGCGTACTCGACCATGGTCAACTCTTGTTTGCCGGCCTTGCGAAGAAAGTTGTGCCCGCCGGAAACCGGCTGCGGTTCCGGTGAGAAAATCTGCCCGTCACGCCAGTCCCGATCGCGGCGCCGCTCGACCAGAGGAGCGCCGTTCCACGCTACTTCCACCGCGTCGCCAGGCCCCATTTGGTGGAACACAACGCGGAGAACGAGATCGCGTGGCCAACGTCGCAGGTCCTCCCAAACCGGAAGGCGCACGATTGCGGCGCCGCCGCTATTGGCCAACGCCGCCGGCAACGGTGCGTCGTCGTTCCGGTTGAAGTATCCTTCGGCGAACGGATAGCCACCGCGCCGCTCCACTACGTAGAAGCGGCTCCCCTTGGTCGTCTCCAGGCTGCCGATCTCATGAATGGCCTTGCCGTGCGATACAGGACTCGGCAACGCTCCCGCCTCTTTCGACATCTCCGGCGACGCACTCGCCCAGTTCATTGTCGCCACACTGTGCGCGCCCTGGCGCCACCAGTTTCCGAACACCCCGCGGAAAAACTCGATCGGCGGATTGCGGTAGCCGTCCGTTGCGTGCCAGTCATCCAGGCTCGGCTGAAGCCGCACATGTGAGCGGCGGGTCAGGTCGCGAAAAGACGCGATGTCTACATCCACCGACCGTGAGCCGAGCGCCAGGATGTCGATCAATCCCCGATCCACCCATTGCTGGACGTCAAACCCGTCGATCCGGCAGCCTTTCAGGTTCTGCGGAACTCTTACCCCCAGAAGAAACGGCCGGCCTCTCTCCTCGCCTCGACGCAACAACATCCGGCGCACCATGGCGACGAATTGCGTTGCCTCATCGCGGTGCTCCCATTGACTGCCGGGCGGTAGGACGGGAACGTGCCGCGCGAAATCCAACTGGAGTCCGTCGAGATCGTAACGGCGCACCAGTTCCTCCAATACCGACAGCTTGAATTCCCTTAAGCCCGGCGCAGCAAGGTTCCAGTGGCCCTGCCACCACCAGGTAGGAATCACCCAATCCGGATGCGCCCGCTTGAGCGGGTTCCAGTTCTCCAGATCCACGCCGCCGCCGATGCGGAACCCGCCCACGCCGCGTTCCACCTCGCTCATCCGATGGTTCCAAAAGCATCGAATCTTACGCTGATGACAGCCGGTCACGATGCGTTCAATGAAATCGATGCCCTGGTCCCACCATTTCTGAAGGCCCGGCTGCTGCCAGCGCGGCAGGATGCGGCTGGCGTAGGGCAGAATGCCTTCGTTGGAGATGTCCAGGCAATAGGTGTCGATCTGGTTCCCTGGCTCATCCATGAATCCAAAGCGTTGGCGCAGCCACTTACCGATCTCCATCCCATACATGTCGGGCGGCTCGAAGTTAGCCGAGTCGTGTTGAAAGAAGATTCGTTGCGGGGCCGTCGCCAACTTCCGGTGTGGGACCGGCAAGCTGAGGCGCGGCGCCTGGCGGAGCGCTGGCGCCGCCGCGAGGAGGCCTCGTCGTGAGAGCTTGGTCATCGTGCGCATCACAGCTTCGGAGCGATATCCATCGCCAGCGACCGGAAGTTGCGGACGCGGTGAAAGGTCGCCAGGTCGGCATCGTGGTAGTCGCCCGAATCGCGGCCCGTGCGCGAGAGCAGGGCGATGTCGTCGCCGTCGATCACCATCGAAGGGTACATGAAGGACTGCGTCATCTTCGGGGCTTTCGCGATGGAGCAGGCGGGCAACCAGTTCAAGGCATCGAGGCTATAGGACAGCATCAGCAGTCGTCGATCTTCGCGCAGGGACTGCCAGGCAGGCTTGTTCGGAGGCAGCTTGAGTTCAGGATCCTGATAGAGGCCCAACGAGTTGGTAGGGAAGTTCGAGGCCATCCAGAACAGCCTTGACCGTTCATCCCAGAGGATGTGGAACTTGCACTGCCCCCCGGGCACCGGGTAAAGCTGCCTGAAGGTGAGCGCGAGCGTTCGACCCTGCCGCGTCAGATCAAACACAGCGGCCATGTTGGCCGTACCGTAACGATTGATGACCGCACGGGCGATGACGAGTAGCCGGCCACCCGAGTGGACAACATTACCTTCGAGGCAGCGCATGGGCGAACCGTCGCTAAAGGTGCCCGACATGATCTCCTGCGGTATCGGCATCACGACTGCCTCGGAGGCGACCCACGCCTCGGGATTGAGCAGCCCTTTCTTGATTTCGCAGGCCACCACGCCCATGTCCTCGAAGGCGCGGCCATTGGCCCAGTAGAGCCACCCGTCCTGAACCACCATGCCCGTCTGAATGCCCCAGTGTTTGCGGGCAGGATCGGTCTTGATCACCTCGACTGGTTCGGTCCAACTCGCGCCCTCGTCCTCGCTCGCACTGACCCACACGCCGCTGAAGGTTTTGATCTGCGTGAACAGGTAGAGCCGGCCTTCATGGACGAAGAGCGTGGCTTCCGACCACGGCTTCTCGCAGACTTTGGTCCACGTTTTCCCTCTATCCCTACTGCGCGACACAACTACCGAACGCAACTTGTCCTGCGAAGCGCCTGGAGTCCGCGGACCCCGCCCCCAGACCGGCGCAGCGACGATCAGGCAACCATTCGGCAGGATGGTCATGGCCGGGTCGTGGATGAAATGGTCTTTGTCCGGCACCTGCGTGACGACCACATAGTCCTGGCCGAGCGGCTGGTTCAAGGCAGTGCGGATTTTGCCTTTGCCCTCGTCAGCCGCCACTGCACTAGTGGTCGCTCCAGCCGCGCTGCCGAGAGCGGCGGCGGTTTGAACAAAGTGCCGCCGGGTAATGAAATTCAGGGAACCCGGTCGAGCCTTGGGGTTGCTGTTTTGTTTGGTTGCGTTCATGATGACTGCCTCGGCGTCTGAGTTCAGATGTAGGATGGCCCGCTAGAAAATCAACCGCAGGCCAAGCTGCAGCTGGCGCGGAGTATTGCCCAGCGTGAGGACCCGGCCGAAATTTGGACTCGTGATGTTGGCGGTTGGGAGGCCGAAAACCGTGTGGTTGAGTAGATTGAACGCCTCGCCGCGCAGTTCCATGGAGAGGCTCTCTCGGATGCGGAACTGCCGGAAAATAGAAGCGTCCAGATTCTCCAGCCCATCGGACCGCAAGGAGTGGCGGCCGGCGTTGCCGAACGTGAACGGTGCCGGGGCCGCAAAGGCGGAGCGGTTGAACCACGCTTCCGGCCGCGGATTGTCGAGCTTATGGTTCCCCACGACGTTCAACCGCATGTATTCGTTGTTGCCGGTGTTTGCGATATCGCCGCTCGCCGTCGGCGTGTACACGCGCCCCGAGCGCAAGCTCAATATCCCGTTCAGCTGCCAGCCCGAGGCCAACAGGTCCAGTGCGTGGTTGTGCGTGGAGAACCGCCCCTTGCCGAACGGCAACTCATAGACCCAGCTCGTTGTGAAGTTGTGGGTCAGGTCGGTGGCCGACACACTGCGATCGGCGTTCACGTCATAAGGGTTCTGCACCGAGCATCCCTCCACCCCGAACCAGCCCGAACAGCCGGTATCGATTGACTTCGACCATGTGTAGGAAACCAGGTAGGTCAGTCCGCGGCTCGCCCGCCGGTTCAGGCCGACCTGGAGGCCGTGATAAGTACCCCGGCCGTGGCTGCGGTCGTAGTTCATTGCATTGATGTAGGGAAACGGTGCGCGATCCCGCGGGTTGCCGGGTCCCGGAGTTAACGCGACGTTGTAGAGTCCGCCGATGTCCAGGCGCTTCGACCCGGAACCGACATAGTGCACCGAGAGGACCGTGCCGTCCACCAACTGATGCTGCGCACCCAGCGTCCACTGCAGCGAGTAGGGATTCTTCCAGAGTGGATCGGCCCAAAACTGATTCCGGGTGAACGGCGTGGCCTCCGGAGTGAGTCCACTGGCGGCGCCGTCAAACGGATTCTTGAACGTTACCGTTGGCGGGCCATCACTTCGATTCAGGTTCGACACCAACTGTTGGGCCAATGACGGCCAGGAGCCCTGCACGTTGGTCGAGATCTGTTCAATGCCCGCCCAGTTATCGAAGGAGACACCGAACGAAGCACGCAATGAGGTTGAGGGCCGTAGGCGATAGGCTAACCCGAAGCGTGGCTGCAGATTGAGGTTGTTGTTCCTTCGCAGTTGGCCATCCGGCACGACAAGCACGTTGGCCGGTAGCGCGCCGCCGGTTGTCGGAATGCAAGGCGCACGACGACGCTCAGCACACGACGCCACCGATTGCTGCAGTAGGTACACCCCGCGATTGAAATCCATGAGCCCAACTTCCTGGTTCCGGTCCTCCGGGCGCCCGAAGCGGGGCCAGGCCGCACGGTCATAGCGCAGGCCAATATTCACGGTCAGCTTGTTGGTGGCACGCCATTGATCCTGGAGGTAGAGGCCGAAGAGATTGCGCGCCGAGCGGCTGATGATCGTGTTGCGGCGCTGGGCGTTGTCCGGGAACCCCAGGAGAAAAGAGGCAAGCGCGCTACCGGTAGTGGCGGCTGCGGCCGGGTTCGAAGTCTGCGTGGCGATGAAGCTGACGGTAGCCGTGTTGGGAATGATGCGAACTCCTGAACGTACCCAATCGACGCCGAACTTCAGGCTGTGACGGCCCAAGTTCCGGGACACGTCGCCGCGGTATTGGTGGTTCCATGAGTCACTTGGTTGTAAATTCTCGCCGCCCCCGAAAAAGTCGGCGACATTGAGCGCTGGAATGAGTTCCCGCGTGAGTTCGTAGTTCCTGGACAGGGCGTCAGAGAAGCCGGCGCTGGCCACGAAGTTATCGGGCAGACCACGGAATCGCGTGATTATCTCGTCGAACTGCCGGCTGTGTCCGAACTGGAGTTGCAGCACGGTAGCCGCGTTGAACGTATGAATCCAGGCAGCGCCAATATTGCGGCTCGAGGTGGGATTGGTGGTGGGCAGCGTGGGACGCCCCGCGGAAGTGCTGACGCTCGACAAGCGCCCGCTCCACCGGAACCAGGCCAGATCCCGTTCGCTGAAGGTGTGGTCGACGCGCGCGTGGTACTCCTCCTGATTCTGCGAGAAGGGTGTGTCATCCTGAGCGTTTCGGTCACTGACTCCGGTCACGATGGGAGCGGGCAGCGTCGACCGGGCATAGAGGAGGGCGCCAGCATCCAGCAAGTTGGCCGGAATCCGGTTACCCGGGAACGGATCGCGGAGAAACGTGCCCGGCCGGGCCGGGTCCTGCCGCGTCGTCAGCGGATTGAAAATCTGGCGCGGCCAGTCACTCAGGTCGCCATTGAGGTTTGCCGCGGTCGGTACACGGAAGAAGGATTGGTTGGGGCGGCGCAGTTTGTACCCCTGGTAGCCCAATAGGAAGAATGTCCGATTCTTCCCCGAATAGAGCTTTGGGATGGTGACCGGTCCACCGACACTGCCGCCATACTGATTCCATCGGAAAGGTGTCACGGCGGGTTGAAAGAAACTGCGGGCATCAAAGGCATCGTTGCGCACGAACCACCAGCCGCTACCGTGCAACTCGTTCGTGCCAGCCTTCGTCACCACGTTCACTACTCCTCCGAGTCCGCCACCGAACTCAGCCAGGTCATTGTGCGCCTGCACCTTGAACTCCTGAATCGTTTCGACGATCGGCGTGACGATGTAGTAGTTCTGATTGGCGCCGAAGTTCACGACGCCATCGAGCAAGAAGATGTTGCTCCGGCCGGTCTGTCCGTTTACCGACGGCATTACCACCGTGCCTACCGAGCGCAGCGGCCCGGTCGCGTTCTGGCTGACGCTCACCGGAGAAACGCCCGGCGTCAGGGCAAGGAGTTGGGAGAAGTTGCGGCCATTCAGAGGGAGATCCGCCACGGCCTTCTGGGAGACCACCGTTCCGAGTTCGGCTGTCGAACTCTGAACTTCTGCAGCCGATCCAGATACGGTAACCGACTGGGTGACGTCGCCCAGCTTCAGATCGAAATCGAGCGTGGCCGTCTGGTTCACTTGCAGCGTGAAGGCACGCAAGCGTTGAGGCGCCATGCCGGTAGCCGATGCTTGCAGCGTGTAGCTGCCAGGCTGGATGCCAAGAAAGGTGTAGATCCCCGAATCATTGCTGGCCGTCCGCCTGGCGATACCGGTTCCCGTGTTGGTCAGTTCGATTGATGCACCTGGAATCGTGGCGCCGGTTGCGTCCCGGACGCTGCCGCTCACAGTCGCCGTTGCCAGTTGGGCCGGCAGTTTGGGGGCGACCATGAACAGGACCGCAAAGGCGGCAAATATCCTTTGAAACGAAACCTTCATGAGCGTAGGGATACCACCCGCCAAGCGGCGCGGGAAGGTGTTTTACTGTCATTTGACCGTCACTGGCTCTTTGTTTTCATCGGCTTGAGGAATTGGGGGATTTGGGCGTCGGATGACGCAACTCCTGCGACAAACCGACGCCAAAGTGTCATGCGGGGTCCGCAATGGGCCTGCGCGCAACGCATGGCCTTGCGGTATGGCGAGAACCGATTGATGGGAACGTACGGTAAATGGTTTGTTCGGCGCGATTCTATTCGCATCGGCCTGTGCCTTTGCGCGGCCCGATTGATCGTCACCGAGGCCACGCCCTTGCGCCTATTGGAATCGCGCGAAGAGTATTGTCAGCCGACGACGCCGGGCGAGTGAAGTCTCAAGGCTCTCCCGCAAAGACCCCAAAAGACGGTGAATCCAGGCCGATCAGACCGTACGATGAGGTTTCCGAGAACGACACTCGCTCAGTTGCTTGCCGTGGGTTGCGAGCACCGCGGTCGAGTCCACGTTCTGGCCGGCGCGGATCTGGCCGATCTTGTCCATGGCAGAAATGACGGCACCGCGGTGCCTGTCGTGCTTGCGGAGGAGCTCGATCTCGATGTTCGCTGACGCGATCCGCCGTGGGCGGAAAAATCGAAAGGTCGCCGATGGGAGGTGGATGCCCGGCGTCTCGTAGTGGGGGAGGTCGCTGGGCAGGAACGCCCGCTCAAGAGAGCCGTTCCACCGCAAGTCGCCGTGTGGGAGGGACGACTCAACTTCCGAGGCGGCTACCATTCACCCAGAACCGGCGAGGCGGCACTCTTGCGGAAAGAGCGGCCCCCCGAACAGCCCACCTGCCGACGTAACAGGATGGGAGCTGCTATTCCTATTCCTATTCCTGTTCCTGGATCCGTCCACGCGCCGTATCTTTGCGCCCCGAGGCGGCAATCAGTTTACCGATCTTGCCCAAGCCGTAGGCCGGCATGCCGGAGTAGACCGCTTCGTACTGGCCCGGCTTGACCTTGTAGGTTTCGTGCCAGATGCCGACATCGCCGCGGCTCGCGCCGATCTTCTTATTGAAGTCCACCCAGGCGGGCCAGTGCTTCTTGTCTTTCGCGCGGGCGTAGGCTTCAAGATGCTCAAACGAGCGCCAATACTGCACGATGCCGCTGAGATGGATGCCGTTGTGGCCGAGGAAACCCGACTCCGGGTCGGCCTCTAACTCTTTGATCATCCTGGGCATCGCGGTGAATACAGGCAGCCATTTGTGGATCTTCCACGGTTTGTTGATGCGCATGCCGATCAGGAAGACGACGAACTCGCCATCCATTTGCGCCGTCATGCGTTGCTCGATTATCTTGGCCACGTCTATCGCTTCCTGTTTTACGTTTCCCGGACCCGATGGTATACACCCACGTCTTACGCCGATGCCGGTTGATCCGAATCGCCCGTTCCGAGGGTGGGTGCAGGTAACCTCGTCGTGCCAGCGCGGAGACGAGAACCGGAACCCGCGCGTTACTCGCGCGTGGGAGAGGGAAGAGTCTCCGCGATCCCGGGGACGGATCTGATGCGGGGATTCCGATGGCGTTTGGCGGAGGCCGGGTCGATTTGCGGAGATTTGAGACTCCGGCGATGGGTGTTCAGGCCACGATCTCTTTGACGACCCGGCCATGGACGTCGGTGAGCCGGAACTGCCGGCCCTGGAACGGGAAGGTCAGCCGCTCGTGGTCGATGCCGAGCAGGTGGAGGATGGTCGCCTGCAGGTCGTGCACATGGACGCCGCCCTCGGCCACGTTGAAGCCGTAATCGTCCGAAGCGCCGTAGGCGAGACCGCGCTTGACGCCGCCGCCGGCCATCCAGAGGGAAAACACGCGGCCGTGGTGGTCTCTGCCGTAGGAATCGGGCTTGGCCGGGCCCTGCGCGTAGGGCGTGCGCCCGAACTCGCCGCCCCAGATGACGAGCGTATCCTCCAACAGGCCGCGCTGTTTGAGGTCGCGCACGAGCGCCGCCGAGGGCCGGTCGACATCGCGGGTGAGCGCGGGGAGCCTTTCGGTCAGGTTGCCATGGTGGTCCCAACCGCGGTGATAGAGCTGGATGAAGCGGACGTTGCGCTCCGCCAGACGCCGCGCCAGGACGCAGTTGGCGGCGAAGGTGCCGGGTTTTTTCGCTTCCGGACCGTAGAGCGCGAAGGTCGATTCCGGCTCCTGCGCGAGATCGACCAGCTCCGGGACAGAGGTTTGCATGCGGAACGCCATTTCGTACTGCGCAATCCGGGTGTCGATTTCCGGGTCGCCGACGCGCTCCTTTAACCGCTGGTTCAGGGCGGCCAAGCCGTCGAGCTGGCTGCGCCGCTGCTCCCGCGTGACGCCGGGCGGGTTCGACAGATGCAGCACGGCATCGCCGCCGCTGCGGAACTGCACGCCCTGGTAACGCGAAGGCAGAAAGCCGGAGCCCCAGAGGCGCGCGAGCAGGCCCTGGTCGGGCTGCCCGTTGGCGGGCAGCGAGTTGAGCACGACAAAGGCGGGCAGATTGGCGTTTTCACTGCCGAGGCCGTAGTCGATCCAGGCGCCCATGCTGGGCCGCCCGGGCAGCTGACTGCCGGTTTGGAGCAGGGTGATGGCGGGGTCGTGGTTGATGGCTTCGGTGTGGACGCCGCGCAGGACGCAGAGTTCGTCGGCGATGCCGCCGATTTCGGGGAGCAGATCGCTGATCCATTGTCCGCTCTGGCCGCGCTGCCGGAAGCCGTAGAGGGTGGGCATGACGGGGAAGCGGTCCTGGTGCGCCACCATGCCGGTGATCCGCTGGGTGCCGAAGACCGAGGGCGGGATATCCTCGTTGAAGCGCCCTTTGAGATAGGGTTTGTGGTCGTACAGGTCGAGGTGCGAGGGGCCGCCGGACTGGAACAGATAGATGACCCGTTTGGCCTTGGGTGCGAAGTTCGGGAAGCTGCGCGGGGCCCCGAGGGCGTGCAGCGCGGCGGCGCCGAGGCCGCCGCCGAGGCGGGCGAGGAGGGCGCGGCGGGAGAACATCATTTAGTAATCACCTCGTCGAGATTCAGAATCACGTTGGCGACGCTCGTGTAAGCGGCCAGCTCCGGGGCGGCGATATCGGCGGCGGCGGGGCTGCCGCCCACGGCCAGCAGCTGCCGGGCGCGGTCGGCGTCTTCCGAGTACTCCTGACGCATCTTGGCCAGCAGATCGCGGAGCGTGCCCAACTCCGGCCCGTCCGGTTCGCGGCCCGTGGCGAGGCGGAAGGCGAAGGCCAGGCGGCTGTCCGCGGTCCGGCCGCCCTCGCGCCAGGCGCGCTCGGCGAGTTTGCGCGCCGCCTCGGCGAAGGTGGGATCGTTCAGCAGGGTGAGCGCCTGCAGCGGCGTATTCGTGTTCGAGCGGCGGACGACGCAGAATTCGCGATCCGGGGCGTCAAAGACGGTCATGGTCGGGTGGGGTACCGTGCGTTTCCAGAAGGTGTAGAGGCTGCGGCGGTAGAGATCGGCTCCCTGTGCCTCGGGCCACGTGGTGCCGGGGTAGGTGGCGGCGACGACGATGTTTTTGTAGAGATCCCGGGTCTGGTAGGGGTAGACCGGGGGGCCGCCCCGCTTCTCTTCGAGCAGGCCGGAGACGAACAGGCTCTGATCGCGAATCAGTTCGGCGGGCAGCCGGAACCGCGGGCCCCGGCTGAGGAGCCGGTTTTCCGGATCGCGGGCGAAGCTTTCGGCCGATCCGGCCGCCTCCTGGCGGTAGGTGGCGGAGAGGACGATCTTTTCAAGCAGGCCTTTGACGTTCCAACCGGAGTCGACGAACTCCCGCGCCAGCCAGTCGAGCAGTTCCGGATGGCTGGGCGATTCGCCCTGGACGCCGAAGTTCTCGCTGGTTTTGACGAGTCCCTGGCCGAAGAACTGCTGCCAGAAGCGGTTGACGACGACGCGGGCGGTGAGGGGATGGTCCGGTTTGGTGAGCCATTGGGCGAGGCCGAGCCGGTTGCGGGGCGCCCCGGCGGGCCAGGCGCCCAGGAGTGCTTCGGGGACGCCGGGTTCGACGCGCTCGCCGGGCAGATTGTACTGGCCGCGGAGGAGAACATGGGTGGGGCGGGGTTCGCCGGGCAGCTCCTGCATGACCATTACGGTGGCTACGCGGCGGGCGATGCGCAGGCGCTGCTCGCGCAGGGATTCCAGTTCGGGATCCGCCGTGGCCAGCCGGGCCAGGCTGCGCACTTCGGCGCCGCGGAGCGCCCGGGTCCAGAATTGTGCCTCTTTGACGGGCCCTACGCGGAACTTGGTGGGCTGGGGCTTATCGAGGCTGCGTTCGGGCATGGCGAGGCCGTCGTGGAGGATCTGCGTTTCTACCTCGCGCCCGTCCACAAACAGGCGCACCCAGGAGGCGTAGGCGCGCATGGCGCCCGCCGAATCGTGAGCACCTTCGTAGACGACGGCCACGTGCCGCTCGCGTCCCGGGGTGAGGCCGGCGCCGGCGCTGCGTACGATGATGGCGTAGGCGGAGAGGCGGTCGGCGAAGCGGAACTCGATTTCGGGCCCGGCCAGGCGGACGTCGAGGCCGCGGCCGTAGGTGGTGGCCGCCATGTTCCGCTGGTAGTCGATGGAGCTGAACAGCTCGGTGTCCTGTCCGGTTCCGGAGACGCGGAAGGCGAAGCTGACGGCGTCGTGTTTGCCGAGCGGGACGGGTTCGTGCGGCGTGAGGGGTTTGGCGCCGGGGGCTGCGGTGGCGGGGACCGGGCGCGGCCGGGGCTGCGCCTCGGCGCGGCGGATGCGGGCATCGAGCGCCGCCAACTGCCGCTGCTCTTCGTGCGTGGGCGCCTGCAGAATCGGCACGGCGTTGGCCACGCGGCCGTCCTCGCCCAACTCCGGCACGTTGTTAAAGAAGGCGTACATCCGGTAGTGGTCTTTCTGGGAGATCGGGTCGTACTTATGGTCGTGGCAGCGGGCGCACTCGAAGGTCAGCCCGAGCCAGGCCATGCCGAGCGTGCGGACGCGGTCGGCGACATACTCGACCCGGTACTCTTCGCCGATGATGCCGCCTTCGGAGTTGATGACGTGATTGCGGCCGAAGCCGGTGGCGATGCGCTGTTCGAGGGTGGGTTTTTCGAGCAGATCGCCGGCGAGCTGTTCGGTGAGGAAGCGGTTGTAGGGCAGGTTGTCGTTGAAGGCCTGCACGACCCAGTCGCGCCAGCGCCACATGGAGCGTTCCGAGTCGTTGTTAAAGCCGTGCGTGTCGGCGTAGCGCGCGACGTCGAGCCAGTCGATGGCCATGCGTTCGCCAAAGCGGGGCGAGGCCAGGAGGCGCCGGACGGTTGCCTGATAGGCCCGTTCGCCCGCGCTGGGAACGGCGGCGGTGAAGTCCCGGAGTTCGGCGGGGGTGGGAGGCAGCCCGGTGAGATCGAGAGAGACGCGGCGGAGCCAGGCCTGCGGGGTGGCCGGAGGGTTGGGCCGCAAGCCTTCGGCGGCGAGGCGCTGGCGTACGAAGGCGTCGATGGGGTTGACCGCGCCGGGCGGGGGCGTGGGGCGGCGCGGCGGCACAAAGGCCCAGTGTTGGGCATACTGGCCGCCCTGCCGCACCCAGCGCTGCAGCACGGCAATCTGGGCGGGTTCGAGGGAGCGCTTGGAGGCGGGGGGCGGCATGCGGCGCGCGGGGTTGGTGGCCGTGATGCGCTCGACGACTTTGTGCAGGTCGGCGCCGGCCACGTCGAGGCGCAATCCGGCCATCCGGGTCCGGGCATCCTGGCCGTGGCAATGGAAGCATTTTTCCGAGAGAATGGGCCGAACTTCGCGGCCAAAATCCAAACGCTTCTCCTGCGCCAGACAACTCAGCGCCGTCAGTGCCATCAACCATCGCGACATCGAAATTGGTCCCCGTGTGCGGGCGCGCGGCCGTGTCCCGGTGCACGCGACCCTCTTCATCATATCCTTGTCGGCGGGGCAAGGTATCCTAGCAGTCGTTGCTACCCCGCTGGTCCCCTTACCTTTTCGCTCTCGTCGCGCATGCGCTCTCCCTGCCTGGCATTTTTGTCTTTGATGACTACTCGCTGCTGGCCGAACCGGTCGGGCTTGGCAAGTTGTTCCGCCTGGAACAGACCCGTCCGCTCACGTACTTCACCTTCTGGCTCAACCAGTCTTTCGGCGGCTGGCATGTGTGCAACCTCGGCGGTCATCTGCTGGCGGTTTTCCTGATTGACCGGATCGCACGCCGCCTTTTGCCGCTGGAGCTGGCCCCCACGGCGGCGCTGTTGTTCGCCGTGCATCCGCTGCTCTCGGAGCCCGTGCAGTACGTTTTCGCCCGCAGTTCGCTGCTGGCCACGCTCTTCTGCCTGGCGGCGCTCGACGCCTGGACGCGCCAGCGGCACTGGAGCGCCGTAGCGTGGTTTCTCCCGGCGCTGCTGGCCAAAGAGGAGTGCGTCGCCTTTCCGGTGGCGCTGCTGGTTCTGCGCCCGGTCTGGCTCCCGATCGCGGCCATGGTCGCCCTCAGCGCCGCCGCCGGGCTCCGCGTGCTCTACGCTACCAAAGTCGTCGCCGGCGCCGGCTCCGGCTTCGATGCCGGTTTCACCCCGGGCGAGTACCTGCTGGCTCAGGGGCAGGTGGTTTGGGGCTATCTGCTACGGATCGCCGTACCGCACGGCCTGACGGTGGATCCGCCCGCCCCGGCGGTCAACTTCGAAGCCGGGGTGCTCGGCTGGGTGGTGCTGAGCGTGGCCGCCGCGGTTTGTCTTTGGCGCGGGTATCCGGCGGGGCGCTGGTTTGTTTTCGGCCTCATCCTGCTGCTGCCGAGCTCCTCGTTTCTGCCCGCGGCGGACCTGGTGGCGTGGCGGCGCCTCTATCTGCCGATGACGGCCTTCTCGCTGGCCATCGCCTGGGTTCTCCCGCGCCGCGCCCTGCTGCCGGTGCTGGCCATTTTCACGGTGCTTTCCGCCGCGCGCGCCATCGCCTGGCGCGACGAAGCGGGTTTGTGGCGCGAAGCCGCCGCCGCGGCCCCCGGCAAGCTTCGCCCGCGTCTCCAACTCGCGCGGCTTGCCCCGCCGGCGGAGGCGCTCGCGCTGCTGGCCGAGGCCGAACAAATAGCGCCGGGCGACCCGGCCATCGCATCCCTAAGGGGGAGAGCCTACCTGCAGCAAGGTGAGGCGGCCCGCGCGCTTGCCGAGTTCGGTCGAGCCCTCGCCCGGCGGCCGGATGACCCGAAAGCCATCCTGAACCGCGGCGTGGCGCTCGAAGCGCTCGGACAGGTGGAGGCGGCCAGAGCCGACTACCTCCGGGCGCTGGACCGCGACCCCTGCCAGCCGCAAGCCCGCCAGAATCTGCAGCGTCTGGGCCACCCATTACCCCCATGCGCACCTACCAACTGACCTGTGAAATGCTCGTTCCCAAGCCGATTGAGGCGGTCTACGAGATCTTTGAGAATCCGTATAACCTCAAGAAAATTACTCCACCGTGGCTGAGCTTCGAGGTTACCTCGCAGCAGAAGGTCGTCATGCGGAAGGGGGCGGAGATCGACTACCGCTTTCGCTGGTTTGTCGTGCCGATGAAGTGGCGCACGCTGATTACGGCCTACAATCCCCCCCATGACTTCGTGGATGAACAGATGCGAGGTCCGTACGTTCTCTGGCGCCACCGGCACACCTTCGAACAGACTCCGGAGGGGACGCTTGTCAAGGACACGGTCGATTATGTTCTGCCGCTGGGACCGCTGGGCGCCCTGGCTCACTGGGTGATGGTGGAAGCCCAGCTCAAGATGATCTTCACCTACCGTCAGAAGACCCTGAACGAACTCTGGGGCGGGGAAGCGAAGATCACCCTGCCGACGGTACGGCTGCTGCCCGAACCGGAGGCCCGGGCCGCGGTGGCCGCCGCCGTCACGGTCCGCTGACTTTACGGGGCGGTGATGGTGACTTTCGGGGTGAGGAACTGCCAGTCGGGGAACTCGTAAGCCCGCATCTTTGTGGTTGCCTGCCCGGTTCCCTGGGCCACTTCGAAGGGTCCGAGGCTCTTCACCTTAACGGGGAACTCGACGACGAGTTCTCCTTTGGCGTAGAGGCCGACCTGCATTTCGAGCCCGGCAACGTCGGCTCCGCTGTGGTTGACAATCACCATCTGGACGGTGACGCGCTGGTTTTTATCCTCGCGAATGCGGAAGCCGGTGACTTCGATATGCTTGGCGAGCGGGTGTACGGAGGCACCCTTGGCGTCCAGGAGTTTGGTCTTTTCGCCGGGATGTTCTTCGGCCGTCTGTTCGAGCTTCGACGAAGGCAGATATTGGAAAGCGACGTATCCTGCCCCGAGGAGCAGCGCGGCGACCGCCACGACGACGAGGACGGGATTGATGGGTTTCTGGGGGGCGGGTTCGGCGTAGGGATAGTTGAAAGGTTGCACCGGTTGGACCGGCGGCGGCGTCTGATAGGCTGAAAAGGTCGGCGCCGGGGCCGGCTGAACCGCGGGAACCGGGGCCGCCGGAGGAGTTGAGGCGGGGACTGGCTGAACCGGCAGCAGCACCGGCGGCACGACGGGTTCGCGCTCGGGCGCCGGGCTGAAGGCATCCTGCGCCGGAGGCGAACAGCGTGGGCAGGCATCCATCGAAGGCGGCACTTCACCGCCGCATTGGGGGCAGATCCAGGTAAACATATCGCTCTACCTCAGAGTACGACATGCAATCGAGTCCAGTTACAACAAATATCCGCCGCCTCGCGCTGCTGCCCGGCAGCTTTCACCCCATTACGAAGGCTCACCTCGAACTCGCCCGCGCGGCTCTGCCGTTCGTCGATCACCTGTGGTTCGTTTTGCCGCGCTCTTTCCCGCACAAATCGTATGACCGGGTGAGTATGCGGGACCGCTTGGAACTCATCCGGGCGGCCATTGATGATCCCCGGATGGGCGCCGTCATCTCCGAGGGCGGACTGTTCATCGAAATGGTTCGCGAGTGCCGGCGCCGCTTTCCTTCGCTCGGCCAGATTTTTGTCGTTTGTGGGCGGGACGCCGCCGAGCGGATCGTGGGCTGGAACTATGACGGGGTGGAGCCGATTGAGGAGCAGTTGGCGGAGTACGAACTCCTGGTCGCCGCCCGGCAGGGTGAGTACGTACCACCGGTGCATCTGGTGCACAGGATCCACCCGGTCAGCCTGGCGAAGAGCTATGACGAGATCTCTTCGACCGCTCTGCGGGAAAAGGTTCGGTTGGGGGAAGACTGGCGCGAGTACACCCCGGCGGCGATCCAGAATCGGGTGCGGGAGCTTTACGGATAAGCCTTACTCGCCGGGCGGCCGGGCCTCAAGGAACGTTTTCAGCCGGTGGCTGCGGCTGGGATGACGCAGTTTGCGCAGGGCCTTGGCCTCGATCTGCCGGATCCGCTCGCGCGTGACGGCGAAGTATTGCCCGACCTCTTCGAGGGTGTGCTCGCTGCCATCCTGCAGGCCAAAGCGCATCTTGATGATTTTCTCTTCCCGCGGGCTCAGACTTTTCAGCACCTCGGCGGTCTGTTCGCGCAGATTCAGATTGATGACGGCTTCCGAGGGCGAGGCGACGCGCTTGTCGATGATGAAATCGCCGAGGTGGGACTCGTCTTCTTCGCCGACGGGCGTTTCGAGCGAGATGGGCTCCTGGGCGATGCGCATGACCTTCCGCACCTTACCAACCGGCAGATCGAGCCGCTTGGCCAACTCTTCGGTGTTCGGCTCGCGTCCCAACTCCTGCTGCATGACGCGCTGCGTCCGCACGAGCTTATTGATGGTTTCGATCATGTGCACCGGAATGCGAATCGTCCGGGCCTGATCGGCAATGGCCCGCGTGATCGCCTGGCGCACCCACCAGGTGGCGTAAGTTGAGAACTTGTAGCCGCGCTGGTAGTCGAATTTGTCGACCGCCTTCATCAGCCCGATGTTGCCTTCCTGGATCAGGTCCAGAAACTGCAGGCCGCGATTGGTGTAGCGCTTGGCGATGGATACCACTAGCCGCAGATTCGATTCAATCAGGGCTTTTTTGGCCACATCGGCCTCGGCATCGCCCCGGTCGAGCAGATTCAGCGTCCGCCGGAGATCGGTCGTACTGGCGCCGCACTCGTCGACGATCGACTGCACGCGGCCTGTGAGGGCCTTGAGCTCTTTGCGGAGCTCCTTGATCAGCTCCTCGTTTACGGCGCTGGACTCGGGGGCACGAGATTCGCACTCTTCGATCTGCCGCTGCGTCCGGATGATATCCTGTTCGACCGGGCGAAGCTGCTCAAGCGAAGTGCGGACGCGGTTGGCCAGCCGGCGAAGGACCAGGGAGCTGAAGGGGATTTGCCGGATCTGCCGGGAGATGCGCACCAATTGCCGGGCCAACTGCATCCGGCAGGAGCGGTACTGCTTGGGCTTGCCCGTCCGCGGTATGGCATTCAGCTTCTGCCGGAGCGCCTGCGCGGTCTGCGCGTCGTTGTCAATGGCTGCCAGCGCCGCGAACAACTCGTCCTGCTGCTTCTGGAGGTCTTCCTCGTCTTCGTTGAAGTCGTTCAGGGTGAGCGCATCGCGCAGCAGGAGCGCGTTGGACTCAATATCGGCCCGAATGAATTGCAACTCCCGAACGACGAGGGGCGAGCGCGAAAGCGTCTTGGTGATGATTCGCTGGCCGCGTTCAATCCGGCGGGCCAGTTCGATCTCCCCGTCCCGGGTCAGCAGCGGCACAG